>RFYI01000006.1 GCA_009921165.1 Actinomycetota bacterium | reverse complement strand
AGATGATGGTCTATTGGGTTCGAGGACAGCAGGCTCTAATCTTGGATCTAAAGAGCGGTCCTTATCAAAGAATTATTATTGGCTGCAGTGATGCGAAAGCTAAAGCTCAAGAACTAAATTCTTACTTACCAGTGTGAAGAGCAGCGTTCAAAGTAATTCCAACACCAGCTCTTGGTAAGACTTCTACTCTGCCATTTACAGAGTTTCTTCTAAACAACAGGTTAGGTTGACCGCTTAATTCAACAGCTTTAACGGTTCTCTCTTCTGAGCCATCAATGATGGTTACCTTGGTACCTGCTGTTACATACAGTCCAGCTTCAACAACAGAGTCATCACCGATAGAGATACCAACACCAGCGTTAGCTCCAAGCAATGCTCGTTCACCAATCTTTACTCGTTCTTTACCGCCACCGGATAGTGTGCCCATAATCGAGGCTCCACCACCAATATCTGATCCGTTGCCAACAATCACACCTTGAGCAATACGACCTTCAACCATTGCAACGCCAAGAGTCCCAGCATTGAAGTTCACAAAGCCTTCATGCATGATGGTGGTTCCTTGAGCAAGATAAGCGCCTAGACGCACTCGGTTAGCGTCGGCAATACGAACACCTTTAGGTACGACATAGTCAACAAGTCTTGGGAACTTATCGATGGAATGAACGCTCACTCCTGCTCGGATAAGAGTTGGTAGCAGGTGTTCGTAGTCTGCGACCGATAGGGCACCGATAGAGCTAAAGACCACTATCGGTAAATGGGTCATTAGGTTATCCAGGTTGATGCTGTTTGGTTTTACTAACAAATGAGATAGCAGGTGCAGTCTTAGATAGGCATCTGGAGTTGAGGAAACTGGAGCATCTAAATCGATCTCAGTTCTAACCGCCTTGGTTTCGACATTACGTCGAGGGTCTTTACCAATCAGGGCATCGAAGTCTTTATCCATCAAATAGACAGCATCACCGGTAGGGGCTGGGCCTAGTTGAGGTTTTGGATACCAGGTATCCAGAATGGTGCCGTCGGAGGAAATGGTCGCAAGACCCATGCCCCAGGCTTGATTTTGATTGGCTGAAGTATTCATCACTATCAAGGTTACAAGTAGGCTCGTATAGTGCCTATGATTCTGGATCTAAAAAGTGATGTTTTAGAGCTAACTCGTACCATCTGCGACATTGAATCTGTCTCAGGTAATGAGAAAGAGCTAGCTGATGCCATTGAAAGTTCTTTACAGGCTTATCCTCACCTTGAGGTGATTAGAGATGGTGACGCCATCATCGCTAGGACCAATCTTGGTAAGTCAAAGCGAGTAGTTATCGCAGGCCACATTGATACAGTCCCGATTGCCGATAACCTGCCAACCAAAATCATTAGCTTGGAAAGATCTCATGTTCTTTGGGGTCGAGGCACAGTAGACATGAAGGCCGGTGTTGCCGTTCAGTTGAAACTAGCTGCGGAACTCACCGCACCTAATGTTGATGTGACCTGGGTCTTCTATGATCATGAAGAAGTGGACTCTGCCTTAAATGGTTTAGGTCGCATTTCAAGAAATAGACCAGAGTTACTAGATGGCAGCTTTGCTGTCCTCTGTGAACCCAGCAATGCTCGTGTCGAAGGTGGCTGTAATGGAACTCTTAGAGCTGAGATAAAGCTTTCAGGAACCAAGGCACACAGCGCTAGACCTTGGATGGGGGAGAATGCCTTGCATAAGGCAGCAACACCGCTAGCTATTTTGGCGGGCTATGTTCCTCAAGAAATTGAAGTCGATGGCCTGGTCTATCGTGAGAGTTTGAATGCAGTTCTAATGAGCTCAGGTATTGCAGCCAATGTCATTCCAGATGAAGCCGTGATTACTGTGAATTACAGGTTTGCTCCTGCTAAGAACAGTAAAGAAGCTGAAGCTCATCTTCGAGAACTATTTGCAGGACATGACCTTTTGGTCACTGACTTTGCTGATGGGGCTAGACCTGGTTTGGACCTTCCTGAAGCTGCAGCATTTGTGGCAGCTACCGGAACTACACCTTTTCCTAAGTATGGCTGGACTGATGTGGCGCGCTTTAGCGCTCTTGGTATCCCTGCTGTGAACTTTGGCCCAGGGGACCCAAATAAGGCCCATGCTGACGATGAAGCGGTGGAAATAGACCAGATCTATTCCTGTGAAAAGGCCTTGCGGGCCTGGCTCTTAGCCTAAAAGTAATCAAATGGATACTGAGGTTTTCCATACAGCCCAAAAACTCCGCCAAACTCGTGGTTTAATAGAAGTTCTGCGGCAAAAGCCAAGCATCAAGGAGTTCTAAATGGCAGCAATGAAGCCTCGCACCGGAGACGGTCCAATGGAAGCCGAGCGTGAAGCACGGGGACTAATAGTTTTGCGAATTCCACTCGAGGGTGGAGGTCGGCTAGTGATTTCTGTAAACGACGATGAAGTCGATCAACTCAAAAAGGTGCTGGCCGGAATCAAGAAGCGCTAAAGCTTAAAAGTGAAAACCATCTGTTAGCTCAGATGGTTTTTTCTTTAACCTCGTTTAGTTGCAAGCAATAAACCGTCGCCGACAGGCGAGAGAGTTGCAATGAAGTCATCTGAATTTGAAAGCAGTTCAAGTGCATTTCTATAAACCATCGTGTTCTCGTCGCTTAGCCCCATATCTGGAACTCTATCTCGCCAAAGGGCATGAGCAATCGCAAGAACTCCACCAGGTCGAAGCAGTCTAAATGATTCGCTTACCTGCTGCATGAGTGTGTCCTTGTCTCCATCGAGAAGTACCAGGTCATAGGCTGCATCGGCAAGATTTGCCAACACTTCAGAAGACTTGCCATTGATGAGTCTGAGTCTCGAACTGGCTATTCCTGCTTGGTCGAAAGCGAGTCGGGCCAATTCCTGATATTCGGATTCAGTTTCTATAGTGGCAAGAACACAATTGCTATTGGCTAGTAGCATCCAGAGTCCAGAGACCCCAGCGCCTGTTCCGACTTCAACTATCGCCTTGGCATTAAGTGCTCCGACGAGAACGGCTAAGTGTGAGCCCGTTGCAGCTGTGATGGATTCGATGCCCATCTCATCTGCTCGCTGCCGAGCACGAGAAATCACCGCGGGTTCGCTCGGGTATTCTTCCGCGTATTTCCAACTAGATATCTTGTCAACCATAATCTAAGACGAGCATATCTATGGTTAAGGCTTCAAAGGGTTAGGCGAGCAGGTAACCTAAAAGAGTGTTTGGACTAAGTAGTGAAAAGATACTCATCTTGCTGGTGCTAGCCGTATTCATTTTGGGGCCAGAACGACTGCCACAATACGCTAGATCGTTTGCTCAATTCATCAAAAAGATGAGGGCTATGGCTAATTCCGCTCAAGCTCAAATGAAAGAAGAACTGGGTGAGGGTTTTGAGGATCTGGATTGGAAGAAACTAGACCCTCGCCAATATGATCCACGGAGAATCATTCGCGAAGCTTTGCTGGAAGACGACCATTCGGCGGTCAAACACTCTGATTTAAACCAAGTTAAAACTCGGATTCAACCCAACCTAAAACCAGGCGAAAGTGCACCCTTTGACCAAGAATCGACTTAGAGTCTTCTCATAATCTTGGATAGAAGATTTAGCAGAGGAGCCATCCGATTGTATTGGTTACCTTTGCTAGGGAATTTCAGTAAACCTTTGTGAATACCAATAGCTTGAGCTTCGGTGTATTTAAGCAAGCCATCAACGCCGTTTCTTCGCCCGTGACCTGAGTTCTTCATTCCACCCATAGGGGTATCAAGACTTGCAAAGGTAGCTCTGAAACCCTCATTGATGTTTACGGTTCCCGCCATGATACGTGCAGCAACTTTCTTAGCTTCACGGGTATTACCAACAACAGAAGCATTCAAACCTTCAGTTGTGTCATTTGCCAAAGTTACGGCTTCATCAATGGTGTCATAACCATAAAGTGCTATTACTGGCCCAAAGACTTCTTTTTTGAACATGTTCATTTCACTCGTCACATTGGTTACTACAGTTGGCGCATAGTAGTAAGGACCAAGATCCGGAAGAGCTTTTGCGCCGGCAATAACCTTTGCGCCTTTACTAACTGCATCATCAACAAACCCTGAAACACGGGCAAGTTGGTTAGGGCCTGTAAGGGTTCCTATGTCGATGCTGAAGTCATTTGATGAACCAAGTTTTAGTTTGTTGACCTTTTCCCTGAGAATCTCTTCAAACTCTGTCTTTAGGTTATTTGGCACATATGCTCGTTCAATGGAAACACATAGTTGACCAGCTGAACCAAAAGCTCCGCCAATCAATGTCTCGGCTGCTTTATCAAGATCTGCTGACGGTAGAACGATTAGCGGGTTCTTTCCACCTAGCTCCAAACTAAATGGAATTAGTCTTGCAGCGGCTCTTGCGCCAACTAGCCTGCCGGTAGCAGCGCTGCCGGTAAAAGCGATGTAATCAGCGTTATCAGTTAGCGCGTCACCAACTGTGGCACCATCACCGGCAACTATGGTCCACAACTTTGGATCTAAACCAGCCTTGATAGCAAGGTATCTAGCAAACAGCGCAGTGAGAGTGGTCTGGTTATCTGATTTTTGCACCACTGAATTTCCAGCCATCAAAGCGGGTAATACATCCAAGAGGCAAAGTGCTAGCGGATAGTTCCAAGGAGTAATAATTCCAACAACACCAACTGGAATGTGGTTTACCCAGGTCTTAGTCAGAAATGGTACTCCAGCAACTGTCTTGACTGACTTTAGTGCCTTAGGGCCAACCTTGGCATAGTAACGAGCGGAACCTAAACCTCCGGCGACCTCCTCGAAGGCATGTGCTCTAGCTTTACCGGTTTCGAGTTGGACTATGTCCATCAACTTGTCTTGTTCTTTGAGGATTAGATCGTGTAAACGATATAACCAAGCTGATCTTTCTGAAGGGCTCGTATTGCCCCAACTCTTTTGAGCTTCTCTGGCTGCTGCCACGGCTGTTGCAACTTGTTCTGAATTGTGTTGGGGCAATTCATAGAACACCTTTCCCGTGTTTGGATTGGCGATTCCAATGGTGGTTGGAGTTGGGCCTAAATGTTGGATCAGGGACGCTATGGACGTTTCACTCATAGCCTCAAGTTTAGGTCAGGCTAACCTTCAAAGTTCTTGCACTGCTAGGAAGTTTAGAAGCAATCAAAATCTGAACGAGCGCGGCCAATTCTTTGGCTGCGATATCGTCTGGGCTGTCTAAAATTACCGGATTGCCTTTATCAGAGCCCGACCTCAGGGCAATGCTTAGCGGAATCTTCCCTAAGAGTGGAATGGTAGTTCCTGTTCTATCTGAGAGTGATTGGACAACCTTTTCACCGCCGCCGGATCCGAATAGTTCAAGTTTTGATCCGTCTGGCTGAATCAGATAGCTCATGTTTTCAATGACACCAAAGATTTCTTGACCTGTTTTGAGTCCTGCGGTTCCGCTTCTTTCAGCTACATTAGCCGCAGCTTGTTGCGGGGTGGTAACAACGATGGTTTTGGCAGTTGGTAAAAGCTGACCAACGGAGATTGCAACATCACCAGTTCCTGGAGGCATATCTATCAAAAGGTAATCGAGTTGACCCCAGTAAACCTCGGTAAGGAATTGTTCAACTGCTTTGTGAAGCATAGGTCCACGCCAGGCTACCGGCTCATTGCCGGGTAAAAACATCCCAATCGAAATAACTTTCACGCCATGGGCAATCGGAGGCAAAATCATGTCATCTAATCTGGTTGGTCGATCAGTTGTTCCTAGTTGACCTGGAATGCTAAAACCAAAAATGTCAGCATCAATTACCCCGACCTCGTAACCCTGCTTTGCCAACTGAACCGCAAGATTTACGGTAATAGAGCTCTTGCCAACGCCGCCCTTACCTGAACCTATGAGAAATATTTTGGTTGCTGTTCCTTCGGTAAAGGGATTGGTTTTGGGTTCCTTACCTTCGCGTAGTTTGAGTTTTAGTTCAGCTAATTCTTCCGCTGTCATTACTGACATAAGCAATTGGAACGTATCTTTCGGGAACTCCTCTGCCAAGGCATTCATTGTTGCGTTTTCAAGGTAGTCAGCCTGCGGACAATGGCTCACGGTCAGTTTGATTGTTACTTCGAAAGAATCAGCAGACCCAGCGATAACGCCGACCATTCCTAAATCGGTTATCGGTCGGCGTAACTCAGGGTCGACAACTTTGGCTAAGGCTTGATAAACCCTAGATTCGAGCTCATTCATTCAGTCTTATCGCCAGGTTTGGTCTGGTTCCTTAACTCAGCAAGCAACTCTTCAAGAGTTTCACGAAGTTCATCCTTGACAAATTCCTTGGTGGCTACTTCTTCCATAGCGAGCCTCAGTGCGACAACTTCTCTAGCGAGATACTCGGTATCGGCAAGATTACGTTCGGCGCGTTGACGATCTTGTTCAGTCTTTACTCGATCCCTGTCATCTTGACGGTTCTGAGCAAGAAGAATCAGGGGAGCGGCATATGAGGCCTGAAGTGAAAGCAACAGGGTGAGCAAAGTGAAGTTGGTTACTCTAGGGTCAAAGCTCCATTCTGCTGGAGCCCAGCTGTTCCATGCCAACCAGATAATACAAAATATGGTTAGGCCAATTAGGAATCCGCCGGTGCCTAAAGCCCTCGCAAAAGTTTCTGAAGCTCGACCGAATCGTTCACGGTCAATTCGCGGCACTAAAGATTTACGCTTTCCGAGCATAGGAGTATCGAGGCGCTCACGTGATCTAGTCATGAGATTCCTCCACATCTTCGGTTCTCCAGTCATCTGGAAGCAAGTGGTCTAATACGTCATCAACGGTTACAACACCGATTAGATGATGTTCGCTATCAATGACAGGCAAAGCAACAAGGTTGTAGTTTGCCAAGGTGCGGTGAATTTTGGATATATGAGTCTCGGCCGTAACCGGCTCAACATCTATGTCCAGGATTGTTCCTAGGCGCTCGTGCGGTGGATACCGCAGCAGTCTCTGGAAATGAACCATTCCCAGATACCTACCAGTCACAGTTTCGTGTGGTGGCAAGGTGACAAAAACCGAGGCCGCAAGAGCGGGGGCAACTTCTTTTCTTCTGATAAGAGCCATGGCTTCAGCCACAGTTGCATCCGCTGAACAGATTACCGGCTCAGTGGTCATAAGTCCACCAGCAGTAAATTCATCGAATTGCATCAGACGTCTGATGTCATCAGCTTCTTCTTCGTCCATCAAATCCAGAATTGCTTCTGCTCTATCTCCTGGAAGATTCTGCATTAGGTCAGCAGCATCATCAGGCTGCATTAAATCTAGAACTTCGGCAGCACGCTCGTCATCTAGATCTTGAACAATTTCAATTTGCTCTTCTTCAGGTAACTCTTCCAAGACATCAGCTAATCGCTCATCATCGAGCTCTTCAGCAACCTCAATCATGCGTTCTTCTGGCAAATCCATCAACGCACTCGCCAGGTCGGCAGGAAGCATGTCTGAGTAAGTTGCAATCAACTGCTCTGCAGATTGGCTTTCAGCTGTTCTGCCTTCTTCTATCGCGTCGTCCCACTCGATGAACAATGTTGCGCCACGGCCGAACGGTGTCGAAGTTGTTTTAGGTCGTCTCAAGAAAAGATCGGACACAATCCAGTCTTTACGTTCGTTTAGTTCGATAGCTAAGTCTTCAATGGTGCCTTGACCTGAGCCATCCTTAAGGCTTACTTTTCGGCCAAGCATCTCGGCTATAACTCTGACCTCTTGCCCGCGTTGGGTAAATCGACGAAGGTCTACTAGCCCATTGGTTATTACCTGACCTGGAGCAATAGAGGTAACTCTGGCGATCGGAACGAAAACTCTTCTTCGGCCAGTAATCTCAATTAGCATTCCAGTGGCCCTTGGGGAACCCGATTTACGGTAAGCCACTAGAACGTCGATGACTTTACCTACCCGATCACCGGCAGGGTCAAAGACGCCACAGCCCGCTAAACGGGCAACAAAGACTCTAGTTGCGCTCACACATTAACCTTAGACGAGTAGGTGAGACTCTGGCAGACTAGTTCTATGGCAAAGAGAAACCCCATGACCCCTGTTGGTATCGCTTCTTCACTACCAAATGGCACTGCTGTGGCTGATTTCAGCAATTATCTAGAGGCAGTGGCCTATGTTGATCGCATCCTCAGGGGTAATTTTCCTGCGACAGCTATAGCTATCGTTGGCACCAATCTTTCAACTGTAGAAAGAGTAAGGTCACGAATCAACTACAGCAAAGTTGCTATTAACGGAGCCATGACTGGTTCCTGGCTTGGGCTGCTGGTCTTTTTGATTTTCGGTACTTCAACAGAGCCCTCTGCCACAACTCCATTGTTTAGTTTAGGTTCGGCCATCTTGGTAGGTGCCGGGTTCGGCATGCTTTGGCAGGTAATCAGATTTTCACTGGCAAAAAGCAAGCGAAGTTTTGCCAGCGGGTCGCTGGTAGTAGCCAGTAAATACGAGGTGGTGGTTCCCAGCGAGCTAACCAGCGAAGCGTCAGAAGCTTTTGTGAGAGGTGGGCAAGCGGAAGCTTAGGACCGCAACTTTGCCATCCACTTTTCTATTTCTTTTGGCTTTCTAGGCAACGCCGCAGTCAAGTTCTTGACTCCATTCTTGGTAACTAAAACATCATCTTCAATTCGAACCCCAATTCCTCTAAATTCTTTAGGGACCATTAGGTCATCTTTGTGAAAGTAGAGACCGGGCTCTATTGTGAAAATCATTCCTTCTTCAAGAACGTGATCGTGGTACATCGATCTTCTTGCGTGAGCGCAGTCATGAACATCCAGACCTAAATGATGACCTGTGCCGTGAATCATCCAACGGCGATGCCATTGGTTCTCAGGCTTCAATGATTCTTCATAACCACCTTTATAGAACCCCCACTTCGCAGTCTTCTGAGCGATTACCTTCATCGCAGTTTTGTGCATTTCAGAATATGTAACTCCAGGTTTAGCAATTGCGAATACTGCATCAGCGGCTTCAAGAACTGCCAGATAGATTTCTTTCTGAATCTTGGAGAACTTGCCGTTGATTGGAAGAGTTCTGGTCACATCCGCTGTGTATAAGCTATCCACCTCAACACCTGCATCAAGCAGTAATAGTTCTCCTGGCTTTACCGGACCATCGTTGATGATCCAGTGCAAGGTGCAGGCATGGTGTCCGGCTGCCGCAATGGTCTCGTAACCCAGGTCGTTACCTTCAGCTCTTGCTTGCGCGAAAAATGCTCCCTCAACAATACGTTCACCTCTAGGGTGCTTTGTAGCTGCCTTCAGGTTTTTGACAACAGACTCAAAGCCTTTGATTGATGCTGCAACAGATTTCTTCATCTCAGCAATCTCGTAGGCATCTTTTATGAGCCTGAGTTCGCTAACAAACTCAACCAGAGCCGTACTCTTTTCGAGAGTGAGTACATCCTTCTTCTCCATAGATTTCAAGTCGACTTCTAATTTGCTTAGCGATTTAGTTGCGAGACCAAGTAAAGCTGAAACATGCTTTAAGCCCGGTCTTGAACCAACCCAGAATTCCCCAATAGCGGAGTTAGCAAAAAACTCATCAGTGTTTTTTCCTGCTGTTTCTCTGAAGTAAAGAGTTGATTTAGCACTTTTACCTCTTGAATCTATAACTAATACAGAATCAGGAACTGTGGCACTGCCCCAACCGGTCAAGTGAGCAAAAGCTGAGTGCGGACGGAATCGATAACCGGTGTCGTTAGATCTAACCTTTTCACCACCGGCTGGAATTACCAGTACCTTTCCTTTGAATGCATTAGCAACTGTTGCACGACGTTGCGCAGCGAAAGGAGCTACTTTGTCTTGCTTAGGAAGTGGGGAGGTATCGGCTGCCCAGTTGCTACCGATGTATTTAACGAATTCGTTGCCTGAAGGTCGATGTGATCTTGCAGATCCTCTGGCGGCTAGTTTCTCAGATGCGTCTTTGCTCATTGTTTTATTCTGCCATTTTTACGCAAAACCTGTCGGTTGTCCCTGTTATGTTGGAGAGGAAAGGGAAAGGTAATAGTTTGAAGATTGACCTTCACATCCACTCCAAGAATTCAGATGGTGCAGATACCGTTGCCGAACTCTTAGCAAACATAAAGAGTGCAGGCTTGGATGTGTTTGCTTTGACCGATCATGACCGGACCGATGGCTGGGACCAAGCAGCAAAATTGGCTAAAGAGCTGTCTCTTTCTTTTATCCCGGGTATTGAGATAACGACTGAAGGTCGGATATCGGGCCATACGCCATTTGGTGTTCATTTATTGGCTTATTTACCCAACCCAGATGACCAAGCCTTGAAGGCCATGCTCGCGGAAAACGTTCGCTCTAGATATGTAAGAACAAATAAATTTGTTGAAAAACTACAAGTTGCTTATCCAAAGCTGAGTTTTGATCTGGTCTTGGAATTAGCCCAAGAAGATTCAACGTTGGGAAGGCCCGACCTGGCCACTGCTTTAGTTCATCTCGGCGAGTTCAAATCGGTAGAGGATGTTTTCGAGGCAGTTGACTCACCAATCTCTAAAGACAGTCCGTATTACGTGAGAAACGAAGCACCTGATGTTCTAGATGCAATAAGAATCGTTCGCGATGCTGGTGGAGTTCCTGTAATCGCTCATCCACTTGCTCGAACCAGCACAGAGGATGATCAGCCGATTTCATTTCCAAGAGAACACTTTCAGAAAATGGTTGAAGCTGGATTGATAGGAATTGAGACGGATCATCGTGAAGTTCCACCTGAAGTCAAATTAATTTTAGAAAGCTTTGCTGCCGAGTTTGGTTTGATCACAACTGGCTCAAGTGATTATCACGGTTTAGGCGTTAAGCCGAAAAACCCTCTGGGACTAAGAACAACTTCGATCGAGATGTTACGGAAAATTCTGCAACTAGGAACTGGAACAAAACCAACTCTTTCCCATTCGTTCTAACTATTCACCTTGTTTATAAGTGCGAGTTCTGCTCCTCTGCTTGCGTTCACCTTGAGGTTTTGCAGGTGCGGCGCTTGGTTTTCTATTTTGCTGATTGCCTTTAGGTTTCTGCCCTCTAGGTTTCTCGTTGTCGCCTGGTTTCCAATCGGCTGGTCGCTTAGTCGCGGCTATGCGTCCCTTGGTTCCGTCTGGAATATTTAGATCGCTGAATAGATGCGGTGAAGATGAATAGGTTTCAACCGGTTCAGGAACACCAAGCTCCAACGCTCTATCAATATTTGACCAACGAAGTAAGTCTTCCCAGTCCACAAAAGTAACAGCGATACCAGTCCTACCGGCACGCCCGGTTCTTCCGGTTCTGTGTAAGTAAGCTTTTTCGTCTTCTGGAACTGTGTAGTTGATTACGTGAGTAACATCATCAACATCGATACCTCTAGCCGCCACTTCAGTGGCAACAAGGATGTCTTTCTTGCCACTTCTAAAAGCATCCATAGATTTTTCGCGTGCCTCTTGCGACATGTCACCGTGGAGTGCTGTTGCCTTAAAACCGCGATCCACCAGCTCTTCAGAAAGTTTCGCTGCCTGACGTTTAGTCTTTGTGAAGATTACGGTCTTGCCTCTGCCTTCTGATTGCAGAATTCTGGAAACTACTTCGTCCTTGTCTAACGCATGAGCTCTATAAAAGAATTGCTTTATGTCAGCTTTAGTGTGACCTTCATCAGGATCATTTACTCTGATGTGTACTGGCTTATTTTGATATTTTCTAGCCAGAGAAACAATCTGTCCAGGCATTGTTGCTGAGAACAACATAGTTTGTCTACCAGCTGGAGTGAAAGCAAAGAGTCTTTCAACATCAGGCAAGAAGCCAAGATCGAGCATCTCGTCCGCTTCATCCAAGACCATGCATTCGATTTTTGAAAGATCAAGCTTCCGCTGATTGCTTAGGTCAATTAGTCGACCGGGAGTCCCAACTATGAGTTGCGCTCCAGCATCAATTTGTGCAACTTGACCCTCGTAAGACTTGCCACCGTAAATAGCAGCAACTTGAAGATTTCTGTTGGATGAGGCCAAAGTGAGGTCATCGGCTACCTGAATCGCCAATTCGCGGGTCGGAACCACAACTAGGGCTTTGGCACCGTGGGAAGGGTTTAGCCCAAGCCTTTGGATGATTGGAAGTCCAAAACCGAGGGTTTTACCTGTGCCAGTTTTGGCCTGACCAATGAGGTCCTGCCCAGTCAAAGCAAGGGGAATAGCCTGTTCCTGAATCGGGAATGGGCTAGTAATGCCTTTTGAAGCTAGTGCGGCAACGATATCCGAATCGATGCCTAAGTCGCTGAAATCCAATAGTTTTGGCCGCCTGTCTTGTCAGGGCAAGTCTATCCATGCTTACGGCAGGTTAAGATGGTTCGGTGTTCGAATGGTTTAAACGTTTAGGTAAGGTTGCTAAGCAATTTAGCGTTACCCCACGCACAGAAGAGAAGTCTGTGCGCAACACTAAGGCTATTAACCTCAAGCCATACACCCCTGAGCCAAAAGCTTTCTTAGGCCAACTGGCGTATCTCCAATTATCAAACTTTGAAATTCTCACTGCAGCACTCAAATACTCGCCGAACACTTCATACAAAGCAGAACTCAGTGAGGCAGCTGCCAAGAGTTTTGATAAATATCGTCAACTTTCAAAGAAGTTAGCGGAACTAGGCGCAGATCCTGCTGTCGAGATGAATCCATTCAAGGAACGCATTGCAGTTTTTCATTCAAACACCATCGGTCTTGACTGGTATGAAGTAGTTGTCAAGGTTTACCTGACTTCAGGTTTACTCGATGATTTCTATTCGCGTTTAGCATCGGGTCTTCCAGACGAATTACAAGTTGAAGTTGAAAAAGCCTTGAAAGATAAAACTTTCGAAAAGTTTGCCAAGCGAGTTTTAATCGAGGCGATTGAATCAGATCCTGTTTTAGGTTCACGATTAGCACTTTGGGGTAGAAGGCTTATGGGTGATGTCCTATTGGAGCTCAGAGCAGCATTTGATAATCGTAAGTTAGCTCACATAGCTAAGACCGAGAAACTAAGCGTTGAGGAAGAAAACCAAGTTAACTTAGCGGCATACTCAAAGCTTGAACCACTTATCTCAGAATTGACTGGCGCTCACAGCGCCAGAATGGAAGTTATAGGGCTTACTGCCTAATTAACTGATTTGGGTTTCTTGAGCCAATCTTCGTGATTTGATGAATCTGACCCCGAACAGCATCACAACTGGCATCCCCATCATCGTGATAAACCAAATCCAAAAGTCGTTATAACTCAGACCAGCCCAGGTCAAGATAGTCCAAGCAGTGAAGCCGAACACAAGTGATAGCGCAGGGGCAACAAGAACACCGTAGCTCTCTCTACCTGAGATTAGGTAAGGAGCCATTAGTCCGAGAAGCGAACCGTAAATAAGTATGAATGCAAGTTCCATTAGGCAATAAATCCAACTCTTCGGGCTTCTTCAGCACCGATCTCAACGTAAGCCAAAGCATCGACAGGAACAATGAAAATCCGACCCTTGTCATCGACAAGCTTCAGTTGTTTCAATTCAGAATTAAGCGCCAGTTCCACGCTCTTCTCAATCTCAGTTGGAGTCTGTTTTGACTCAAATGAGATCTCTCGAGAAGTGTTTCTGAGACCAATCCTGATTTCCATACTGCTTCTTTCTTTCAAACACTAGATTACGACAACTCCAGCGCCTAGAAAACAACTAGAACAGATCTTCCTCGAGCTTTTCAGGCTTGGCTTCAATGGAAACAGGCCCAACTTCGGCTAAATCAATCACTTCTATTGAATCCGTAATTATCGTCACCGGCGCTGTGAAGCTGGCCGCTTGAGAGATTGGAGTAATGACTTCGGCGGCAGAACTAGCGAATTCTGTTGGGCTAAGTGAAGGCAGGGATCCAGATTCAAGATCCTGGTGCAACTGACTTAGCATTAGAGTCGCTTCTTCGGTTCCCGCCTCATCGCCAAGGGCCATCACCTGCAGCAGATAAGTAGCGAGAGATAACTCGAAGTAAAGATTAGCTCGTTGTTTCAGGTTCTTATCGGCTCTGATTGAACCTTCGTATGCCAATGTGATTGCGGCAGCAATTTCAGGGTCAGCTTCACCATAAATAAAAGCGAGATCGGTGGCTGGATCATCTATTGAAAGTTGACTCCACTCTGCCACCCCAACAATTATTGATTCTTCGGCAAGCAAGAGGTCACTTCTCAACCCGCCATGAACTACTACTGGCTGATATCTAAAAAGGTTGACATCCAACAGAGCGTTTTGCCATCGCTCAAGCAAGTCTCGATGAATCCTTCCGGTATCCATTGCTCTGTCAAATTCAGCTACTCTTTCACGGACACGTTGAGCCGGTTGGTATTCAGGTAATCCAGAATCAGAGACCACGCTGGTTGGGATTGAATGAATTCTGGCGAGGGCCTGCCCAATGGAATTGATAATTGGATCTTCCAAACGCACTTTTGTAAGGTCAACCGGCTGGCCCGGGACATATTCAAAAGCAAGCGCTTGCCTAATTGCCTTCGGAGAAGTTTGGCCTAAAAGTGCTGAAACGCTAAATGGTAAGGAAACGTTCTTTAGCACTCTCAGCGCTCTAACTTCGGTTCCCAGTTCAGTTGCTGCAGCGGCGGTATTTGGCGATTTGAGCAGTATTTGACGATTATCATCGGTAGTCAATAGCTCGGTTGTGAGGCCATCTCCTTCGCGACTAAGGTTTTGAACCTGAACGAATCGGAGACCGGGGAGTGCGTCGGCTGCTAACGCCGCTAAAATCAAGGAAGGTTTGCCCATGCATTTCAGGTTAGACAAGATAAGCCCCAAGACCTGTTTTCGCCACGCATTCTTTACAACCTTAAGAGAAAAGTCACATGCCTAAGCCATTAAATCTTCCACAAGCTCAAGCGGTAGTGGACCGCGATGTGATGGCTAGAGACAGTGCCGATCTTTTCGACTTACTCTGGCTTGAACCAGAAACTAGAATTCTTGTCCTGCATAAGGGCAGGACGCTGATGCACGATGGTGCACTTCGATTGCTTACCACAGAGGAATCTACTGCAGGTAAATACCGGGTGTATTTAGGTAGGACGACTGTTGAGCTAGGGGATCAGTCCGCAGGAACTCCAGTTGTTCTCTCTGTCCTTTCGGATAATGCTGCCCACGCCATAGAACCTGATCCGGACAAATGGTTAGAACTAAGAAGAAGCGGTGCTGGACTGCATCCCCGAGATGCTGCACTGTTTACCCAGGCGCTAGCGATTCATAACTGGCATGAAACTCACCAGTATTGCCCTAATTGCGGCAATCTGACCATCATGAAACAGGGCGGTTGGTCGAGGCTTTGCATTGAAGAGGATCGAGAACTTTTCCCACGTACCGATGCTGCTGTGATTGTTAGCATCATCGATAATCAGGACAGAATTCTGCTTGGCACACAGGGAAGCTGGGAAGATAATCGCTGGTCAGTTCTAGCCGGTTTTGTTGAAGCTGCTGAATCTCTTGAAGCTGCTGTGGTTCGAGAGATGTTTGAGGAATCGGGTCTATTGGTATCTGACCCTGTCTATTTGGGCAGTCAATCTTGGCCGTACCCATATTCTTTGATGCTTGCCTTCACAGCTAAAGTCGATCCGAGTAATCAAGCTGATTCATATAAACCAGATGGTGTTGAGATTTCGAAACTTAGATGGTTCTCTAGAGCTGAACTCAAAGCAGAGGCTAAAGGAATACTTTTACCAAGTCGAATCTCAATCTCCAGGGCTCTTATTGAGAACTGGTTGGGTGAGGAAATAATTTCAGCAACCGAAGCTGAGGTTTGAATCAGATGGATTACGAATCTGACGAAATACTAAATGCCCTGGACGATGAGCAACGTGAAGCTGCCCAATCACTTTTAGGGCCAACGGTTATTTTGGCAGGGGCCGGCACAGGTAAAACCAGAACCATTACTCACCGCATTGCTTACGGAATTCTTAGAGGAGATTTCTCCGAGAATCGTGTGATGGCTTTGACATACACAAATAAGGCTGCCGGTGAACTAAGAGCTCGCCTTCGTCAACTGGGAGTGCACCAGGTGAATGCAAAAACTTTTCACGCTGCTGCGATTTCACAACTTGAATATTTCTGGCGAGAGTATTTTGGTATTGAAGCCCCGAGAGTTTTAGAGTCAAAAGCTAAAGCCATTGGATCTGCTGCAGATTCTCTGAAGATAAAACTAGATCCAAGCAACATCAGAGATTTAGCTGCTGAAATCGAGTGGCGAAAATACTCCATGCTCTCTCTTGAAGGTTATGCCGAACGGATGTCCACCCGGCCAGTAATTGCAGGGCTATCTCCAATTCGAGCTTTTGAAATTCAAACTGCCTATGAGGAAGCTAAAGTGCGGGCTAAACAAATTGATTGGGAAGACGTTTTGCTTCTTTGCACTGGAATGCTCAGGGCAGAACCCAGGGCACTAGCTCATGTTCATCAGCAGTATCGTTTTTTCACCGTTGATGAGTATCAAGATATCTCTCCACTTCAACAGGAACTATTAGATACCTGGCTGGGAGATCGAAGCGATCTTTGTGTCGTTGGTGACCCTAACCAAACTATTTATTCTTTCACCGGGGCTAGCGCTACTTTCTTAGAAAACTTCGAGTCGCGGTATCCAGGAGCTAACGTAATCTCGCTAACTAAAAATTACCGTTCCACTCCAGAAATTATTCAAATTGCCAATCGACTAAGAAGTAATCAAAATTTAGGACCCTTGGAGTCAGTTCGCCCAACTGGCTTGACTCCTCAGGTCCAGTCTTTCGAAGACAGAGCAGCTGAATGCGCTTGGATTGCTAACCAAATCAAAGATGCTCGTTCCAAAGGTGTTCAGGCCTCACAAATTGCAGTGCTATATCGAATCAATGGGCAATCCGAATACATCGAAAAAGCTTTGGCCGATGCAGGAGTTGAATACCAGGTTCGAGGTGGTCAGCGTTATTTCAATAGACCCGAGATTATGGCTGCTGTCAGATTGGTCAGAGCTGAAGCCATGAACCCAACTGGCAAAGAACTCTATGAAACGGTATCTGCAATAGCCCGAAGCCTTGGCTGGCAGAGTATCGCTCCTGACCTATCGGGAAGTCAATTGGAGCAATGGGAAGCCCTTAACGCTTTTGTTCAAATAGCAGACGAGCTTGGAAAAGATGCCACCATAAATACTTTTGCAAGTGAGTTAGAAGAGCGTCAGAGGTCTCAACATGAGCCGACTCGAGAGAGCATTACTCTGAGCACTATTCACGCCGCTAAAGGTTTGGAGTACAAACTAGTTTTCATTCTTGGGGCAACAGAGGGCTATTTGCCAATAAGTTACGCCAAAACCGAAGCTCAGCTTAATGAGGAACAGCGTTTGTTCTATGTCGCCGTGACAAGAGCAAAGGATCAGCTACACATCACTTGGCCAAAGCGCGATACTGCTGATGACCGGCAACGAACTCCTAGTCGATATCTAGATCTAATTTAGGTTCCTGACAGCTACATAACTTGTGAACATGAAACTTCGTTCTCGTTACTGAACCGGTGGCATAGTCCACGTGATAGCCACTTCGAATTTCCTGGTCTAAAACTCTAAAGCCGGCTGTTTCATCAAGATGTCTAAGGACTGATCTTGTGGCAAAACCTACAGTTGTAAGTAATGCGGAAGCATCATCTCTAACTCTCGGTAAAGCTATTAGTTGACTTGCCATCACGGGCCAAGCATTATCTTCATCTACCTTGTATTCCTGAATGCAATTTAGGCAAGCACCACGTCCCGGGGTGATTACAGGTGAGACATCCGCTGATTCAAGGTTGAAGGTAATGCTCAAATGACTAACATCTCGATTTAGCCATCTTGAATATGTGGTTGGGAGCAAAGCCAAATGACCGACTATCAGGGCGAATGAGATTTTTACCGACTTGTCTGGTTTGTATGCCAGTGAGCGAAGACGCTGCTTTTGAGTATTAGGCAAAGCGAGTTTAGAAAGTTCAAGTTGCAAACTCTCAAATCTTCTTTTGCCTAAATACTGCTTTGGGTAACCCAATTCGCCAAGATCTGATGCGAGAACAACTCCATCGTCGTGAGTTAGAACGTCACCAACACCACTTGCAAGCAGTGCTTTAGTAAGTAAAAGACCTGTCTTATCTATTTGGTCTATGTGAACGTTACGCTGCCAACGTTCTGCAAGTACCATCTCCCCATTTACTTGGTAATCCAAGGAAGCTCTGGCAATTTCAGAAAACGCTAGTTGTTGCCAATCGCCGAACGGCGAGATATTGCTAATCGGTTTATCACTAAGTGGCTTTAGAAGTTGGATAAGACTTTGTGTCTGGCCCGATTCGGCAAGTATGGTGTCATCTAGCACCTGCTGTTGGCCTTCAACCACTCCACTATAAAGAGCATCAACTATTTGTTGTTGTTGCAAAGTTAGCTCAGGCAAGATAAGTGCATTTAGCCCAAGTCCGACCTGTAAAGTCTGTGGATCTCTCCAGACTAGTGGTTGCGCTTTATTGATTCGATGTAACACAAAGAACATTGTGAATAAAAAAGATTTTCATTGCTGAACTTTTACACAGCTATTCGTCTAGTAGATCCCTAAGAGCCTTATCCATCGCATCGCCTAGGCCTGGATCTGCCTTTAGTCTCGCAACATATTTCTCAGGATTATCGATGTCACTAGCTGTTGGTAGCAAATCTGGATGATCCCAAAGTGAATCTCGTTTTTCGTTACCGAGAGCGAGCCCTAATTGCTGCCATAATCTGGATGCCTCGCGCATACGTTTAGGTCTTAGTTCTAAACCAACAAGTGTTTGGAACGTTCGCTCGGCGGGACCACCGGTTGCCCTGCGTCTGCGAACCGCTTCTCGCACTGCTTCGGCTTTTGGTAATCGTTTCGCAGCCTCGCTCGTTACTGCATCGACCCAGCCCTCAATAAGAGCAAGATTAGTTTCGATGCTATCTAAAGCGAGTTGTTGACTAGGAGATCGTTCAGCAAGGAACGCACCAGATTCTAAAGCGGCTTGAAGTTCTTGAGGGTTTTGTGGATCGAAACCTTCGGAGAGTTCCTGCATGCGACTGGTGTCAAAGGAAATCCCAGCGGCATATTCGCGTATCTGCGCAACAACTCTTTCCCTCAACCAGCGGGCATGTTTGAAAAGCCTGGTGTGTGCCAATTCCCTAAGCACCATAAAAATATAGGCTTGATCTTTATCTGGTCCTAGCTCAAGCTTGTCTATGAACTCCTGCAGATTTTGAAGCACAAAGGCTGGTCGTTGTTCGACATAGATCGGTAAGCCTATTTCTGCACCAATCATTGCTTCCTTCGAAAGCAAGCCAAGGGCTTGACCGAGTTGCATAGCAAACATCATCGCTCCAGCTGATCGCATGATTTCACTAGCGCCTTTTAGCGATTCGGATAGCTCTTCAGGTAGCTGAGATTGAATAGCTTCACCCAGACTTCGATTCATTCGATCGGCTACCGGCTCCGCTAAAATTCTGAATAGCGGAAGCGCATCGTCCACCCAGAGAATTCTGCTTAGGACTTTCGGTTCCACCAAGACTTCTGAGATTCCAGTGGCTTCATTAAGCCAAAGGTTGGCAATTCCCATTGCTTCACTGAGCTGTTTCCGAGAATTTTCTTCAATAGCTAAAGAACCGATTTTTGCAATTCCTTTTGCGTTACTTGCCGCTACTTGCCAATTAACTCCGGATCCTTCCTGAGGGGGCGTTGGTAAAAGAAACGCTCCTTGAATATTGGTAAACAGTCGTTGCAGTGATTCAGGGCTACCATCAAAACCGGCAACTTGAGCTAGCGCTTCAGGATCAAATCCCTTGCTAAGCATTTCCTCCCAGATGCGACGGAGGTCTTCAGGATCTGGCATACCTTCGCCATTTGGAATCTCATCGCTCATGGAATATAAGTTATGTCCTGAAAGCTAAAACCCTTAGCAGTTTCAGGAAACTTGCGGGTATGTTCGCCAATAGCGTTTGGGAAGAGCCGCAAATTGCAGGTGAGCAAGGGTCTGTGTCAGTGGCTGACTTAGGCTGTTAGTAATGACTTTTTACGCAGAAACACCAAAGCCTAGAAGCCGAGCTAGCCGAATAGCTGGTTGGGTCGGAGTTGTGCTTCTGACTTCTGGGGGGCTCTTTTTAGTCGCTGCTCCAACCCCATACTTAGTTGAACAGGCAGGGCCTGTTTACAATGTGTTATCAACCATTTCCGCTAAGCCCATGATAACTATTACCGGTAAAACCACTTATCCGACATCTGGAGATTTGGACATGCTCACCGTTACCTTGAAAGGTGATTCAACGAGGGGAGCGTCATGGCTGGATGTCGGCTTGGCAAAATTTGACTCAACGGTTGCAATCATCGACAAAGCAGACATCTATCCACCAGGGTGGGATGACGCCAAACGAAATGAAGAAGCTGACCTGATGATGCTTGATTCTCAAGCAAATGCAAAAGCCGCAGCTCTGACTCTTCTGCATGTTCCATTCACTTCATCTGTCAAAGTCACTTCAGTGAGTAAAACGGGTCCTGCCGCAAAGATCTTAAAACCAGGAGACACTTTGCTAACTGTTCAAGGTGAAGTTGCCACTGGAATTGATCAACTGCGGAAACATATTTCAGCAACACTTGGAAAGACGAAAGTTCGATTGGAAATAAGTCGCAACGGAAAAGTTTCAACGGTTTCTGTTTTGCCTGAACTTATCGAAAAAGAGTGGCGCATTGGAATTTTTGTTCAAAGTGTTCCAGAATTTCCATTCAACATAGACATCCAGGTTGGTAACGTGGGGGGCCCAAGCGGCGGACAGATTCTTGCTCTAGCAATCTATGACAAACTAACTCCAGGAGCGCTTACCGGTGGAAATAAAATTGCCGGCACAGGAACAGTCACTCCTGAAGGAACTATCGGCCCAATCGGTGGAATAAGGCAAAAACTCTATGGGGCAGTTAGAGCTGGCGCAAAATGGTTTCTAGCTCCAAGTGATAACTGTGATGAAGTTGTTGGCCACATCCCGGATGGCATCAGAGTGATAAAGGTCTCAGACTTACATGATTCACTTAAGGCTGTTAAGGCAATTTCAAGTGGAGTTGGCACTTCCGCTCTCCCAAGCTGCACAAAGTAAAAAGGAAAATAAATGACACAGGCAAGTCAAGTTAACATTCGAAAGCGCACCCCGCTGGTTATTTCACTGGGAATAGTTGCAATTTTAGCTATAGCGCTTATTAGCTCTTCTGGTGTTTACACCGATGTGTTGTGGTTTGATCAACTCGGCTATTTGAGTGTGTTTACAACTCAAATTTGGGCACAAGCGTTAGTACTTGTTGTCTCCGCACTTTTTGCTGGCCTCGTGGTCTGGGTAAATTTATATCTTGCTTGGAGACTAAGGCCAATTTACGTAACGGGAAATGACTTCTTTGGTCGAGATCTAGGCGAGTATCGCAGCGCATTAGATAAGTTGCGCAAGCGACTAATGGTCATTGTTCCTTTGCTAATTGCTATATTCCTAGGTACCTCACAGATGTCAGAATGGCCGACCGTGTTGACCTTCCTAAACCACAGTTACACCGGAGTTTTGGATCCCCAGTTCAACCTAGATGTGGGTTTCTATTTGTTTGATCTACCTTTTTACGTGAATTTGGTTGGTTATCTGATGACGGTAACGGTGCTGGCACTTATTCCAGCACTCTTATTCCATTTGGTATACGGGGGGATAAAGTTCAATGGCAAGCAATCTTCGTTTAGTAAAGTAGCGAGGATTCAGGTTGCAGTTTTGGCCTCAGTGTTTATGGCGCTACTTGGTTTGAGTATCTGGCTTGGACAGTACGAGACGCTAACTAGCGCATCCGGTCTATACACCGGCGCTACATACTCGGATGTGAATGCGGCTATTCCCGCAGCACAGATTCTCACAGCCATAGCTTTTGTAGTTGCAATTATTTTTCTTGCGGTTGCAGTTATAGGTAAATGGCGCTTGGCAGTTCTAGGAACAGCTTTGATGTTGGTCTGTTCTGTTTTACTTGGTGGAGTATGGCCAGGGATTGTCCAGACTTTCCAAGTTGTCCCCAACGAAAGAACTCTGGAAGCAGACTTCATTGATAGAAATATCGCCGCTACTCGAACTGCTTACGGTTTAGATAAAGTCCAGACCATCCAATATGAAGCAAAGACTACTGCAACTGCCGGAGCGCTTAAAGCCGATGCACAAACCGCGGCTCAAATAAGAATCATTGACCCGAATCTGGTCAGTTCATCCTTCAGACAACTGGAGCAGTACAGACAGTATTACAACTTTGTAAATCACCTTGACGTGGACCGTTACAAGATCAATGGAAAAATTCAGGACACTGTGCTTGCCGTTCGCGAGCTCAACCAGTCTGGCTTGGGCTCTTCTCAGTCTTGGTACAACAACGTTATTGTTTTCACCCATGGCTATGGATTGGTTGCCGCCTACGGTAACCGTCGATCAGCCGATGGTCAACCCGTATTTTTGCAAGCAGGAATTCCTTCCAGCGGTCAGCTAGGAAAGTACGAGCCACGAATTTACTTTGGTGAGAAGTCCCCGGAGTATTCGATAGTTGGTTCCCCGAAAGGCTCAGCTGATCGAGAACTTGATTACCCAGCGGGTTCAGCAGCTAGTGCAACTGATCAGCAGACCATGACAACCTTCAAAGGCAGTGGTGGTCCAAAACTCGATGGAATAGTCAAGCGTTTGTCTTATGCTCTCAAGTTTCAGAGCGAGCAGATTTTGCTGTCTGATGCAGTCACGGACCAGTCCCAGATTTTCTATAACAGAAGCCCTAAAGCGCGCGTGGCTGAAGTTGCTCCTTACCTAACCTTGGATAGCGATATTTATCCTGCGATTGTGAATAATAAAGTCGTCTGGATTGTTGACGGCTACACAACTTCAGCTAATTATCCTTACTCGAGAGCGGAAAGCTTAGGTGGAACAATCTCTGATAGCTCTACTACATCCGCAATCGCGAGAGGTTCAATTAACTACATTCGTAACTCTGTTAAGGCAACCGTTGACGCCTACGACGGCTCAGTGAAGCTATATGCCTGGGATACCGAAGACCCAATTCTCAAAACTTGGATGAAGATTTTTCCTAAGACAGTTAGCCCGGTGTCAGAAATGTCCGGTGCGTTGCTCAGTCACGTTCGCTATCCTGCAGATCTTTTCAAGATGCAACGAGGAATCCTAGGTCAGTATCACGTATCAGATGCCGGAGCTTTTTATTCGCAGCAAGATGCTTGGATGACTCCTAATGATCCGGTTGACCAAGGGCTTGGAACGAGTTCCCTACAACCGCCTTACTACTTGACCTTGCAGGCACCAACTCAAGCCAAGCCATCGTTCTCTATTTATTCAACTTTTATTCCACGATCTACTGGTGAATCAAGTCGAAATGTTTTGACCGGTTACTTGGTGGCCGATTCCGATGCTGGTGTAGTGGATGGAAAAGTGTCTCCTCACTATGGAAAGCTCAGATTACTCACTTTGCCTAGAACGACTATCGTTCCAGGTCCCGGTCAGGTGCAGAATAACTTTAACTCCGACAGCGAGGTCTCCAAACTTCTAAACATTTTGCGTCAGGGTTCAACCAAGGTGCTAAATGGAAACCTCTTAACCTTGCCGGTCGGGGGAGGCCTACTCTATGTTCAACCGGTATACATTCAGTCAACCGGAGAGACATCGTTCCCCCTTCTCAAGAAGGTTTTGGTTGCTTTCGGTGACAAGATTGCTTTCGAAGACAATTTGGATGCTGCTTTGAATGCTCTATTCGATGGCAATGCAGGTGGCGGTAGTGGCGGAGGAACTACGCCTCCGGTTGATCCTGGTCAAACTAACGCACAGCGTTTAGCCAGTGCTCTAGCTCAAGCAAAGCAAGCGATGATCGATAAGGATGCTGCGATGAAGGCAGGGGACTGGACTGCATTTGGTGAGGCTGATGCAAGATTGAAGGCCGCCATAGATGCGGCTTTAGCAGCCAGCAAAAAGTAGTTCGTCTCATGTTAGACTGAAACTTCGCCGCGGGGTGGAGCAGTTCGGTAGCTCGCCGGGCTCATAACCCGGAGGTCGTAGGTTCAAATCCTGCCCCCGCAACCAATTAGATAGACCCCAACTTAGGTTGGGGTTTTTCTTTTATGTTGATAACTCAGGTGTGTCATCCCGAATCCTTCTAGGCTCTTTGGATGTTGGCGTTATCCACGTTCTTTCTAGTTGCATCCTTGAATCAAGCACCATCCTGTCCAACAGCATTCACTTTGACCAACACGACTATTGGAGCGATTAGCAATTCCGCCCAACTCTCGCTCTGCGTTAGCAAGGCCGCTTTGATTCAAGGCTCCAATGGTTCCATTACTTTGGTCATCGGATCGAATGCTGCAGCACCAAAATGCCTAATTTATCCAAATGGAGTGAATCTAGATCTCATGTCCTCTTTATTGCAGTCAGGGCATGTTGGATGTTGGAGCTTATATCCGCCAACTCAACCAGTGGCAGTTGTGAATGTTGGAAAGCCCAGTCAAGTTAGGTTGGCTGCAGCTCTAAAGAGTTTCAGACCTGCAACTCAACGAATATTTCTAAAACCACGAACTGGAATACTTTCTGGTTCTAAGGTTCAACTATCTTCTTCTGCTAGTTTGCAAAAATCAAAAGCAAAACTGCTTGGGCTATCAGCTCTAGTCAGGTTCAAACCGATTTCCCATAGCTGGTCAATTTCAGATTCGAACTCAACGGTTACAAAGTCTGCACTGACTACACCGAGTTATGTTCCAAGGTCAGCTGGAAAAGTATTTGTTAATCTAGCAGTTACCTACTCCGTCGAGTATCTGTTTTCGGGTCTGACTGGTTGGGCAAGCGTGAAACCAAACATTATTTTGAATTCACCAACCATCGCATTCATGGTCTCAGAAGTCAGACCACCAGTATCCGTAGGTCACATACCTCGCTTGGTTGCCAAGCCGTGCCTGCCGGGCATAAGAAGTTGGGGGTGCTGACTTTCAGAATATTCTCAGCACTATTTCATACACTTATCACATTGATTGCATAGTTTGGCAGTCATAAGTATTCAGTAGGGAATGAAGTTACATGTCTGATAACAAGAGTCATTACAACAATCAGTTCTTAGGTGAGCAGATTAAGTTGCCACAGAGTAGAGCAATGCAGATAATTGAGCCTCCGAAGCGGAAAGCGTCGCTAAGTTTTATCCTGATTGCATTTCTCGGCCCAGTACTTGGCATTTTTGTGGGTGCTTATGCTCTCGGCTCAGCAAGTCCTTTTCTAGCTGGTTCGCAGCAAGTTGTAATTAGTAACCCTGGAAGTATTAATTGGGTGACTGCGGCGGCGGCGAAGGCATTACCTTCGGTTGTTACTCTCTCTGTTTCAGGTAAGGCTAATGCTGGGACTGGTTCAGGAGTGGTTCTATCTTCTGACGGCTACATTCTCACAAATGCACACGTCGTGACTTTAGATGGCGCTACCTCAGATGTAGTTATTGAGGTGAAGACAAGTGCAGATCGAATCTATAAAGCAAAGGTGGTTGGCACCGATCCAACTAATGATCTTGCAGTTATTAAGGCTTCCGGAACTGGATTTATTCCAATTGAGTTTGCCGATAGTTCGACTATAAATGTTGGAGACTTTGCAGTTGCTATTGGGGCTCCGCTAGGTTATGACGCGACTGTTACATCCGGTGTTGTGTCAGCTATGCACAGAACTATTCAGGTGGCCTCTGCCGCTGTTCCGAAAGACGGTGGTTCAAGTTTGCAGTTATGGAACAGCGGCACTGATGCGGTTCCAGTAAATCTGGACGTGATTCAAACCGATGCCGCCATCAATCCTGGTAACTCGGGCGGTGCCTTGATAAATGACAAGGGTCAGCTAATTGGAATTAACGTGGCAATTGCAACCGCTACTAGCACTTCATCTCAGGCGGGAAGTATCGGAGTTGGCTTCGCAATTCCATCTAATGTCGGTAAGCGAGTATCTGATCAAATCATTAAGAGCGGAAAAGTAAGCCATGGGTTACTAGGAGCTTTTGTAAAAGATGCCACCAACTCAGATGCTGCGGCATCCTTCAGCGTTGGGGCAGCCATAGAAAAGCTCACTGCAGCTGGCCCTGCTGAAAAAGCTGGAATCAAAGTTGGAGACGTGATTACTGAGTGTGATGGAGAAAGCATCGACAGTGCTTCTAAATTAACGGCGGCAATCCGATCAAAGGCTGCTAATTCGACGGTCACACTAAAAATCACTAGAGCTGGTAAGGAAATTACTATTGAGGCCACTCTGGGAGATGCGGACGCTAGCAACTAAAAGGTTGTTAGGTCATTGTCATTAGTCGTGGCAGACTAAATACATGTCAATGGCGCCATCGGTACAGTATTCAATAACTATTCGTCTGGAAGCTCCCGCGAAGAACACTGCGGTCAGCGAGCTGACCTCTATCATCGAGCGTTCCGGTGGTTCGGTAACCGCAGTGGATGTGAACCATTCAGATGCGGAGCGTGTTCGAATTGACCTTACCTGTGCGTGCACTAACTCAGAACACGCTGATCAAATTGTTGCCAGTCTAAAGCTCGTTCCAGGTGTTGAAGTTGGCAAAGTGTCCGATAGAACTTTTTTAGCTCACCTTGGTGGAAAGCTAACAATCGAATCTAAGTTACCTATCCGTAACAGAGATGACCTTTCACTTATTTATACACCTGGAGTAGCGCGCATATGCGAAGCAATCGCTAAAGACCCAAGCGATGCTAGAAGGCTGACAATAAAAAGAAATACCATTGCTGTTGTCTCCGACGGTTCTGCTGTTTTGGGTTTAGGAAATATAGGTCCGCTTGCAGCTCTTCCTGTGATGGAAGGTAAGGCAGCCCTCTTCAAGCGTTTTGCCAACATCGATGCTTTCCCTATTTGTCTTGATACTCAAGACACAGAAGAAATTGTTAGAACCGTCAAAGCAATTGCTCCGGTTTTTGCCGGAATTAATTTAGAAGACATTTCAGCTCCTCGATGTTTCGAGATAGAAGCCAGGCTGCGAGCAGAGTTGGACATTCCAGTTTTCCATGACGATCAGCATGGAACGGCAATTGTATGTCTTGCCGCGCTTAGAAATGCTCTCAAAGTTGTTGGCAAGAACATAGAGGATATTCAACTGGTTATGAGTGGAGCAGGAGCGGCTGGAACAGCGGTGTTGAAGTTGCTATTTGCTGCTGGCCTCAAACATGCAACGGTGGCCGACCAGAAGGGAATAATACATGTCGGTCGAAAAGATATTGACCCAGAGTTGCCGCTTGGCTGGATAGCAAACAATACCAATTCCTCAGGTAAAACAGGATCGCTAAAAGATGCCATTGTCGGGGCTGACGTTTTTATCGGAGTTTCTGCAGGGAACTTATTAGAAGCGGATGACATTGCCAAAATGGCAAAAAGCTCTATCGTGTTTGCCTTAGCGAACCCAACCCCAGAAATTGAACCAGCAGAAGCGGCTAAGTATGCAGCAGTGGTTGCGACAGGCAGAAGCGATTTTGCAAATCAAATAAATAACGTCTTGGCTTTTCCTGGTTTCTTCAGAGGTTTGCTAGATGCAGGGGCATCGCAGATTAGCGAACGGATGCTGCTGGCAGCTGCGGATGCATTAGCTCGATGTGTTGAACCCGATGAACTGAATGCTTCATATATCGTTCCAAGCGTTTTTCATCCAGATGTTGCTCAGCGAGTCGCTGATGCGGTTCGAAGTGTCGCCAAAGGTTAGAAAATGGAACAGCAAACTCAGCCGAGACCATCTGTAGCGAGAGACCCCCAGTTAGCCCCACTTGAACCTGGCGATCATGAGAGATACTCACACTACGTCCGTAAAGATAAAGTCGTTGAATCCGCAGTTATGGGCACACCTGTTGTTGCATTGTGTGGGAAGGTTTGGATTCCTAACAGAGATCCAGAGAAGTTCCCGGTTTGCCCTGAATGCAAAGAGATTTATGAGTTCATGAAGAATAACGAAGCAGGCGACGGCTCTGGGGAGCAGTAATCTATCGGCAATAGACTTATCTGGTGAATAACGCCCCTATAGGTATCTTCGACTCCGGAGTTGGTGGACTAACTGTCGCTAGAGCAATCATCGACCAGCTACCAAATGAATCAATCATTTACCTTGGGGACACAGCGAATACTCCTTACGGACCTAAGTCTCTAAACGAAGTAAGAACTCTAGCTCTTGATGTGATGGATCGTCTTGTTGATGAGGGTGTGAAACTTTTAGTGATTGCCTGTAACACAGCATCTGCTGCAGTACTTAGAGATGCTCGAGAACGATACACCGTAGGCAGAGGGATTCCAGTCGTTGAAGTTATCCAGCCTGCTGTTCGGCGTGCGGTAGCGGCAACTCGCAATGGCAAAGTGGGAGTGATCGGAACAGCTGCAACCATTTCTTCTAAGGCTTACGATGATGCCTTCGCCGCTGCAGTTGATCTTGATTTGATTAGTGCATCATGTCCAGAATTTGTTGATTACGTTGAACGCGGTATAACCAGCGGTGCTGAGTTAATTGCCTTGGCGGAAACATATCTTGAGCCAATCAAGGCAGTTGGGGTGGACACGCTAGTTCTTGGTTGCACACATTACCCACTTCTAACCGGCGCACTTTCCTATGTAATGGGCGAAGATGTCACATTAGTTTCAAGTGCTGAAGAGACCGCTAAAGATGTTTATCGAACACTTGTGGCACACAACCTGCTTCGAACAGAAGCATCCAAACCAACTCTTCGATTTCAGGCAACTGGAGATGCGGCAAGCTTTGCAAGGCTAGCTAGAAGATTCTTAGGACCCGAAGTTCAAAACGTTGAACAGATTAACTAAATAGGTAGGAAAAATGTCAAGAGTAGATGGCCGCGAGGCAAACCAGTTACGCAAGGTAACCATCGAGCGCAACTGGAGTGAGCATGCGGAAGGGTCTGCACTTATTTCTTTCGGTTCGACCAAAGTGCTCTGCACCGCATCATTCTCTCCTGGAGTTCCACGCTGGAAAGTTGGCAAAGGTGAGGGTTGGGTAACCGCCGAGTATGCAATGTTGCCAAGAGCTACTCATGACCGCAATGATCGTGAATCCATCAAAGGAAAAGTTGGCGGTAGAACACACGAAATCTCTAGATTGATTGGTAGAGCACTTCGGGCTGCAGTTGATTTCAAAGCGCTAGGGGAGAACACCATAGTTATTGACTGTGATGTTTTACAAGCAGACGGTGGAACTAGAACGGCTGCAATAACTGGAGCATATGTCGCACTAGTTGATGCCATCAACTACGGCATCCGGCATGGTCACATACCTGCTAACAACAGAGTAATCATCGATTCGATAGCTGCAATCTCCGTGGGGATAATCGATGGTGAACCAATGCTTGATCTTGCATACACTGAGGACGTTAGAGCAGAAACTGACATGAACGTAGTTGTTACTGGCAAAGGTAAGTTCGTTGAAGTTCAAGGAACAGCTGAAGCTGCTCCTTTTGATAGAGATGAACTCAATGCTCTTCTTGATCTCGCAATTCTTGGAACTGCAGAACTGACCCATCTGCAAACAGCAGCTTTAGAACAAAACTAATGAAGCTTGTTTTAGCCACACATAATCAGGGTAAAGTAGCCGAGCTTCGAGCAATCCTTGAACCAGTTGGTTTAGAACTGGTTGGTTACCACGGTCCAGAACCGGTTGAAGATGGAACCAGTTTTCTGGAAAACGCTTTTATCAAAGCAAAAGCTGCACACCAGCACACGGGCCTTCCAGCTATCGCAGATGACTCTGGTGTTGCCGTTGAAATCCTGGGTGGATCGCCTGGCATATTCACCGCTATCTGGTCAGGCTCCAAAGACAATGTTGCTAACCGTCAGTTACTTTTAGCACAGTTGAAGGACATTGCACCTGAGCACAGAGCAGCAGCATTTATTTGCACCATCGCGTTAGTTACCGATGATATTCAAACTAGTTTTACCGGAATCTGGCCGGGTTCAATTGCAACTGAGGAACGTGGCACCAATGGCCACGGTTACGATCCGGTCTTTATTCCTGAAGGTTTTGCTGTTACGGCTGCGGAACTAGAACCAGAAGTGAAGAATGCCCTCAGTCACAGAGCTCAAGCTGTGTCGGCACTAATTGACTACTTTCGTAGCTAGTGCTTTTTAGATCTGGCTTTTATGAGTTCTAAAATCACTGGGATAAAAGATAAGCCAATCATCACAAGTGTTACTACGATTACATGGTCTCGAATAAAAGCGATGTTTCCTAAGAAGTAACCGATAAGTGGAACACTTAGACCCCAGGTCAATGCGCCGATGATGTTATTTCGGGTGTAATAGCTGTATTTCATCTTTCCCACGCCAGCTGCAACAGGAACAAAAGTTCGCATGATTGGGACAAAGTGAGCAAAGATTACTGCCTTGTTTCCATACTTCACAAAGAAAGCCTCTGCACGTTCAGCATTCTTAGAACTAAATAGTTTTGAATCAGGACGTTTGAAGATTGCAGGACCAGCACTTTTACCAATGAAGTATCCGATTTGGTCTCCGATTACCGCTGAGACTGCGATAGCAAGGCAGGCTAACCAGATAGGGGATTGGATCACTCCACCACCAATCATCAAACCAACTGTGAAAAGCAGTGAGTCGCCAGGTAAGAAAAAGCCCAGCAGTAAGCCAGTCTCGGCGATGACTATTAGGCAGGCAACTATCAGGGCTAGCGGGCCTAGGTTGGCAAGGATGGTTTCAGGGTGCAGTATGTCGTTTAGATTCACGCGCCCCCAGCAGGAATCGAACCTGCGCACCCGCCTCCGGAGGGCGGTGCTCTATCCCCTGAGCTATGGGGGCTCAAAGATATTCCCAGACTACCAGCGCCTAAAATTAGTAGGAGAAAGCTGGTGTTTATATGGCGCTGAAGTTACCTGGGCAATGGGTCTGGGACTCATGGTTTGTAAGAGATGGTGCGGATTTTCACGTATTTTATTTGCAAGCCAGTAGGGGGCTTTTGGATCCCGAGCGAAGACATAGGAATGTTTCCGTCGGACACGCAGTGTCAAAAGATCTAATCAATTGGACAGTTCTGCCAGATGCGCTAACTCCCTCTGAACCCGGTAAAGATTCCAGAGTTTTCGATTCATGGACTACTTGGACAGGTTCAGTGGTCAAAGCTAGTTGTCTTTGGCACATGTTCTATACCGGCACCAGCAGGGAAGATAATGGCGCGGTTCAATCTATAGGGCACGCCACGTCCCACGATTTATTGACTTGGACAAAGGCATCAAATCATGCAGTTTTAGAGGCCTCAGAAGGCTTTTATTCCGTTCTTGAGGACTCCATTTGGACTGATGAGGCCTTTAGAGACCCTTGGGTATTCAAACTCCCTCATGACCCAAACAACTGGCACATGCTGGTCACAGCGAGGGGCAGGGGCGGTGAGTATGGACAAAGTGGGGTTGCGGGTCACGCGATAAGTCAAGACCTAGAGAGCTGGGAACTGCAAAAACCGTTGAATGAAGTCAACCAAGGCTTTGGAGAGATGGAAGTCCTCCAATTCGAGGTTGTTGATGGTGTGCCTATTATTCTGTTCTGCTGTGGGCCGCAGTGGCTTGATGGTGATAGAAAAGTTGATGAACCCGGCGGAGTTTATTCCTTGGTCGTTGATGCGAACCTGAAGGATGTTGATTTCAAAAGAGCTGTTTGGTTCAACCAACCAGATTTCTATGCATCACGTCTAATCCAAGATTCAAATGGAGTTTGGAACCTAATTGGATTTTGGAACAAGGTCGACGGTAAGTTCGTTGGAGAACTGAGCGATCCTATTCCTGTAACCGCAGATCCAAATCTTGGTCTTGTCGCTATTTAGCCTTTGATGGCAGAAGCTGCCACACTTTGGATGAACCATCTTTGAAATAGCAAGAATACAGCCATAACTGGCAAGACCAAAATCACACCAAAGGCAAAGATCGGTCCCCAATCAGTTGGTGGTTGAGTGAAATAAACCTGAATCTCCAAGGGCAGCGGAACGTACAGCGGATTGTCCACCATCATCAAAGGGAATAAGAATGAAGACCAGGCACCCAGGAAAGACAAAATAGTTACGGATGCAAACACCGGTTTGGACATAGGAATAATTATTGCCCGATAGATTCTCCAAGGACCTGCCCCATCAATGCGAGCTGACTCTTGAATTTCTAGTGGCAGACCGATGAAGAACGTGTAAAACAAATAGATTGAAAAAGCGCTAGCTATGAAAGGCAAGAATTGCACAAAGTATGTATTTCGGAAATCTCTAAGCAAAAAGAAGAGTGGAATTGCGATAGCTTCAAACGGCAAAATCACTAGCAAAATTACTAGGACTTGAACAGCATCTCTGCCCCTCCAACGCAATCTTGCTAAAGCATAGGCAATCATTGAGTTGACTATTAGTCCGCCAAAAACGATTACAAAACTCACCAAAATCGAGTTTGTGTAAAAGCGCCAAAGGAAACCCATCGATTCATCATTGAAAGTTGCAAATACTTGCAAGTAATTGTTGAAAGATAAGTTCTTGGGCACGAAACCATTGATGCCGTCTAGAACTTCCGCTGTAGGTTTTAGAGATCCAATTAGCATGTAGGCAATTGGCGCAAAGAAGATTGCAGTGACAACAGTTAGAAACATGTAGTGGAAGAAAGTCTTGATAACTTTCTTCGGGGATCGGCTGCGTCTAATTCGACGCATAACCTCTTTCTTCGCTTGTTCAGTTGCACTACTCATTTGACTTCTCGATTCTGTCTAAGCACGAGCCTTTGAAGCAAGGTGATGGCAATAATAATTAGCACGAAAATAACAGTGATTGCCGAGGCTCTACCCACATTGCCTTCAATGAAAGCTGATGTCACGGCCTGATACATGACTGTCTGCGTTGCATCGATAGGACCACCTTTAGTAAGGATAAAAACTTGGTCAAAAAGTCTGAGTGAGAAGATTGTGGTGATGATGATCACGAAAATAAGAGTGTTACGCAGGCCAGGTACTGTGACGTTCCAGAATCGCTGCCAAAAATTAGCTCTGTCAAGGCTTGCTGCTTCATATAGTTCGGCAGGAATTTCCTGAAGCCCAGCTAAGACGATGACCATCTGGAAGCCAACTCCAGCCCAGATAGACAGCAACGCGATTGAAAGCAAAGCTATGTTCGGGTCGCCGAGCCAGTCAATCGGTTGTATGTATCCAAAGGAAAACAAATTCAATAAGCCATTGAGCATTCCCATTGAATCTCGGCTAAACATGAGAGCCCAGATGATTGCCACTAGCGACATTGGAAAAACTACAGGCATAAAAAAGAAAGTTCTAAAGAATGCGATGCCTTTTAACTTTGCATTGAGCATGACAGCTAATAAAACAGCGAGGCCAGTTTGAGCTGGAACAACTATTAGAGCAAATGTCATGTTGTTCATTAGCGCTTTGTAAAAGATAGGGCTGGTAATCGGATCCACCAGGATGCGTCGGTATTGTTCCAGCCCCCAGAATTGTGGACCTTGAACCATGTTGAAATCAACATTGAAAAAAGATAAGTAGATTGCGGTAATAAATGGAACAATCACAAAAAGTGTTAGCAGAATTAGGCCAGGTAAGGACATTAAGACTCCGACTAAATTATCTTGACCAAATTTGCTCTTCTTGGCTTTAGCCATGATCTACTTTCCCGTTGAGGTTTCTTGAAAAGATAATAGCGGGGTCGGGCCTTGCCCGACCCCGCTACCTTATCGATTGGTTTAGTAACCGCTGTGGTCAGTGTTGTCCTGGTCGATGGTCACGGCTGCAGTGTGTAGAGCAGTCTTGGCGTCACCACCATTCCAGATTGTTTGCATGGCTGTACCGAAAGCAGTATTGATAACTGGCCATGCAGCACTGATTGTGCGAGGGACAGTTACACACTTGGCAGTCGGCGTAGCAGTGCCACAAGAAGCGGCTAACTGGTCAGCGTAAAGCTGAAGAGCCCCACCCTTGCGGTAGTTAACACTCTTGTTTAGAGCTGTCTTGGTTGCCGGGACAGCACCGTTCTGGTCTGTCACGTTCAAGATCCACTTGTCCTGCATGATGTATTGCAAGAATACGTTTGCAGCAGCAAGCTCTGTACCAGCGGAGTTCTTGCCGATACCCCAGCTGTGTGATCCCTGACCTGACTTAGTTCCAGCACCGAAGTTAGGTAAAGGAAGAACAACTAGGTCCTTACCAAGAGCTTTGCTGAAAGCTGGGTACTGCCAGTGACCAACCCATGCCAAGCCGACGCGGCCATTTTCAAATGCCTTGTCGTCAGCGCTTGGGTCAACGTACTTCTTCCAAGATGCGAAAGTCTTGAATGCAGATACAACTTTTGCGTTGTCAAGAGAACCGACTGCCTTACCGTTGGTGACAATCTGGTAGCCAGCTGAGTTCACAATTGGAGTGAAAGCGTAACCAGGCCAGCCTGGGCCCATTCCGTAGTTTTCCTTGATGTCTAGAGCCTTCTTACCTGGCGCCTTAGCGGCTAGAGCTGAAAGAACCTGAGTGAAACGAGAAGCCGTCCAAGCCTTGCTCCAAGTTGTTGGAACATCCTTGATGCCTGCAGCAGCAAGCTTCTTCTTGCTTCCGTATAGACCCAAACCTGAGTCGTACTGTGAAACAGAGTACTTGTGGCCATCCTTGTAGGTGCCTTCAGCCTGGATTGAAACTAGTTCATTGCTGAAAACAGATGCAGGAACGAGACCGTCTAGCTGCTTTAGCTTTCCTGCGTAAACATAAGCCGCGAGGTTTTCACCATCGAACTCAAAGACGCTTGGAAGTTGGTCAACTGAAGTTGACTTAACTGCAGTGCCCATGTCGGCCTTGCAGGTAAGGGTGGCATGATAATCGCCTTCGTAGTAACCATTGAATGCTGCAACTTGCTCACGAGCCGCTGCAATTTCACCGGTTTCTGAACACATGGCCCAGACGGTGATCTCTTGGGCTCCGCTAGCGTGAGCCGGAGCCATAACGCCTAGTCCAAGAGTTAATGCGGCGATAGAACCAGCAACAGCTGAAATTTTCTTTAACTTCAACCTAATAACCTTTCTAAGTTTCACAATTATGTGATTTTTTTGTTTGCAAACTGTCGTCTGCAATTGAGTGTTAGTCATTGCGTTTTTTGTTGACACGCGTAAACTACAAAATAGAATAAACCTTGTTTCAAGAAAAACTATGTTTGTCAGATTACATTTAGATAACAACCGAAGTGGAAGTGAAAATGGCAACACGTGCAGAAGTAGCTAAACTTGCTGGCGTCTCTGAAGCTACCGTTTCTTATGTAATTACAGGTAACAGAAAAATCTCAATTCCGGTTCAAAAGCGCGTTCAGAAAGCCATGGACAAACTTGGGTATAGACCAAACAGAATGGCTCAAGCTTTAGCTGGCGGAAAATCCAGGGTAATCGCCTTGCTTTTTCCAACTGCCGCAAGAGGTGTTGCCCACGTCGATCTCGAATATGGCTTAGGTGCCGCTCAAGCCGCTCAGGATCTCGGTTACCACCTAGTAATGTGGCCTACCTTGGATCGCAGCGTTCAGGAAGTGATTGCAACCGCTAAATCCGGACTACTAGATGGCGTAATTCTCATGGAAGTTGCACTCCATGACGAGAGAGTAGAGCAGCTAAAGGATGTCGGAATCGCAGTCGGCCTTATTGGAAGAACAGCGACAGAGTTTGGTGATGAGGTTTTTGCAGACCGAGACTTTGATACAGCAGCTCACACGGCATTGAACTACATCGCAGGACTTGGTCACAAGGAAGTTGCCTTTCTGACTGAAAAAACTAGAGGAAAGCCAGTTGTAGTAGCTGCACTTACTAGAACAAAACAAGCCATGAAAGCTGCAGGCAAACTTTACGGTGTAAATGTCAAGAACTTTGAATCAACCACAGATCCAGATGATGGAGCAAAGTTGTTGGCACCAATACTCGATGAAATTCCTAAAATTACTGCTGTCATCAGTTTGAACCCAGGTGCCATGGTTGGGCTATTACAGGAAACGAACTCGAGAGGCATTTCCGTACCAGGTCGTCTTTCGCTGCTTTCCATGGCTACTCCTGAGAGCTTCGTATCTGCTACCTCACCAAGGTTGACAACTATAAGTCCGCCTGCTTATGAAATGGGCGATTCAGCAGCAAGGCGCTTAATAGCGCATCTAGAAGGTACTGGAGTTGAAAACCTACCCCCACAGCTTTGGGCTGGTGAGTTGGTTGTCAGGGAGACAACAGGCCCAGCGCAGGCCTAAGCAAAGCTTCTTTTAGGAATCTGCCTTGCCTTAGGTAAACTTGGAGGCAGTAGCCTTACGCAGTGCAGCACGGCTGACCCCCACCAAATTAAAGGCAATCTCATGACCCCTGCAGACTTATCCAGTCAGATTCTGCACATTCTTGCTGCTTTGCAGTCGGAGGGTACATTACCAGCATTTGACCTTCCTAAAGAAGTGGTTGTTGAAAGACCTAAGAATCGTGATCACGGGGATTGGGCAACAAATGTTGCCATGCAGTTTGCACCTAAGTTTGGTTTGGTTCCAAGAGATCTGGCGAACCTTTTAGTTAGCGAACTAGCGAAAGTCTCTGGCATTGAGAAAGTAGATGTTGCAGGCCCTGGGTTTATCAACATCACCCTGAGTGCTGCAGCCGCTGGGGAGCTAGCAAAACAGATTGTTCTCGCTGGTGAAAAATATGGAACAGGCTCAGCTCTTGCAGGAATCAAAATGAATCTAGAGTTCGTTTCAGCTAACCCAACAGGCCCTATTCACATTGGTGGAACACGTTGGGCTGCCGTTGGTGACTCATTGGCTCGAATCTTTGAAGCTCAGGGTGCCAGCGTTACTAGAGAGTATTACTTCAACGACCATGGCGCGCAGATAGATCGTTTCGCAAGATCATTACTATCAGCCGCTAAAGGTGAAGCCGCTCCAGAGGATGGCTATGCAGGTGAATACATAAATCAAATCGCTAATTCTGTCTTAGCGAATCATCCTGATGCTGCGTCTTTACCCGAAGCAGAAGCCACTGAAACTTTTAGAGCTCATGGTGTCGAACTCATGTTTGGTGAGATTCGCAAATCGTTGGAAGATTTCGGAGTTCACTTCGATGTGTTCTTCCATGAGAACTCTTTATATGAGACCGGTGCAGTTCAGAAGGCTATCGAAAGATTGAGAACACTAGGTCACATTTATGACCTAGATGGCGCTGTTTGGCTACGGTCAACTACTTTTGGTGATGATAGAGATCGTGTTGTTATCAAAAGTGATGGCGAAGCAGCATACATCGCGGGCGATCTTGCTTACTATCTAGATAAGCGTGAACGTGGTTTTGATAGAGCAATCTATATGCTCGGTGCGGATCACCACGGTTATGTCCAACGAATGATGGCGATGTGCGCTGCATTTGGTGATCAACCCGGTGTGAATCTGGAAATCTTAATTGGTCAACTAGTCAACCTAGTCAAAGATGGTGAACCTGTTCGCATGTCTAAACGTGCAGGAACTGTAGTCACTATGGAAGATTTGGTTGATGCAGTTGGTGTTGATGCTGCACGTTATGCACTAACTAGATCTTCAATCAACTCGATGGTTGACATAGATTTAGATCAGCTATCTAAGAAAACCAATGACAACCCAGTGTTCTATGTTCAATACGCTCACGCTAGAACAAAGCAGGTTGCTAATAATGCAGTTTCACTTTCAGTAGATGACAGTGAATTTGACCCGAGCTTGTTGACTCACCCAAGCGAATCGGACTTGATTGCAAAGCTTGCTCAGTTGCCTGCAATCATGGCGCATTCATCTTTGGAGAGATCACCACACCTAGTTGCTAGATACCTAGAAGAAGTTGCTGGTGCTTATCACCGCTGGTATGACGCCTGTCGTGTCACACCGCTATCTGGCAAACCAGTTGAGAGCGTCCACCGCACCAGGCTCTGGCTAAACAATGCAGCCAGTGTTGTTTTAGCCAACGGTCTTAGAGTTCTAGGTGTTTCTTCACCGGAGCGGATGTAAGCATGAATTCATTACTTGCGCCTAGTTGGCTAACCGAGCCAAATGATGTCAACGCAGTTGCCACTGGCATCTGGCCTGCGAGCTTCAAGCGTGATGCTGAAGGTCAGATTGAAATTGGTGGGGTAGCGGTAGGAGATCTTGCTGCCGAATTTGGAACACCGCTATACGTTTTAGATAAAGACGAGTTTTTTGCAAGAGCTATGAGAATCAAAGCTGCTTTCCATGCTGCTGCAGATAGATATGGAACAGCCGCCAAGATTTACTACGCAGGGAAAGCATTCCTTTGCACTGAAATTGTTCGCTGGGTTGATGAACTGGGGCTTTACCTAGATGCTTCAAGCGGTGGTGAACTTGCAGTTGCTCTAGCTGGTGGAATTGATGCCAAGCGCGTTGGTTTACACGGCAACAACAAATCACACAGTGAGATCGGTAAAGCTGTAACAGCTGGTCTTGGTGTCATCGTGATTGATAGCGAAATCGAAGTTGAAAGAATTGCTTCGTCCGCTGGAGCACAGGATGTCATTCAACCTGTGCGTCTTCGAGTAAACACTGGAGTGCATGCACACACTCATGAGTATTTAGCAACTGCTCGTGAAGATCAGAAGTTCGGTATTGCTATTGCTGATGTTCCTGAGGTGGTTGCAAAGATTCGTTCACACAAACATTTGCAATTCTTAGGTTTACATTCACACATTGGGTCTCAGATTTTTGCGGTGGAGGGGTTTGTTGAAGCAGCCAAGCGACTTGTTGCGTTGCATGCAGAACTATCAAAAGATGGTCCGATTCCTGAACTTAACCTTGGTGGTGGCTTTGGAGTTGCATACACCCCAGCAGATAGACCGAAAGATATAGAAGAGATTGCCTTTGCAATAGTTGAAACTGTTGCAGAAGAATGCAAGAAGCTTAGTGTTGATATTCCAGTGCTGTGCTTCGAACCAGGTAGAGCAATCGTAGGTCCTGCTGGAGTTACTTTGTATAACGTCGGAACAACCAAAGATGTTCTAGTTGGTGAGAATGCTGATGTTAGAAAATACGTAAGCATCGACGGTGGTATGAGCGATAACGCTAGACCTGCTCTCTATGAAGCTGATTACACAGCATGCCTAGCCTCGAGAATGTCAACTGAGCCTGCTGCATTAGCTCGTGTTGTTGGTAAGCATTGTGAATCTGGAGATATCGTGGTCAGAGATTCTTATCTGCCAGAAGATATCTCTCCTAACGACTTACTGGCGGTTGCCACTACCGGTGCTTACTGTTTTTCACTTGCCAGCAATTACAACTATTTAGCCCGTCCTGCTGTAGTGGCTGTGTCGAGGGGTAAGGCTGATCTGCTGGTTAGAGCAGAAACAGAAGTAGATTTGCTTTCAAGAGATGTGAAGGTTTCAAAATGATTGAATATCGCCCGCTAAAAATTGCATTACTTGGAGCTGGATCTGTCGGCTCTCAGGTGGCAAGGCTCATTCTTGAGAATAGGGATGAACTAGCCGCTCGCGTGGGTGCCGAACTTCAGCTAGCTGGAGTATTAGTCAGAGATAAACGTGCCGCTCGCGCCACCAACATTCCTGCTGATCTGATAACTACAGAACCAGATGCACTAATCCTTGGGGCTGACATCGTCATAGAAGTTATGGGCGGAATCGAGCCAGCCAGGACTCTAATCTTGCAGGCATTGAACTCAGGTAGCGATGTCATTACAGCCAATAAAGCATTATTGGCTACTCACGGGTCAGAACTTTTTGATGTGGCTGAGCAGGTCGGTGCTCAACTCTATTTTGAAGCAGCCGTTGCGGGTGCCATTCCTATTATTCGTCCGCTAAGAGAATCTCTGGCGGGAGATAAGATCAAGCGCATTATGGGAATCGTCAATGGTTCAACCAATTACATTCTTGACCGCATGGACACAACTGGAATTAGCCTCGAACAAGCAATGGCTGAAGCTACCAAACTTGGTTATCTTGAAGCGGATCCATCTTTGGATGTTGAAGGATATGACGCTGCTCAAAAGGCTGCAATTTTGGCTTCCCTTGCTTTTCACACGGAAGTGCCATTGGAGAAGGTTTATCGCGAGGGTATTACAAAAATCACCAGCGAGCAGATGGCTGCTGCAAAGCGTGATGGATATGTAATAAAGCTTTTGGCTATTTGCGAATCGATTGCAGCAGATAGTGAGCACTCCGATGAAGGCATTTCAGTGCGTGTTTATCCGGCAATGATTCCGCTCGAACATCCGTTAGCTTCAGTGCGAGGAGCTTTCAACGCAGTCTTCGTTGAAGCTGAGGCTGCTGGTTCGCTGATGTTTTATGGAGCAGGTGCGGGAGGAGTTCAAACAGCATCAGCTGTTATGGGAGACCTAGTTTCTGCTGCCAAGCGCCATGTCGCCGGTGGCCCTGGATTGGCTGACTCAGTCCATGCTGATTTGGAAGTACTTCCAATAAGCAGAATTCAGACTCGCTACCAAATTACATTGGAAGTTACTGACCAGCCAGGTGTGTTGGCTCAGGTTGCCAACATTTTTGCTCATCACAATGTTTCTATTGAAACCGTCGAACAGTCGGCCAAGATGATCGAAGCGGAAACGACTGCATGGTTAGAAATTGGAACACATCAAGCCAGCGATAAGGCACTCGCTGCTGTCGTTGCTGAACTGGAATCCAGCGCGGCAGTTGAACAAATTACTTCTGTAATCAGAGTTGAGGGAGTCTGACCAATGGCACATCAATGGCGTGGAGTTATCAACGAGTACTTTGATCGACTCGATATTGAAAAAGGCAGCAAGGTAATTACTTTGGGAGAAGGTGGCACGCCACTCGTTCATGCACCTGCACTGGCGAAACTGGTTGGGGCAGCTGATGTATGGCTGAAAGTTGAAGGCATGAATCCAACCGGTTCTTTCAAGGACCGCGGCATGACTATGGCTGTGACCAAAGCTGTAGCTCATGGCGCGAAGGCAGTTATTTGTGCTTCAACTGGAAATACATCGGCGAGTGCTGCTGCCTATGCTGCGGCTGCCGGAATCAAATCTGTTGTGCTAATTCCTGAAGGAAAAATTACTCTGGGAAAGCTGGGCCAAGCTATTGCCCATAAGGCAGCTATCTTGCAGGTTAGGGGAAACTTTGATGACTGTTTGGTGTTGGCTCGAGATTTGAGTGAAAACTATGCGGTGCACCTTGTGAATTCAGTGAACCCTGATCGTATCGAAGGACAAAAGACAGCATCATTTGAAGTAGTTGAAGCTCTAGGCTTCGCTCCTGATTTTCATGTCATGCCTGTTGGTAATGCCGGTAACTACTCTGCATACTTCAAAGGTTACTTAGAGGAATTTAACGAAGGAATCATCAAAGCAGTTCCTAAGATGTGGGGATTCCAGGCGGAAGGTTCAGCACCTTTCGTCGCCGGCCACCCAATCGAGAACCCTGAGACAATTGCAACTGCTATCCGCATTGGTAATCCAGCATCCTGGGATTTAGCCCTGTCTGCTCAGGATTGCAGCCGAGGCGAGTTTGGTGCAGTAAGTGATACGGAGATTCTTTGGATGCACAGATTCCTATCAAATGAGGTCGGTGTATTCGTCGAACCATCTTCTGCAACTGGTGCTGCTGGGTTATTGAAGAACTCAAAGCTAGGCAAAATTCCGACAGACGCCAAGATTGTTGTCACAGTAACCGGTCATGGACTAAAAGATGTTGGCTGGGCTTTGAAAGATGAACAAGGTAACGAAGTATCACCTACCTCTTGTTCTAATAGTGCTGCTGAAGTGGCGGAACTTCTTGGCTTGGAGAAAAACTAATGCGTTTAGACCAGGCAAACGAAATGATCGGTAGGAAGGTTGTAGTTAAAGTTCCAGCAACTTCAGCAAACCTTGGTCCTGGTTTTGACACTTTGGGCATGGCTTTATCTTTCTATGACGAACTCGAAGTTGAGGCTACTGATTCGCCTAGTGCTCATGTTGAGGTCGTCGGTGAAGGTCAGGGTGAAGTCTCAACTGGTGATGATAACTTGGTGGTCAAAGCCATTGCTTACACATTTGCACATTTCAGACAGCCACTTCCTGGGTTAAAGCTCAAGGCACATAACTATATTCCTCACGGCAGAGGAATGGGCTCATCAGGAGCTGCCGTTGTTGCGGGAATCATGGCAGCGAAAGGGCTGCTCGAAGGTTTTGTCGAGATGACTTCAACTGATTTGCTAGTTATCGCAACTGAATTGGAAGGTCATCCAGACAATGTAGCTCCAGCACTTTTCGGCGGACTAACTATCGCTTGGCAAGATGAAACTGGACCTAAGCACAAGAAGCTTTTCGTGCACCGAGGCGTCTCACCTTTGGTGTTGGTACCAAAGAATAAGATGTCTACCGAACTAGCAAGATCTTTGCAGCCAGAATCGGTTCCGCACGATGACGCGGTTTTCAATGTCTCTAGATCTGCTCTTTTGATTGCTGCCTTGACACAGAGCCCAGAACTTCTTTTAGCTGCAACTGAGGACCGCTTGCACCAGAATTACAGGGCTGCGGCGATGCCTGAAACAGACGCTGTGATTACTGCTCTTAGGGCCCAAGGCCATGCTGCAGTAGTTTCTGGAGCGGGTCCTTCGGTTCTTGTCCTAGCCAGCGACCCAGCAGAACGCTTGGCTGCAGCCAAGCTGGCAGCTAAAGAGTTCCCACAATGGGTCCCCTTAATGTTGGCGGTTGATTTCAAAGGTGCTACAGTAACTATGTACCGAAATAAAGACGCTAATTCATAGCAGTCTGGTACCAAATCCCGTAAAAACATTGCGGATAGAGCATGACAAGAGTCGTGCATCAAGACAATCCACCTCACAAGAAACCGATTGTCAAACAAGAAAGAGCTAAACCACATGGGTGAAAACCAAAAAGAAGAATTGCCAAAGAAGTCACGTCGCGTAACTGCTGTGCCCTCAACGGATGCTCCTGCTGAAGCTAAGAAGCCAGCAAGAACAAAGAAGACCGAAGACGCTCCTGCAGCTGAAGTTAAGACTGATGTTCCAGAGCGAAACAACCGTAACCGTAATCGTTCAGCTGCTCCTGCAACTGATGCTCCTGCTGCTGCGGCAACAGAAGCTCCTGCGGAACGACCACAGCGTGATCGTGAATACGACAGCGAAAGACCTGAGCGTGGTAATGATCGCCAGGGGAACAACCGTAACCGCAACCGTAACCGTAACCGCAATGGCAACGACCGTTTCCAGAACCGCGGACCTCGTCGTGGACCTAACAACGACAGAGAAGAAATTGAGCCAGAGATCTCTCCAGATGATGTCTTAGTGCCAGTAGCTGGAATCCTAGACATTTTGGATAACTACGCATTTGTTCGCACCACAGGTTACCTTGCTGGTCCTAACGATGTGTATGTCTCACTTGGTCAGGTAAAGAAGTATTCACTTCGTAAGGGTGACGCTGTGGTTGGTGCAATTCGCCAGCCGCGCGAAGGTGATAGCCAGGGTCGTCAAAAGTTCAACGCGCTTGTTCGCATTGATTCAATTAATGGTCAAACTTCAGAAGAAGCAGCTAATCGTGTTGAATTCGGTAAGTTGACTCCGCTTTACCCACAGACTCGTCTTCGTCTGGAGACTGAGCCAAACAAGTTATCGACTCGAATTATCGACCTTGTTGCTCCTATCGGTAAGGGCCAGCGTGGTCTTATCGTGTCACCTCCTAAGGCTGGTAAGACTTTGGTATTGCAGGCTATTGCTAACTCGATTGCTCAGAACAACCCAGAGGTTCACCTAATGGTTGTTCTAGTTGATGAGCGTCCTGAAGAAGTTACCGACATGCAGAGAACTGTGAAGGGTGAAGTTATTGCTTCTACTTTTGACCGTCCTGCGGAAGATCACACCACGGTTGCTGAACTTGCAATTGAAAGAGCTAAGCGCTTGGTGGAGCTAGGACACGACGTTGTTGTGTTGCTTGATTCGATTACTCGTCTTGGTCGTGCATACAACCTTTCAGCTCCTGCTTCTGGCCGTATTCTTTCCGGTGGTGTTGATTCATCAGCACTTTACCCACCTAAGCGTTTCTTTGGTGCTGCTCGTAACATCGAAGATGGTGGTTCACTAACCATCCTTGCTACCGCTCTTGTTGAGACTGGTTCAAAGATGGATGAAGTTATCTTCGAAGAGTTCAAGGGAACTGGAAACATGGAACTTCGTCTTTCACGTTCACTTGCAGATAAGAGAATCTTCCCAGCTGTTGATGTGAACGCATCAGGTACTCGTCGTGAAGAAATGTTGATGAGTCCTGATGAAACCAAGATTGTTTGGAAACTGCGTCGTGCTCTTGCAGGTTTAGAACAGCAGCAGGCTCTTGAGCTTGTTTTGAACCGCTTGAAGGAAACAAAGAGCAACGTTGAGTTCCTAATGATGGTTCAGAAGTCGATGCCAGTTCCTTCAGGGTCAGACGGCGAATAATGCTCTCTTCAGTCCAGGCGCTTCTGGCTGAACACCAAGAGCTCCAGAACCAGCTCTCTGAAGCCTCAGTTCACGCCAATCCAACACTTGCTAAGAAGTTGAACCGCAGATACGCGGAACTTAACGCGATTGTTTCGGCGTACCATTCGGTGAATTCAATGCAATCAGATCTTGATGCAGCCAAAGACATGGCTAGAGAAGATGAGAGCTTTGCAGCTGAAATTCCAGCCATGGAAGAGAAATTGCACGAGGCAAATGAAAAGCTTAGACGCCTACTAATCCCAAGAGATCCAGATGATGGCCGCGATGTCATTATGGAAATCAAGGCTGGTGAAGGTGGTGCCGAGTCAGCGCTTTTCGCAGCAGACCTGCTGAGAATGTATATCCAGTATGCAAACAGTAAAAACTGGAAGACTGAAATTCTTGATAAGAACGAATCTGACCTTGGTGGCTACAAAGATGTTCAGTTAGCGATCAAAGGTAATTCAGCCGATCCTGCCGAAGGGGTTTGGGCTCATCTGAAGTATGAAGGTGGAGTGCACCGAGTGCAACGCGTTCCAATTACTGAAACACAGGGACGCATACATACCTCAGCAGCAGGTGTTCTAGTTTTCCCAGAAGTTGATGCTCCTGAAGAAGTTGAAATCAGTCAGAATGAAATTCGTGTTGATGTGTTCCGTTCATCTGGTCCTGGTGGTCAGTCGGTTAACACAACAGACTCTGCGGTTCGAATTACTCACTTGCCAACCGGAATTGTAGTTTCGATGCAGAACGAAAAGTCGCAGTTGCAAAATCGAGAAGCAGCGATGCGTGTTCTTCGTGCTCGTATTTTGGCAGCCCAGCAGGAAGCCATCGAAGCTGAACTATCTGCTGCACGTAAATCTCAGGTAAAGAGCGTTGACCGCTCAGAGCGCATTAGAACTTATAACTTCCCAGAGAACCGAATTGCAGATCACCGCACTGGATACAAGGCATACAACCTTGATCAAGTTATGGATGGTGCATTAGAACCGGTTGTTCAATCTGCAATTCAGACCGATGAAGAGGCCAGACTGGCTGCTCTTGGTGAGTCTTCGTAATGAAGCTCTCAGTTGCTCTTGAATCTGCAACTAAAAGATTTGAAAATGCGGGCATTGAATCAGCGCAAGCGGATGCCGAAATACTTGCTAGTTTCGTCCTTGGAATAAATCGAGGCGAACTCCTTTCTAAAACAATTTCCGAAGATTCCTTCGCCGCAGAAGAGAAGTTTCAATTTGAAGAACTTGTTATTAAAAGAGCTGAGCGATTTCCGCTTCAGCATCTGACCGGCTTTGCATACTTCCGCCAACTGGAACTGAAAGTTGGACCAGGGGTATTTGTTCCAAGGTTTGAAACTGAAGGCGTGACTCAGTTAGCTGTTGATGCCCTAAAAGCCGTTCCTAAGGATGCTCCAATCGCTGTTGACTTGGCAACTGGTTCAGGCGCGATAGCTCTCTGCCTTGCTACCGAAGTGCCAAACTCGAAAGTGTTCGCTGTTGAGCTCAGTAATGAGGCGTTGGTATACACGAGAGAAAACTTTGCACGATACGCCCCATCCGCTGATCTTAGGCAGGGTGATCTGGCCGATGCATTCGCTGAACTGGATGGCCAAGTCGACGTCTTAATCTCCAACCCGCCATACATTCCAGATCAGATGATTCCTATTTATCCAGAAGTGCATCTACATGACCCAACTCTTGCCCTGTATGGGGGAATCGACGGGTTAGACCTGATTCGCAAGGTAGATGCATCAGCAAAAAGATTGCTTAGACCGGGGGGAACTTTGGTTATTGAGCATGCCGACATGCAGGGTAAGGCAGTTCAAGAACTACTATTGGCATCAGGGTGGCGAAGCGTGGCTACTCACAAAGACCTGGCCGGCAGAGACCGAGCCACTACAGGCATTAGGTAGTTCCAGGAGGAATCGTGCAGAAGAGTTTTGACTGCTCAGTTGATACTGAACTACTTACCGGCATGAGGCTCGCCAAAGCTTCCCTTGGTAGAGCTGAATTAGTTGTGATTCCAACCGACACCGTTTATGGAATAGCCGCTAACGCGTTCTCTGCGGATGCTGTTCAAGGATTACTTGAAGCTAAAGGCAGAGGTAGACAATCTCCGCCTCCGGTTTTGATTGCGAATTTAAATATGGCTCGCGCTCTCGTTGAATCATTCCCTGATTCTGCTGTGAAGCTTGCTGAAACTTTTTGGCCGGGTGCACTTACCATGATATTGAAAGCTCAGTCTTCTTTGGATTGGGATTTAGGGGAGACTAAGGGAACTGTCGCGCTTAGAGTGCCTGATCACAAAATCGCACTAGCTCTAATCGAAGAAACTGGACCTTTAGCTGTCTCTAGTGCGAATCTAACCGGTCAGCCAGCAGCAACGACTTGTCAGCAGGCTTTTGAATATTTAGAAAAGTCGGTATCCGTGTTTTTGGATGGGGGAACTAGCCCAAAGGGTGAGGCCTCTACCATTCTTGATCTAACTGGCTTGGTCGATAGTTATGACGAAGCTGGAGCACTAACCACATCCGGTTTGATAAAGATTGTCCGAGCGGGTGCGCTAAGTGAAGCAAAGATTCGTTCAGTTGTTGGAGACCTTCTTGAGGTGAGCACTAACTAATGCGTGCGTATTTGCTTTTGATGGCTATCGCTGCCGTTGTCACCTATCTGGCAACTTTTGCAGTTAGAAAACTAGCTGATAAGTATGAGATTTATCCAAAGGCAATTCGTGCAAGAGACATGCATACCAAGCCAACGGCTCGCATCGGTGGCGCGGCTATGTTCATTGGCTTCTTAGCTTCTATCGCTATCGCAGCTCTAATTGGGTGGTTTGGAATAGTTTTTGCTGATCCTGGTCCAATCATTGCTATTTCAGTTGCTGCACTTATCGTTATGGCTATCGGTTTTCTTGATGATTTGTATGACCTCGACTGGACTATAAAACTTGCCGGTCAATTCCTAGCAGCTGGAGTTCTTGCTTGGAATGGTGTCCAAATTGTTTCATTACCAATCTTCGGAATTACAGTTGGCTCTTTTGGGGTTTCATTCGTTGTGACAGTTTTCTTAGCGGTGTTGATTATGAATGCCGTGAACTTTATTGATGGTCTGGATGGTTTGGTCGCAGGAGTAGTTCTCATCGGTACCGTGGTCTTCTTTATTTATTCCTATTTACTCGCCCAACAGGTTTCACCAACTAACTACTTCAACTTAGCCACGATGCTCTCGGCCATAGTTATTGGAATGTGTATCGGATTCTTACCCCATAACTGGCACGTTGCCAAAATATTCATGGGAGACGGGGGAGCGTTACTTCTTGGCTTGCTAATGACCACCTCAGCTCTTACTGTTACTGGTCAGATTGATCCAGCATCGTTGAACCGCGATGATTTAGTCCCTGCGGTGTTACCTTTGATTCTTCCTATTTCAATCTTGGTCTTGCCGTTACTGGACTTTGCTCTTGCAGTTCTGAGAAGAGTCTCAGCCGGTAAATCACCATTTGCTGCAGATAAAAAGCATCTGCATCATAGATTGCAGGACTTCGGTCATACTCATCTCGGTTCGGTTTTAGTTTTCTATTTCTGGAGTGCTTCTGTATCTGTCAGTTGTCTGCTCTTGTTCCTAACCAACATAGTTTGGGTCGCTGTTTTCGCGGTTATCTCCATTACGGCTTCCTTGTTATACACAGTTTGGCCAGCAATTATCAAAGCGAGAAAGCAGCTCCAACATGTTTGATGACCTAACTAGCGTTATGAAGCGGGTACTCAAATTTGGGGTCTTGCTTGTTGTTGGAATCGCTTTTGTCGGATCAGTAATTGGCTATTTGGTGGCCGGAGTATCCGGAGTTTTGGCTGCCCTGGTGGGCTCACTGGCAGCCATGGCATTTACTGGTCTGACGGCTCTGAGCGTTTTAGTAGGTGCAAAGTTGAACCTTGCAGGGTTTTTAGGCGTTGTTTTAGGTGGTTGGCTCCTAAAAATGGTGCTGTTCCTATTGGCCTTCACTGTTTTGAACAAGGCAGAGTGGCTAACTAGGGAGGCCAGGCCAATCGTATTCTTCACGATTGTTAGTGCTGTCATTGGTGGGCTAATCCTAGATACCCGAATAGTGTCGAAAGCACGATTGAGCGCTGAAGTAAAACTCCTTTAACTTTCACTAAATTTGGTTGATTTAGGGGATTTCAGCCCCTTTCTTCCTGATAACATTTAGACATCGCTTGCACTTGTTGTAACGAAAAAGCACTGTAAATCGCCGCAAGGTTAGGTTAAGCCCTGCCCCGAAACAGGAGTACAAACTGTTGGTTCAAACGTTGTCACTGCTAAACACAGTGTTGAATCCCGTCGCGGAAGCCGGCGGCGGCTTCGAGGCGCCAACTATTGAAGAGTTTTACCCAGAAGTAGTGCTTTTTGGCGGAACCCCTTTTGAATTGAACCGAATCATGCTGATTCGTCTTCTGGTAACAGGTCTTCTGGTACTTATTTTCACCCTTTGGTCTAACCGTTTTCGCAAGAGCACGGTTGAAGGCCAGTTTGTTCCTGGTCGATTCCAGATGTTTGGTGAAATGGCTCTGAACTTTGTTCGTAAGTCAATTGCTCACGAACAGCTGGGGGAAAAGGACGGCGATCGGTTCCTGCCTCTTCTCACAACTATCTTCTTCATCGTTCTAGGTATGAACATCACTGGAATCATTCCTGGTCTAAACATTGCGGGAACCTCAGTAATTGGTTTGCCTCTGATCTTGGCACTTGCCGCTTATGTGACTTTTATCTATGCAGGAATTAGAAAGCATGGACTAGCTTTCTTCAAGACCGCCTTGTTCCCTGCTGGAGTCCCACCAGCTTTCTATATTCTGGTAACACCTATCGAATTCCTTTCAACATTTATTCTTCGTCCGGTAACCCTTGCACTTCGACTCATGATGAACATGATCGCTGGTCACTTGCTGTTGGTGTTATGTTTTAGCGCAACACAGTACTTTTTCTTCAACTCAGAAGGTATCTTCAAGACCTTCGGAGTTGGAACATTTACCTTCGGGTTTGTCTTCACTCTCTTTGAGATGTTGGTGGCATTCCTGCAGGCGTACGTTTTCACCCTGCTAACGACTGTGTATATTCAACTTTCGCTAGCAGATGAACACTAAGAAACAAGGACTAACAAACCGTTAGTTCAAACCATGGAAGGAAAATAAAGTGCAGATAATTCACTTAGCAGCGGAAGCTGCGACTCAGGTATCACAGGTAACAGGTAACCTTGGCGTTCTAGGCTATGGCCTTGCAGCAATTGGTCCTGGTATTGGTGTTGGACTGGTTGTTTCAAAGACCATCGAGTCAATTGCTCGTCAACCAGAACTTGCAGCACGTCTTCAGGTAACCATGTGGTTAGGTATCGCGTTTACCGAAGCTTTGGCCCTGATCGGTCTTGCAACCCCATTCATCTTCGCAGCCTAGGACTCAAGTAAATGACTCCAGCAATCTTCGAAACTATGCGCACTTCAGCGGCGGCAAACCCGCTGGTGCCAGCAACGGCTGACCTAATTTGGTCTGCTGTTGTTTTCACGATTCTGCTGGTCTTTTTCTGGTTCAAGGTTTTGCCTAACTTCAAAAAGAACATCGATGCAAGAACCGAGGCGATCGAAGGTCGCCTAGCTCTAGCTGAGAAGGCTCAAGCCGAAGCGGCAGCAAAGACTGCAAACATTGAAGCTGAACAAGCAGAGGCTCGTGCCGAAGCTGCTCAGATTCGCGAATCAGCTCGTGCAGAAGGTGCAGCAATTCTTGCTGAACTGAAAGAGCAAGCTTCAATTGAAGCGGCTCGCATGACTGAAACTGCGAAGAAGCAAATCGAAGCAGAGCGTCAATCGGCAATCATTTCTTTGCGTGCCGAAGTTGGCAGCCTAGCGATTGATTTGGCTTCAGCTGTCGTGCAGAACAACCTAAAAGAAGACAAGAGTGCATCAGCTATCGTTGATGGTTTCTTGGCAGATCTAGAAGAGAACAGCAAGTAAAACAAATGGCATCCTCAACTCGACAAGCTCTCGCCCAAGCTAAGGCAGATATTTCTGCATACCTTGGGTCAGATCTAAGCTTTGCGACTGACCTTTTTGTTGTAGCCGATGCAATCTCGAGCAGTGCTCAGTTGCGTGGCATCCTCTCAGACCCTTCCACGGAGAGAGAAACAAAGAATGCTCTTATTGAGCGTGTCTTTGGCGGCAAGGTTGGTGCAAGTTCTGTTGAGTTTGTGAAAAAAGTCGCTGCGTTGCGTGTTTCGCGCAGCATCGATCTTGTTGTCATCCTTGAACAACTAGGTGTTCACGCGGCGGCGGCCGT
>RFYI01000050.1 GCA_009921165.1 Actinomycetota bacterium | reverse complement strand
GTTGACTTACCAGCACCGTTTTCACCCGCTAAAGCGTGGACTTCGCCAACGCTTACGCTGAAATCAACGTTCTTCAATACAGGGTTAGTGCCGAAAGATTTTTCGATACCCCGCATCTCGATAGCTGATGAAATAGTGTTTGTCATGATTTAGGAAACCTTGCCAGTCTCACGGTTTAGCTGAGGGACCTTGGTCCATTGACCACTCTCAGCTGAACGAGCTATAGCATCATCAATAAGTGCAACCTGGTAGCCATCACCAAAGTCAGGTCTAACAGGCTCTTCACCAGCAATTGCTTTGAAGAGGTCATGCGCTTCAATAATCTTTGTTTCACCATAACCAATACCAAGAGCTGGGATAGGCCAAAGGCTCTCACCGTTCGGGTGGTTAGGACCGGTGTATACAGTGCGGAAACCACGGCGATCATTACCGTCTGATTTGAAGCAAACTTCCAGTTGATCTCTGTTCTCATAGTTGAAAGCGATAGAACCTTCTGAACCATGGATTTCTAGAGTGATGAAATTGTTTCTTCCCCATGCGTTACGAGTTGCTTCAACTGAACCAATAGCTCCGTTAGCAAATTTCAGAAGCGAAAGAACTTCATCTTCAACATCAACTTTGCCCTTAGGTGCATCTTCTCCACCTTTGGAGTTACCAAGTGAATCAACACCTGATTGCTGCAATGGACGCTCAGTGATGATGTGGTTAGTTATAGCTGAAACTTCGGTTACTTCACCAGCAAGGTAACGAGCCATATCTAATACGTGAGTAAGAATGTCACCGATGGCACCAGAGCCTGCGATGTCCTTCTGGAATCTCCAAGATAGTGGTGAGTTTGGATCTGCGGACCAATCTTGCAGGTAGGTCGCTCTAAAGTTAATAATCTTGCCGATAGCACCTTCATCGATGTATCGCTTAGCAAGAGCTACAGCAGGTGTTCTGCGGTAGTTGAAAGCCACCATGTTTACTTTGTTTGAGTTTCTAGCAGCCTCATACATCAAAGCAGCTTCATCAACAGTCCGGGCTAGTGGCTTCTCGCAAATCACGTGCTTACCTGCATTCAGTGCTGAAATAGCAATCTGTGCATGTGAGTTGTTAGGAGTTGCGATATCCACTAGATCGATATCCGGATTGTTAATGATTGTGTTCCAATCAGAGGTTGAGTTTTCAAAGCCAAATCTTGTTGCCGCATCCTGGGCCATCTTGTCAGTGAACTCTGCAACGGTGTGCTTGACCGGCATGATTTCAGTCGGCCAGAAGAACATAGGCACTGCTGAATATGCAAGCGAGTGGGCTTTGCCCATGAATCCGCCACCGATAAGTCCTACATTGATTTTTTTCATTTCATTTCCTTGCCTAAACTAGATATTGCCCAGATGGATGGGTGGTACAGAGGGCTGGGGTTTCCCCCAGCCCTCTTATTTAATTACTTCTTGTACGCGTCTTGCACTGCCTGTGGTGCGTCTGAACTGTAGACGGTCTTCCAAGCCTCGAGTACGTTTGTGTGTGATACAGGTAGGGCTCCTAGTGCAACAAAGTTAGGTAGTCCTGTCTTTCCGATACAAGCTGCTGCAGCCAAACGAGCTTCTGCAACACCCTGGTCGTAAGGACGCTGAGCACCAAGACCAACGATTAGTTCGTTCTTGGCTAGTTGAATAGCAGCGGTAGTTCCTAGATCCTGAGTAGCAATCTTTAGATCGGTACGTCCCGCTTCGCGGGCTGCAGCCATAATGCCATCAGCAGGAACATCCCAAACGCCCCAGATACCATTTAGGTCTGCGTGCTTGGTTAGCATTGCTGTTGCTGCTGCCTGAGCATCACCAGCAAAGTCAGGGCCGCCGATACCCTTTTCTTCAACAATCTCAATGTTTGGGTATTCGGCTAGAGCTGCCTTGAAGCCTTCGTAACGCTGCTTGGTAACAAAGAAGTCTGCATCGTGATAGATGAGGCCCACTTTGCCCTTACCATTAAGTGCTCTTGCGAATAGGTGAGCTGAAACAGCACCGTTACCCTTGTTATCTGCTGAGACAACTGAAACATAGTCTTTTCCGCCAACCATTCCGGCAGGAACGTTGTCCATGAATACCAACTTGATTCCAGCAGCTGAAGCTTTCGCGTAAGCAGCCTTGGTCGCAACTGGGTCGGTAGGGATTGAGACAATAATGTCCGGCTTTAGAGCCATAACAGTCTCAATGTCTGAGACCTGCTTCTCTGGCTTGAATTCAGCATCAGTGGTAGCAACAACTTTAACGCCTAGACGTGCAAATTCGGCATTTAGTCCAGCAATCTGAGCGGTGGACCAGTCGTTACCTGAGTAGTGCATAACAATCGCAGCTGTGTACTTACCAGCTTTGATCTTGTTTACTTCGTCATCAGTTAGTTCTGTGGTGTCGAAGCTTGAAGGTGTTTCTCCATTAGGGCCAAGGCTTAGTACCTGGCCGTCTAGTGCAGCAAGTGCAGCGTCAACCTGAGCAGCAACAGCGCTATCTACGCCATCGTTTTGCCCATTGGTTCCGCTGGACGAGCATGCAGTAAGTGCAAGCATTAATACTGCGCTCACTCCAATGCCTGTTATCAGTTTCTTCATTATTGCTCTCCTTGGTTAGTTTCTTTTTTGATGGATGGGTGGTACTTCTAGTTAGCGAAAAGCTTGTCTAGATATTTTTTACTTATTTCCGCGGCAGTCTTCGCATCGCCCACGTAGGCATCGAGTTCTACCAAAAGCCAACTGTCGTAGCTGGCTCTTCTCATCGCAGCTAAAACTGCAACGAAATCTATGTCACCTTCACCAAGAGGTGTGAACTGACCAGTCTTTGTAGAGAGGTCTTTGAAGTGAACGTGCTTTAGTCTGTCTCCGTAACGATCGATTGCTTCAACCGGATCAATACCAGATGCAACTAGGTGAGCTGTGTCTGGACAGAAACCAATTGAACAGCTGTCCATGATCTCGTGGAAGCCATCTAGTGTTTCTGAAATAGTTCCTAGGTGTGGGTGGAAGCTACTCTCAAGTCCATTAGCTCTTGCAATGTCTGCGGCCATGTCTAAACCACGACCAACTTTCTTGAAGTCATCTGCGTTAGGTCCTTGTGGACGTTTTGCTCCACCACCAACAACTAGACGACTTGCACCGAACTTCTTAGCCAAGAGAGCCGCCTGCTCAATCTTGTAAAGTTCATCATCAAGAATCTCGTCATAAATGAAATTCGCACCCGTATATACAGAGACCAACTGAACACCTGTTTCTTTTAGAACTGAAAGCAGTTCCTCTGGGTTCTCTGCAAACTCAGCTAGGTTGCCATCAAAAACTTCAGTGCCCTGGTAACCAGTTGCAGCAACATCTCTAATGGCTGCTTTGGTGTCGCCATGAGTCATATAAAAGAGGTCTTTGATACTGGTAACGCCGCCAGGGTGGCCGACTACTCCACCCCAAGTAATTGTTGAATAACCAAACTTCACTTCAGTGCCTTTCAATTGGATCTAACTTCCTAAGTACATAATGCTCCTTTTCATCGGACTTTTGTCGATAATCGACACCTTGTTATAAACTTGTGATAATCTTTTCTCGAATAGCGAGTCAAGTTTTTGTCTATGCTTTAGAGGTGGCTGATATAAATATGTTGAACTTCGGATTCAGTTCCGGTCGACTACTCCAGCTATTCCGCGACGGACAGCCCCACACCAAGGCTGAAATGGCCGAATTGACAGGCTTAGCCAGATCAACGATCTCCCTTAGATTAGACCCTCTTATAGAGCTAGGCCTTATTGCCCCTGCCACCAGCGCCACCTCAACAGGCGGACGGCCTTCGGCACGACTACTTCTGAACGAGGATGCTTTTGTCGTTGCAGGTGTCGACTTCGGTGCAACCCATGCGGTTGCATCTCTTGCTGATTTAAGCGGCAAGATTCTGGTCGCTATTGATACCAAACGTCAGATCTCCGATGGTCCTGAGGTATGTCTACGTTGGATGATTGAAGAGATTAGACACCTACTATCTGGACTTGGTCTCAAAGAAGATCGCTTACTAGCAATAGGTATTGGTGTGCCAGGTCCTGTTGAACACGAGTCAGGTAAACCAGCTAACCCACCAATCATGCCTGGTTGGGATGGCTTCGATATTCCAGCCCGAGTTAATCAAGACTTAGATGCCAAAGTCCTAGTAGATAACGATGTGAACGTGATGGCTATCGGTGAACGTCACCTAACCTACCCAGATGTTGATCACCTTATCTTCCTCAAAGCAGCTACAGGTATTGGTTCAGGAATCATCTCTGATGGTCGCCTACAAAGAGGTTCCCAAGGAACTGCAGGAGACATAGGACACGTAAGAGTATCTCGTGGAGACAACATCGCCTGTCGCTGTGGTAACTATGGCTGCCTTGAAGCAGTTGCGGGTTCCCCTGCTGTTATTAAGAACATCAACGATGCAGGTCTTCCAGTTAGAAACATGTCAGACCTAGTTGATGCAACTAAGCGTTCTAAAGTTGAGGCTATTCAAGCTGTTCGACAAGCAGGTAGAGATATAGGTGAAGTGCTTAGCACTTGTGTATCGCTTATGAACCCATCAATCATTGTTATCGGTGGATCAATGGCATCAGCAGGTGAACATCTAATCGCAGGTGTCAGAGAAGCTGTGTATAGCAGATCGATGCCACTAGCGAGCGAGTCTCTTTCTATCGTTCAAAGCAAAGCTGGCAAAGAAGTTGGAATTATAGGCGCCAGCGTGATGGCCATTGAACATGTGCTCGATGCAGAAACCATCGACCAAATGGTTGCTAAGTAATCAACCTGTATAAAAGTTCTGCACAGAAATCTATTTTCAAAAAGAATCATTCTGCTTGATAGACGCATGGCTGTCCAAGCCAGCAGTTAAGCAAAAACCCCTACTCTTCAAGCATGATTTCGTAGCGGACAAAATCGCTTTTAGTTGAAACCTTGTCATAAAGTTTTCTGGCAACAGCGTTGCTTTCTTTTGTTATCCAGAACAACTCTGAACATTTATGTTCTATCGCTAACTTTTTAACTTCAGCAATCAGAGCAGATGCGACACCTTTACCTCGAGCTTCTTCGCTTACATAAAGATCTTCTAAGTAACAGTGGAAGGAGTGCGTCCAAGTGGAGAGTTGATAATGAAAATGTGTAATGCCAACAACCACACCATCTAGTTCAGCAACCAACCCATGAATCTGAGGGTCTTCAGTTGTTAGGCGTTGCCAGACAAGTTCAGTAGATCTCTCAATGGGTTCACTGTCATAGAACTTCAGATAACCCAAATATAGAATTTGCCAAGCTGCTTTATCTTCAATAGATATCTGGCGAGTAATCAAAGTCATCTGATTTCCTAGCAGTCACAGGTAACAGAATTAATAGGAACTGTTAGCGGATCTTTTGATCTATTAACTAGACCCTCAACATCTTCAACTGGATAGCCTTCACGAGCCCAGTATTCAAACCCACCAATCATTTCTTTGACTTGGTATCCAGCTAATGCAAAGTTCAATGCTCCCTTGTGAGCTCCATTACAACCTGGTCCCCAACAGTAAACGACTACTGGGGTATCTAAAGGAATCTCTTTCGCTGCTCGTTCAGCTATCTCTGCGTGAGGGATGTGGATGGCACCAACAATGTGTCCCTGATCCCAAGAACTCTGACCTCTAACATCAATAAGAACAAAGTTCTTCTTACTTTCAAGATCTGCATGAAC
>RFYI01000049.1 GCA_009921165.1 Actinomycetota bacterium | reverse complement strand
CCATCACCGATCTGACCGTAATTGTTGTAACCCCAACATTTCACGCCACCAGAAACCACAGCACAAGTATGGGCTGCGCCGGTTGCAACGGCAGTGACACCAAATTCTGAACCCAGTATTGAAGTCGGTGAAGTTCTTTGAACTGTTGTGCCATCACCGATCTGACCGTAATTGTTGTAACCCCAACACTTCAAAACACCAGAAACCACAGCACATGTATGGTAATTGCCGGCTGCAAAAGCTGTCACACCAGAACCCGATGAAATAATTTCAGTAGGAGAATATTTACTTTCTGTCGTCCCATCACCAATCTGACCGTAAACGTTGTAACCCCAACACTTCAAAACAGTAGAAACCACAGCACAAGTATGGTAAGCGCCGGCTGCGATAGCTGTCACACCAGAACCAGATGTAATGGTTTCAGTAGGAGAATATTTATTAGCTGTCGTCCCATCACCGAGCCCACCGTAATTGTTGTAACCCCAACACTTCACACCACCAGAAACCAAAGCACAAGTATGGTAATTGCCGGCTGCAATAGCTGTCACACCAGAACCCGATGAAATAATTTCAGTTGGCGTGCTTTTATCAACTGTGGTCCCATCACCGAGCCCACCGTAACCGTTGTAACCCCAACACTTCACACCACCTGAAACCACGGCACAAGTATGGAAGGCGCCGACTGCAATAGCTGTTACACCTGAGCCAGAGGCAATAATTTCAGTTGGCGTGCTTTTATCAACTGTGGTTCCATCACCAAGTTGACCATAGATATTTCTACCCCAACACTTAACACCACCTGAAACCACAGCACAAGTATGGTAAGCGCCGGCTGCAACAGCCGTGATGCCAGAGCTTGACGGAATCACATCTGTAGGAAGCTTTGGTGTTGATCCGGTACCTATCTGGCCGTCATTGTTTAAACCCCAACACTTCACACCACCAGAAACCACAGCACAGGTATGGTTTTGACCAGCAGCAATCCCTGTCACGCCAGAATCAGTTGAAATAATTTGCGTCGGAAATGATCTATTAGATGTGGTGCCATCACCAAGTTGACCATAGTTGTTGCTACCCCAACACTTCACACCACCAGAAACCACAGCACAAGTATGAAAAGAGCCAAGTGCAATAGCGGTGACACCAGCATCAGGTGCCATGATTTGAGTTGGAGATTGTCGGGTAGTTGTGCTGCTATCACCAAGTTGACTAAGACCGTTATAACCCCAGCACTGCAAACCACCAGAAACCACAGCACAAGTATGGTTTTGACCAGCAGCAATAGCTGTGACACCAGAACTAGATGAGATGGTTTGAGTCGGTATTCTTCTGAGACGATTTGTATTGTCACCAAGCTGATAGTAAGAGTTGAGACCCCAACACTTCACACCACCAGAAACCACAGCACAGGTATGGTTTTGACCAGCAGCAATCCCTGTCACGCCAGAATCAGTTGAAATAATTTGGGTCGGAGATAATCCATTAGATGTGGTGCCATCACCAAGCTGACTGTAATTGTTGAGACCCCAACACTTCACACCACCTGAAACCACAGCACAAGTATGGTTTTGACCAGCAGCAATAGCTGTGACACCAGAACCAGAGGCAATTATGTCAGTTGGAGATTTTTTATTAGCTGTCGTCCCATCACCGAGCCCACCGTAAAGGTTGAAACCCCAACACTTCACACCACCAGAAACCACAGCACAAGTATGGTTTTGACCAGCAGCAATAGCTGTCACACCAGAACCAGAGGCAATAATGTCAGTTGGAGCTCCTTTATAATCATTGGTTCCATTACCAAGCTGACCGTAATTGTTGGCACCCCAACACTTCACTCCGCCAGAAACCACAGCACAGGTGTGAGCATTGCCGGCTGCAACGGCGATCTGGTCGGCATTTACGGCATAGGCTTGGCTGACCTTTAAGGGACTCAGAGGACTAACACCTGTAAACATGACTACTGTAGCGATTGCCGCAACCAGGTTTCTTAACTTCATTTGCTCACTACAACCGTTCTAATTTGATCGACCATTTGACATTTCTTCAAGGGGTTACTTCAGAAATTCAACATTGAGAAACACTATTCCACATTTTTTACATGCAGGTTCCACCAATTCGTAACAATTTACTTAGTTTTCTTCTTCCCGCCGGGCTCATCCGAACTTCGTTTGGACCCAAGAATTTTGCGAGGCATACGATTTAGAAGTTATTTAGCTACTCATTCGGTCCAAATCTGACAGCGCTTACCAAGGTTGCTCAAGTTGAGCTGGTGCTAGTGGTGGCCAAGAACATGACTCTGATTCTCGAAGATGCCCTAGCCAGCCAGGGTGGAAGAGCTCTGACCAAAAGTATTATTTACCGCCTCAACTAAGGCTTAGTTGATTGAGCCAGAGAACCTTTGCCTGAATTGCCGGTTGGGATGTTATACATCTCATATACTTCAACGTCTTTAGTGAGTTTGCCTGCAACACCAGCAAGAATGTCGATGACTGTTTGCTGCTTGATGTGCTCAACCCAGTGTTCTTTGGTTGTCCAAGCTTCAATCTGAATAAGTCTTCCATCGACATCTTCATTCATTGTGTAAAACTCACAGCCTGGTTCATCATGAACTAAAGGTGTGATGCTATATAAAAGGTCTCTGACTTCAGAGTAATACTCGGGCTTAGGAGTAAAGATGGCAACCACGGTGCAGACATCAGTCAAAATAAGGCCTTAGTTACTTCTCTTGTTTGAAGACAGAATCAAAGGATGATTCTGGTGTCTTCCAAAGCAGTGAACGAACAAATCCAAGAGCTTCCTCAGCACCGTGTACCCTATCCATGCCGGCATCTTCCCATTCAACTGAGATAGGGCCGTTGTATCCGATGGTGTTTAGTGCTCGGAAAGATGATTCCCAGTCAATTTGGCCACGCCCTGTTGAAACAAAGCTCCAACCTCTTCTTGGGTCATCCCAACCCAGATGTGAACCTAGTCTTCCAACTCGGCCATCCTGCTTTCTAACAAATGTATCTTTACAGTCAACGTGGTAGATACGGTCAGCAAAATCAAGAATGAAGTTGACTGGATCGATGTCTTGCCAATGCATGTGACTTGGGTCCCAGTTCAAGCCGAAGGCTTTACGGTTATCGATAGCGCTCAGCGTTTTTACAGTTGTGTAATAGTCATAGGCAATCTCAGATGGATGAACTTCAAGAGCGAACTTGACACCTTCTGAATCGTAGACATCCATGATTGGGTTCCAACGTTTAGCAAAATCTTCATAGCCGGCTTCGATAACTTCTTTAGATACCGGTGGAAACATTGCGACGTATTGCCAAATAGAGTGGAAACATTGCGACGTATTGCCAAATAGATGATCCGGTAAAACCAACAACAGTGTCAACACCTAACTTGCGAGCAGCTATAGCTGTTACTTTCATTTCCTCTGCTGCTCTAGTTCTAACCCCTTCAGGATCACCATCGCCCCAAACCTTTGGTCCAACAATGTCTTTGTGACGGAAGTCAATCGGGTTATCACAAATAGCTTGGCCTTTAAGGTGGTTAGAGATCGCATAAAGCTTCAGGTTGTATTTCTCTAGGATTGCTAGGCGCTCTTGAACGTAAGCATCATCTTCGGCTGCTCGCCACACATCTAAATGTTCACCACTGCAAGCGATCTCTAAACCGTCATAGCCCCAACCGCTTGCTAGCTTTGCCATCTCTTCAAGAGTTAGGTCTGTCCACTGGCCGGTAAATAGTGTTACTGGACGAGTCATGTGCTTATCCTTTTGATTAGCTTGCCAACATTTTAGTCTTAGTCGGGCTACCTATTTCAGCCACCTCAACCCAAGCCTTTTGACTAGCGGATGTGAGCACTGCTTCGATAAGTGCTGCTGCTCTTAGCCCTGAGTCTAAGCCAGGGGTACCCTCGCGAGGAGCTCCTTGGAAACCTGAGTAAGCATCAGAAATAAAGGAGTTAAACGCATCCTGGTAGCCCTGAGGGTGGCCTGAAGGAACATGGGATAAACGGCGAGCGTCATCTGACTCTAGGCTTTCTTGGCCACGCATCACTATTTGGTTAGAAGTTCGTCCACCAATGAACAATGACTCAGGTTGTTCTTGATTGAAGGTGTATGAAGCTTTAGAGCCATCCACTTCAAGTAAGAGTTGGTTCTTTCTGCCAAGAGAAACCTGGCTAACAGTTAGAGAACCTGTTGCGCCACTCTTAGTCTCAAAGAGAATGGTTGCAATATCTTCGGTTTGAACTTTGACTCCACCGCGCTCTTCAAAGGCTTTAGCGGTGTTAGCAATTAGACGAACTATTTGATCACCTGTTACAAACTCCATTAGGTCGCACCAGTGTGTGCCAACATCAGCAAATGCTCTTGATTGACCTCCGGTTGTTGAGTTCACTCGCCAGTTAGTAGAGGTAGGTTCAGCCAACCAGTCCTGTAAATAGTTACCGTGCATCAAATGCACAGGTCCTGCCTCACTGTTTTGAACACGTGAACGCATCTCACGTACTGCTGGGTAAAAGCGATATGCAAATGGCACCGCGAAGCCAACTCCGCTTTTCACAACTTCTTCTTGAATAGCGAGTGCTTGCTCAAAGCTAGTTGAAATAGGTTTCTCACAAACTATCTGCTTGTTTGCTTTCGCTGCGGCAATAACGATTTCCGAATGTAATTCGTTAGGTGTGCAGATGTGAACAACATCGATTAGATCTGATGCAACAAGTTCTTGCCATGAGCTAAAGACATTAGGAACTTGAAGCTTCTTTGCTGCTGTTGCAGCTGTTTCAGCTGATGAGCTAGCAATACCTACTAGTTCATGTCCTGAATTTCTAATAGCTCTGGCATGAACTACTGCCATGAAACCTGCGCCGATGATGCCGGCTCTTAGAGGGGTAGTCATCTGATTACTTCTTTCTCGATAGTGCAACAGCGAGAATGATGATTGCTCCACGAACAACCTGCTGCTGGCTTACATCAAGGCCAGCCAGGATTAGACCGTTGTTGATTAGACCAATAAATAGAGCACCGAATAGTGAACCAACGACCTGACCGCGACCACCAAACAAACTAGTACCGCCAAGGATCACTGCAGCAATAACTGATAGTTCATCTCCGGTTCCCCACTGGAATCGACCTGACTGCAATCTTCCTGCATAAAGCATTCCTGCAATCGATGCAGTAACACCAGAGAGCAAGAGCACCATGAACTTAACCTTGGCTGTCTTGACTCCTGTGTATCCGGCAGCTACTAGGTTTCCACCGGTAGCTCGCACGTGACGGCCAAACTTAGTTTTGTTCATGACTATTGCGCCAAGAGTGACAGCAACAGCAACCCAAATCAATAGTCCTGGAATAGGGCCGAGATCTGCACCTCCGAAGATAGATATGAATGTCTCATCAGCGATAGGGATAGGAGCAGATGCAGTAATCCAACGAGCAACACCAACAACGAGTCCTAGCATTCCAAGAGTTACTAGGAAGGAGGGAACCTTGAGCCAAGCAACCAAGCCTCCGCTGATAGCTCCTGCTAATGCTCCTACTGCAAGACCAGCAGCGATACCTGCAACCAAGCCGTAGCTATTGATTGTCATAGCAGCTACTACTGCTGCAAGGCCAGCAACCGAACCAATACTCAAATCGATCTCTGCTGCTGCAATAACGTAAGTCATTGCCACTGCCATGATCGAGATGGTCGCCGTCTGTCTGAAGATGTTCAGCAAGTTATTAGCACTACTGAAGCCAGAATCACCCAAAAGAACTGCGAAGAAAATGAAGACAGCGGCAAAACCGATGTATATGATGTTCTGTCTCCACTCGAAGTGCTTAAGCACATTGGTTAGTGGGTTAGCGGATGTCTTGGTACTCATGCTGCTCCTTGAATTGCTAGTTGTAAAAATTCTTCGCTAGGAATGTCTTCGCGATTGAGGCTCTTTGAAACATGTCCATCTTTGAGAACCAAGATGCGATCTGAAACAGATAGCAATTCTGGTAATTCAGATGAGATAAGAATTACTGACTTACCACTGTCAGCAATTTTGCGAACCAAATCCAAAATCTCGCTCTTGGTTCCAATGTCAACACCAGCTGTTGGCTCATCCATCAAAAGTATCTCTGGATCTGTGCCGAGCCATTTGCCAATAACAACCTTCTGCTGGTTACCACCGGAAAGGGATCCGACTCTGATACCTGGGTAAGCCAGCTTGATATCAAACTGAGCAATAATCTCTTTGCTCTTAGCAAGAATCTTCTTCTTGGATAAGAGGCCACCACTTTTAACTTCATCTAATAAAGGCAAGGTGAGGT
>RFYI01000048.1 GCA_009921165.1 Actinomycetota bacterium | reverse complement strand
GTCTTTATCTTCGTATCGGGCTTGACGGATTTGGCCTTAGCAGTTGACTTTGATGATTTAGTTGTTGCGCTGCTATTAGTGGCCATTAATACTCCTTGGCTGCCTCGTGTTGATTTGAGATTACGCCTAGTGATTCGAGAAGTAAGTTTCAACACGCCCGAGAGCGTGGGGCGTAATCAGATGTTAACTTTCAGGCACCAAATCTGCGGTTACGGTTGCCAAAAGCTCGAAGTGCTCTAAGAAAATCCACTCTTCTAAAATCTGGCCAGAGCGCTTCTTCGAAGTAAAGTTCTGAGTTGCTTGATTGCCAAAGCAGGAAACCACTTAGCCGCTGCTCTCCCGAAGTTCTAATAATGAGATCAGGGTCTGGCTGTCCACCGGTATAGAGATGCTCGGTTATAAGTTCTGGTGTGAGCAACTCAGCTAGATCTTCTATGGTGGTGCCAACTTGGGAATGTTTTCTAAGAATGTTCTTCATCGCTTCAGCAATTTCATTTCGCCCACCATATGCAACAGCTAGGTTAACATGCAAACCATCAAGGTCTGCTGTTGCCTTCTCTGCAAGTTCAATTCGCTCTCTTAGTTGAATAGGCAGTGAGTCTCTATCCCCAACCAGTCTTACTCGCCATTTCTTTGCTTCAGCTAATTCTGCGGCGACATCGCCGATGATGCGCAGTAGTGCATCTAATTCATCATTAGATCTTTTAGTTAGATTCTCTATTGAGAGCATATATAAAGTAACAACAGGTATCTCTAGGCCGTCACACCAGCCTAGGAACTCATGAATCTTCTTACCGCCTGCGGTATGCCCGACTTGAGCTTTAGCGCCAAAGTTTCGCTCTGCCCAACGTCTGTTGCCATCGAGCATGACGGCAACATGCTTAGGCAGGTCAGCGTTACTGAGGTCTCCCAGAATCTGTCGCTCATAGAGCGAATAAATCAACTTGCGCACCTCTTAAGGTTACCTTTTGGTCAGAGCCATCTTTGACGGGAAGTAAGGTTTAGACATGGACCAAGAGAAACCAGACCCCCTGTATCTACCAATTACAGAGACTGTTCCTGAGAACGCCTTAGACCGCAAGCCTTCCTGGCGAGGCTGGATACACACCGGAGTTATGCCGATAGTTATAGCAGGTGGCATAGTGCTCTTGGCGCTCGCTCATGGAGTAATACCTAAACTCGCAGCAGGCGTATTCTTTGCAAGTTCATTTCTACTATTTGGTAATTCTGCGCTTTATCATCGCTTCAATTGGAAGCCAAAGATGCGTATTGCTCTCAAAAGGATTGATCATGCCAACATATTTTTACTGATAGCTGGAAGCTATACGCCGATGGCCATGATGGCGCTACCGGGCGACAAGGGAACGGTGTTACTGATCGCTGTTTGGATAGGAGCTTTAATTGGAGTCTTCTTCCGAGTGTTTTGGATAAACGCCCCTAGATGGCTCTACGTCCCGCTTTATGTTGGTTTGGGCTGGTCTTCAATGTTTTACATTTCAGACTTCTTCTCATTCAACGCTTTTGCCATGACTTTGATTCTTGTCGGCGGCCTTTGTTACACAGCAGGAGCAGTAATTTATGGAATAAAGAAACCTAATCCTTTTCCAGGTCACTTCGGGTTCCATGAGATATTTCACTCGCTTACAGTGATTGCATTTATCTGCCACTGGTTTGCAACCCTAATGGTTTGTATGCATCCTTTGCAGGGATCCTTGGGGCTCTAAAACTTTAGTCGGAGTTTTTGTTAGCTTTTTGCCGAGCTAATTCGGCTGCTTCTTCTTTGGCTGCTTCTTCTTCAGATATCTCCAGCAGAATTTCTTCGCGGTAGCGAATCTTTCTAATTCTTCTGACCATGTCAGCAATTAGCGCAAGTGCAGCAACGGCCAGGAAGAAGGTAAAGATCCAGCCAATAATTCCGGGGCTAGTTGAGATAGCGGTTGGCTCATCGGTGGCAGTTTTAGGTAACAAAGTAAGCAGGTTCATGAGTTAACCTTAACCTGATGAGCGAGTTACCAGCTGAAATTGCAGAACGTTATGGCAAGTCTCCTAGCCAGGTCAAGAAACGACAACTAGGGATTATCTTGGCAGCTGGTGGTTTTGCCTTGCTTTTTGTAATTTGGGCTATTTGGGCCAATCTCACAGGCGTTGCCAAACCTCTGTTCAAGACCACCGCTTACGAAATCTTGGATGACACGCATGTTTCGGTGTCTCTGACAGTGACCAAACCCCTAAATACCAATGTGATTTGCGCCATAAAGGCTCTGAAACAGGACTACGGCATTGTTGCCTATCAGGAGGTGAGATTTGTGTCTCGCGACTCTCAGGGGTCCCAAATGGCCGATTCGGCTGAGAAAATCACGCTAAGCACATCAGAACCAGCGGTGACAGGGCTGGTTGATAACTGCTGGTTTTACTAGAATTAGGGTAACTCGAGGCTCGGTCTAGTGACCGAGCACTTTTTATTATCTTTGGAGCATTATGACTAGCAGTCCGACCTGGCTAACCCAAGAGGCATTTGATCGCCTCAAGGCTGAGTTAGACCAACTTCTAAACGTTGAGCGCCAGGCTATCGCAAAGAAGATCCAAGAAGCTCGTGAAGAGGGTGACCTCAAAGAAAACGGTGGCTACCACGCAGCCAAAGACCAACAGGGAACTATTGAGGCGAGAATCGCCAGACTAAATCAGATTCTAGCTAACTCCGTTGTTGGCGAAGCACCAACTTCGAGTGACACAGTGGCTCAAGGTATGGTGATTGCCATTGAACTTGGCGAGAAGAAGATGGAATTCCTTTTGGGTTCAGCTGAAATGGCTGAAAATACTGATCTGACTGTTTACTCACCAGATAGTCCGATGGGCAGTGCGATTATGGGAGCAAAGATTGGTGACACAGTTTCATACACTGCACCAACAGGAAAACTGCTAACCGTGAAGATTGTCGCAGTTAGCCACTTCGAAGGTTAGTCCTCGCGAGCTTCAAGAATTCTTGGTTTCAAGCCAGCATTTTCCAGAGCCTTTAGGACCTCAAGGGTGTGTTGATGACCAGAAGTTTCGACTGAAAGATTTAGTTCAACTTCAGAAATCTTCAAACCAAGCCCATGACGAGTGTGTAATACCTCAACTACGTTTGCATTTGCTTTAGCAATAACAGCAGCTGTGAGTGCAAGCTGCCCTGGACGGTCTGGAAGCATAACCGAAATTGTTGTGTAACGTTCCGCTGCTGCTAGACCATGTCTAACTACTCGCTGCAGTAGCAGTGGATCCATATTGCCGCCAGAGAGAATAATTACGGTTTTGCCTTTGAGTTTTAATTTCTCTGAAATTAAGGCTGCCACGCCAACTGCTCCCGCTGGTTCAACCACCTGCTTGGATCTTTCTAGCAGAATAAGAATCGCTTGAGCTATTTCATTTTCTGAAACAGTGACCACTTTATCGATGTTCTTCTTGATTAATTCAAACGGAACACGACCAGGTTTAGCAACAGCAATACCGTCTGCGATGGTTGGGGTTATCTGTATTTCAGTTAGCTTGCCTTTCTTCAAAGACACAACATAAGGAGCAGCGTGCTCTGACTGCACACCGTAAACCTTAACTTTTCTCCCGTTAGACTTAGCAATCAACTTGGCAATCACCGCTACACCGGCAGCTAGCCCGCCACCACCGATTGCAACAACAATGTTGTCGACATCAGGTAACTCTTTCATAATCTCTAAGCCAACAGTTCCCTGCCCGATAACAACATCAATGTGATCAAAGGGAGGAATAAATACCGAATGCCTCTTAGCGGAGAACTCCTGAGCGGCTTTCAAACATTCAGCGAAACTAGCCCCAACCAAAACAACTTCAGCTCCATAGCCTTTTGTGGCCTGCACTTTTGGTAACGATGCGCCAATAGGCATAAAAATTGTTGCCTTAATACCCAGCTTGGCGGCAGCTAGGGCAACGCCTTGGGCATGGTTCCCAGCGCTCGCAGCCACCACTCCGCGCTTACGTTCAGCAGAAGTGAGTTTAGACATGCGATTATATGCACCGCGAACCTTGTATGCACCGGTTCGCTGCAAGTTTTCAGCCTTTAGAAATACTTCTCCGCCAGTTATTTCACTCAGGTAGCTACTCACCAGTAACGGAGTTTCCTTGGCAATAACCGAGACATTAGCTTCCGCTACTTCAAAATCCTCTATTGTCGGTGTCACCACCGGTTCTGTATTTGGCACAAAAACCTCACTTGACTATTTATTAGAGTTTAGTTTGAGAAAGAGAGCTGTGATTACATTGACTGTCGACCTAAGTGCCAAAGAAGCCAGGCTCCTAGCCCTTTACGCCTGTGGGCTGGATAGCAGGCAGGATAAGTCTGTTCTGGATGTAATCACCAGATTTGGCATGTTGCAGATCGACAGCGTCAATGTCTTCGAACGAGCTCATTACATGCCCCTGTTTTCGAGATTGGGTTCTTTTGACAAGGATGAACTTGATTCTCTAACCGGTGGAAAGAATCCGACTCTTATAGAGTATTGGGCTCATCAAGCAAGCTTTATAAAAGCTACCGACTTACCTCTTTTTGACTGGAGAATTCAGTGGTATCGAGAGAGGGCAAGTCAGAAGGATAGTTTTGAGAATCAAAACAAGAAACTGATTACTTGGATCAAAGCTGAGCTAAGAGCAAATGGTCCAATGACTTCAAGCCAGTTTGAACATGAAGAGAACACTAGAAGAGGTTCATGGTGGGGCTGGAGTAATGTCAAGAGATCTCTAGAACGAATGATTTTCCAAGGTGAACTAATAGCCGCTGGCAGAACCAACTTCAGCCGAATCTACGCTTTGCCAGAACAAGTGCTTTCAAGCAAGATACTTAACAAATCCATTCCTCACGAAAAAGCTAAACAATTATTACTCTCCAATGCTTCAAGATTGATGGGAGTTGGAACAGTAAGAGACATCGCTAATGTTTACTGCCAAACCACAACAGAGATTAAATCAACTATCAGAGATTTACTAGAAGCAGGAGTAATCCATGAGGTAAATGTTGCGGGCTGGAAAGAAAGAGCTTATATTCATAACGACTTTCTTGATTTAAACTTCAAAGCTGTAAAACCAAATCTCACTACAGTGCTATCTCCCTTTGACCCACTCACCTGGCAAAGAGAGCGAGCCTTAAGAATATTTGACTTCGATTACAGGATAGAGATTTACACCCCTGAACCAAAGCGAATCTATGGTTACTACAGCCTGCCAACCCTTCACAAAGACAAGCTAGTTGCAAGAATAGATCTGAAATCAGATCGACAAAACAAGGCTCTGTTAGTTCAATCCGCTTGGCATGAGTTACAACTGACTGAAACCCAAGTTAGTCAATACAGCAAACCAATAGCTAAACATCTAGAACAAGTCCGGAAATGGCAACGGCTTGAATCTGTAGAGATCAAGCCCAAGGGCAATTTAGCCTTAGAACTTGCCGCCAATCGTATTTAAGCGTTCAATCCGCTTATCAAGCGGAGGGTGAGTTGAAAATAGCCTTTCAGCAACAGATGGTTTAACCGGATCACTGATATACATGTGAGCCATCGAACTCGATGCTCGTCGCATTGGTCTGCCATATTGCTTTAGTTTCTCTAGTGCCGAAGCTAACCCCTCTGGGAATCTAGTAATTTCAGCGCCGGTCGCATCTGCTAGATACTCTCTTTGCCTTGAAACGGCAGCATTAACCAACGGGCCAATTAGAGCTGCGACAATCCAAGCAACAATGCCAAACACGATTAAGAAGATGGCTAGCTGCCCTCTGTCTTTGCCTCTTGAATTACCAGAATAGAAAGCCATTCTGATGAAGAAGTCTGCCAAAATTCCAACCGCGCTAATCAAGCCGAAAACAATAGTTGAGACTCTGATGTCGTAGTTCTTTATGTGGCTCATCTCATGAGCCATAACACCTTCAAGCTCCTGGTCATCCATGATTGCCAGTAATCCGGTGGTGGCAGCCACAACTGCATGTTTAGGATCTCTACCAGATGCAAAGGCATTAGGGGCTTCATCATTGATGATGTAAACCTTAGGCATAGGCATGCCCTGTGAAATAGATATGTTCTCGATAGTTCGCCACAGCCGAGGGTTATCGGCTTTAGAGATTTGAACGGCTCCTGAAGCTGCAACAGCGAAAGCACCAGCGGCGTAATACTGAATGATTGCATAAAGTGCAACAAAACCAATAATTAGATATGCCGACGAGCCATTACCGGTTAGGTAACCGGCATAAGTTGCTAACCCACCAATCAATATGACAAAAAAGATAATGATGAATATGGTGTTACGTTTATTGGCAGCTATTGCCGAATACATTTAGTATCGCCTCAGTGAGAATTAGAACTTAACTTCTGGAGCATTCTGAATAGCTGCTGCGTCAGCAACTTCAAAGAATGTGCGCTCGGTGAAGCCAAGGCCCTTAGCGAAGAATGAGTTAGGCCAAACCTTAATCTTGGTGTTGAGTTCACGAACTCCACCGTTATAGAAACGACGTGCTGCCATAATCTTGTCTTCTGTGTCAGATAGTTCC
>RFYI01000047.1 GCA_009921165.1 Actinomycetota bacterium | reverse complement strand
ATTGCTAGCGGAATCAGTGTGAACGTAACTCTTATTTTCTCCCTCCAGCGCTACCGCGAAGTAATCGCTGCATACAAAGCTGGTATTGCTCTTGCTAAGGCAGCTGGACATGATCTATCTAAGATTCATTCAGTTGCTTCATTCTTCGTTTCACGTGTTGATACAGAGATCGATAAGCGCTTAGTTGCCGTTGGAACAGCGGATGCCATTTCGATGAAGAGCAAAGCTGCTTTGGCTAATGCTCGTTTGGCATATGAAGTATTCGAGCAGGAATTTGAAAAGGCAGACTGGGCTGAGCTGGAAAGTGCCGGTGCTAACAAGCAGCGTCCACTAATGGCTTCCACCGGAGTTAAAGACCCTGCTCTTAGCGACACTTTGTATGTAACTGAGCTAGTTGCGCCTGAACTTGTAAACACTATGCCTGAGAAGACCATGGAAGCTGTTTTTGATCACGGAGTAGTTCCAGCCAACAGCATTACCGAAAAGTATGCCGAAGCAAAGCTTGTTCTTCACACAATCGGCGCGATGGGTATCTCTTATGACGAAGTAACTGAACTTCTCGAAACTGAAGGTGTCGATAAGTTCATCGTTTCTTGGAATGAACTCGTTGCATCAGTTGAAGCAGCACTACAGGCGGCAAAGTAATGGCAATAACCAGTAATGCATCAGGTTCTGCTCTGGATGCAGTAAAAGCAACTGTCGATGTTTTGGTAGCAGATGAAGTGGCTAGCCGAATTGCAGCTAAGGATTTCACTCTTTGGGGTAAGGAAGCAGAAGCTGAATCTTCTATCCGCTTGGGTTGGGTGTCTTCTGCAACTGAATCACTCGAACTAGTAGATGGAATTCTTGCTCTTAGAGATGAGTTCCGCGCTAAAGGTATTACCCGATTTGTTCTTTGTGGAATGGGCGGCTCTTCTCTTGCTCCCGAAGTTATTACCAACAAGTACAACGTTCCACTGGTTGTTTTAGATTCTACAAACCCAGATCAGGTTCGCGAAGTAGTCTCTGAATCTATCGAGACAACAGCGATCATTGTGTCTTCTAAGTCCGGTTCAACAGTTGAAACCGATTCACAGAAAAGAATCTTCGAGCAGGCGTTTACAGCTGCCGGTATTGATAAGACGGACCGAATTGTTATCGTTACAGACCCAGGTTCACCCATGGAAGCTGCTGCCAAAGCCGACGGCTACCGAATCTTCAATGCTGACCCAACAGTTGGTGGTCGCTACTCTGCGCTAACTGCATTTGGTTTAGTTCCTTCTGGTTTAGCTGGCGTGAACATAAAGGGCTTACTGGAAGAAGCAATTGAAGCTGCTGCACTCCTAGCCACTGACGTTGAATCAAATCCTGGACTAGTTCTAGGTGCTGCAATGGCGCGAACAGCCAACGGTAGTTCATACAAAGACAAACTCGGCTTGATAGCCGATCCTGTATCTCTACCAGGATTTGGAGACTGGGCCGAACAACTTATTGCTGAATCTACTGGCAAGCACAGTAAAGGTGTCCTACCCCTAGTTCTTGATGACAAGAGTCACGAGACGCTTGCTAATCTCCCGGATGTATTGCTAGCTAACGTTTCAGCTGCAAACATCGATGTCAATGTTGATGGCCTAAGTCTGAGTGCTCCTTTAGGTGCGCAATTCATGATTTGGGAATACGCAACTGTTGTTGCTAGCCGTTTGCTGGGCATCAACCCATTTGATCAGCCTGATGTTGAGTCAGCAAAGATTGCTGCTCGCGGAATGTTGGAACAGCGTGCAGAAATCGTTCCAGCGACATTTGTTGACGGATCAATTGAAATCCGCTCATTGGCGTTAGAGCTAAGTGGTACCGATGTGTCTAGCGCTATCAAGCAACTCTTTGCAGAGTTAGCTGCTGATGGTTACATCGCAATTCATGCATACATGAATAGGAATGCTGGCTTTGATGTTCACCAACTTCGCGAAGCGACGGCAAAGAGCACTAACCGTCCAACCACTTTCGGTTGGGCACCGAGATTCCTTCACTCGACTGGTCAATATCACAAAGGTGGACCGCGTCAGGGAGTCTTCCTTCAGCTAGTTGCTAAGAGCGATGAGGATCTAGCGGTTCCAGGTAGAGATTTCACCTTTGGTGAACTAATTGCATCTCAAGCTGCGGGAGATGCAAAGGTTTTGGCTGACCTGGGTCGACCAGTGCTAACCCTTACTTTAAATATTCCAGCAGAAGATTTTGCGACTATCCTGCGAAGCATCGGCTAAGGAGCTAAAGAAAAACAATGACTGGTGTGAAACTAGGCCCTGGTAAAAACCCTCTTAGGGATCCAGAAGACCGCAGACTAAGTAGGATTGCTGGTCCCTCTGGGCTAATAATCTTTGGTGTAACGGGTGATCTAAGTCGTAAGAAGTTGATGCCGGCTGTTTATGACCTTGCAAACCGCGGGCTATTGCCACCAGGATTCTCATTAGTTGGTTTTGCTAGAAGAGACTGGGTTGATCAAGACTTCGGTCAAGTTGTCTATGAATCAGTAAAGCAATATGCCAGGACACCTTGGAGCGAAGAAGTTTGGGCTCAGCTTTCTCAAGGAATCCGCTTTGTGTCAGGTGAATTCGGCGATGACGCAGCCTTCGACAAACTTAGAGAAACCATTGAAGAACTAGATGCCGAGCGTGGCACAAACGGTAACCACGCGTTCTATTTGAGCATTCCACCTAAAGCTTTTCCTTTGGTAACTCAGCAACTCTCCCGTTCAGGTTTGGCAGATCCAAAGCCTGACCAATTTAGAAGAGTAGTTATTGAGAAACCTTTTGGTCACGATCTTCAATCTGCTCGTGAACTCAATGAAGTGGTTGAGTCTGTCTTCCCTGCTGATTCAATTTTCCGAATCGACCACTACTTAGGTAAAGAAACAGTGCAGAACATTTTGGCGCTTCGCTTTGCCAACCAACTTTATGAACCACTTTGGAACAACAATTACATTGACCACGTTCAGATCACCATGGCTGAAGACATCGGTGTTGGTGGAAGAGCTGGTTACTATGACGGCATCGGTGCAGCTAGAGATGTTATCCAAAACCACCTCCTGCAGCTACTGGCTCTCACTGCTATGGAAGAACCTATTTCGTTTGATGCGGCAGATCTTCGCGCTGAAAAAGAGAAGGTCCTCTCAGCAGTTCGTATCCCAGAGGACCTTGCTAAGCACACTGCTCGCGGTCAATACACCGGTGGCTGGCAGGGTGGTGAAAAGGTAACTGGTTTCCTTGACGAAGATGGCATGAACCCTAAGTCTGTAACTGAAACCTTTGCAGCGATGAGACTTGATATCAACACACGTCGATGGGCTGGAGTGCCTTTCTATCTAAGAGCAGGTAAGAGACTTGGCCGCCGCGTAACTGAAATTGCCGTTGTATTCAAGCGAGCACCTCAGCAGATCTTCGGTGCTAGCCAAACTTCAGCTCTTGGTCAGAATGCTCTAGTTATTCGAGTTCAGCCTGACGAAGGTGTGACTATTAGATTCGGTTCTAAAGTTCCAGGCGTTGGCATGCAAGTAAGAGATGTGACCATGGACTTTGGTTATGGCCACGCCTTCACTGAAGCTAGCCCAGAGGCATATGAGCGTTTGATTCTGGATGTTTTACTTGGCGATCCCCCACTATTTCCAAGACACGAAGAAGTGGAACTTTCTTGGAAGATTCTTGATCCGATTGAAGAATTCTGGGCTAAGAACGGGAAACCTGAACCTTATCGTCCTGGAACCTGGGGCCCTAGCTCTGCGGACAAGATGATGGCAATTGACGGCAGAGCTTGGAGACGTCCATGATTAAGAATCTTCCTAACACCACAACTTCTAAAATCTCCAAAGAGCTCGTTGAGATCCGTGAAGAAGGTGGCGCAGTCGCGCTAGGTCGCGTCCTAACGCTGATCATTCAAACTAACTTCTCTGAACTTGAAGAAGCAATTCTTGCTGCTAATGAAGCATCAAGAGCTCACCCATGTCGAATCATCGTCCTTGCTGACGAAGATGTTAAAACTGAAGCAGAGCCTCGGTTGGATGCTGAGATTCGCGTTGGTGGCGATGCTGGAGCATCTGAGGTAATCGTCCTGCGTGCCTATGGCGAAGCTTCCAGCGACCCAGAGAGTCTAGTAACAGGTCTCCTTCTTCCTGATGCTCCTGTAGTTGCATGGTGGCCTGGTATTGCTCCTGAGAAGCCATCAACTTCTGCAATTGGCAGGATTGCTCAAAGACGAATCACTGATGCAGCTAAGCAGAAAGATCCGCACGCGTGGCTATCTTCTCTGGCTAAAAACTATGCGCCAGGTGACAGCGATTTCGCATGGACAAGACTTACTCTTTGGCGAGCACAGCTAGCAGCCGTTTTAGATCAGCCTCCTTATGACACGGTTACGAAAGTTGTCGTATCAGGCGCTGTTGATTCTCCTAGCACTGACTTACTGGCAGCTTGGCTTGAGCACAAGCTAAAGGTTGAGGTTGAACTAGTTCGAAGCGTTCGTGGAGAGGCTGTAGCTGGTATTAAAGGCGTAAAACTGGTCAGGACTTCGGGAGATGTGGAAATCGTTCGCAACATCCCTGATGTTGCAACTCTGATTCAGCCTTCACAACCGACTCGAAACATTAGCCTCCCTAGAAGATCTCCTCGAGACTGCCTCATCGAAGACTTGCGACGCTTAGATAGTGATGACGCGTTCGGCAAGCTAATCACTAAAGGTTTTGGTACTAAGCGCGAAAAGCCAAGTGTTTCCTCAAAAGGTAAGAAATAGTGCAATCTGTTGAAATTCGCAGAGCAATAAACGCTCAGGATGTAGCAGAACAAGCTTCAGCAGAAATAGTTATAACTTTAACTAGCCTTCTTGAAAAGCAAGAGCAAGTGCACTTAGCTCTTACCGGTGGCACAGTAGGTATCAAAACCTTGGCGGCTTTGGCACAGGATACAGAACTTGGAAAATTGGATCTGAATCGTATCCACATTTGGTGGGGCGATGAAAGGTATGTTGAACAGAACTCTCCGGATCGCAACGCTAATCAAGCTCGTGAAGCGCTCCTAGCCCATGTTGATTTTCCGAAAGAAAACATTCATGAGTTTCCAGCAACAGACAGCGGGCTTAGTGTTGTCGAGGCTGCCGAAGTGTTCGAGACACACATCCAAGAAGTCTTTGCGGGTGCACAACCGAAAATGGACCTAACTATTTTAGGTATGGGTCCTGATGGGCACATTGCCTCGCTTTTTCCAGGCCACACTTACCCATCGACAGATATTGTGAGTGTCGATTCATCACCAAAGCCACCGAGTGAGCGACTTTCTTTTAGCTACGAGATGCTCAATAGATCAACGAAGGTTATTTTCGTAGTCTCAGGTATCGATAAGGCTGAGGCAGTGGAAAAGATTCACACTGAAACGGAATGTGTTTTGCCAGCTGCAAACGTATCCGCTTTGAATGAAACCATTTGGTTCATTGATGAAGCTTCTGGTGCAGCTTTCTGGAGCTGCTAGTTACTTCTTAGCCTTAGCGGCTTTCTTAGCTTCAGCTTTAGCTTCTGCTAGCAGGCGTTCTCTTCTTTCGCGAACTGTTGCAACAGCTTCTTCGAGAAGGGCTTTAGCTTCTGCTTCGGTTCTACGTTCTTTGACATAAGCCAAGTGAGTTTTGTAAGGCTCGTGCTTAGCGATCTGAGGTGGGTTGTCTTTGTCTTGACCGGCAGGAAGTCCACAGTGTGGACAATCTAGTTCAACCGGAATCTCTTCGAACACGACGCTTGCTGCAAATGACGGGCTGAAACTGTGGTTATTGAAGCAGTAATAAGTCTTTACCACTCGCTCTGCTTGGAAGCCATTGTCCTGCTCGCCCATTGGGCCAGCACCGACTCTTGAACCTCTAATAGCTGCGCCGTTACCACTCATGATTTAGCCCCAAGAATAAGTTGATGCCAGACCAAGGATGACGATAGTCACTACCCAAACCAGCCCAAGGATTACGGTAATTCTGTTTAGGTTACGCTCTGCAACACCTGATGAACCCATGGTGTTGTTGATGCCACCACCGAACATGTCGCTGAGGCCACCGCCACGGCCCTTGTGAAGAAGGATCAAAAGAGTCAGCAGAAGGCTGGTAACGCCAAGAAGGATTCTCAAGGCAATCAAAATACCGGTCATTTAGGTTTACTTTCGTTCGATTTGAGGCTCGAAAGCCTCACTAATGAAATTATAAGGTCAGGTGCTTGAGGAAACGCGAAATGCCAGAGAACTCGTCAACATCGAGACTTGCCCCGCCAACTAGCACTCCATCGACCTCAGGGCTGCGTAGGAAGCCAGCAACGTTAGCTGATTTGACTGATCCACCATACAAAATACGGGTACTTTGGGCGATTTCGGGCCCTAGTTTGCCCTCTATAGCTTCACGAATCTTGCCTGCAACGCTGGCTGCTTGCTCTGGGGTAGCCACTTGCCCGGTGCCAATGGCCCAAACTGGCTCATAGGCAACAATGAACTCGCCTACCTTGCTGTGACCTTCAAGAGAAGCCAAAATCTGTCTGACCGGGACTGCACTAGGCCCTTCAGCCTCAAGTTCCTCTAGTGACTCTCCCACGCAAATAACTGGAAT
>RFYI01000046.1 GCA_009921165.1 Actinomycetota bacterium | reverse complement strand
GCTTCATCTCTTGGGTCACCTTGAATAATCTGCAGTGCCTTCTCTTTGAACTTCAAAGCAAAAGCATCAGCGATGTTTTCATGAACCAAGATCCTGGTTCCTGATATACAAACCTGACCAGCATTGTCATACTGCTCAACAGCTAGTTCAACAGCAAGATCTAAATCAGCGTCCTCTAAAACAACACAGGGTGACTTACCACCGAGTTCAAAAGAAACAGGAGTTAGGTTATCAGCAGCTGATCTTGCAATCACTTTTGCTGTTGGAACAGAACCGGTAAAAGAGATACGTGCAATATCAGGATGAGCAACTAAAGCAGCCCCTACTTCTTTACCAAAGCCTTGAACAACATTGAAAACACCATCGGGAATACCAGCCTGCTTTGTTAGATCTGCGAAGAACGATGCTGATAGTGGAGTCCATTCAGCTGGTTTCAAAATGACAGTGTCACCTGCTGCTAATGCAGGTCCTATCTTCCAGGTGGCAAGCATCAGGGGAGCATTCCAAGGAGTAATTAGAACTGCAACACCGGAAGGATCCCAAGAGATCTTGTTGGTGTGTCCTCTGGTTTCAAAATCTGGATGCTGTAATTCGTTGATAGCCCATTCGGCAAAGAACCTGATGTTCATTGCAACTCTTGGCATAACACCTCTTCTGTGTGATCTCAGTAGAGAGCCGTTATCCATGGTCTCTAGTTGAGCAAGAGTTTCAATGTTCTCTTCAACAAGTTCAGCCAGTCTAAGTAGTAGTTCGCCACGACCCTTAGGGCCAAGGGCTGCCCAAGCAGGGAAAGCAGCTTTAGCTGCAGCAACAGCGAGGTCGGCTTCTTTTTGTGTTCCTCTGCAGATATCCCCAAGGAAGGAACCATCGATAGGGGAAGTGTTGGTAAAGGCTTCGACAGATTCCACTCTTTGCCCACCAATGTAATGGCGAGTGTCTATCGTGGTGCCGACAACTTCTATGGTGTTCAAAGCAGGTTTCCTCACTTCATCCTTATTCATTAGGATACTAATGATTTAGATTAGGGCATACTTAATCTGTATAAACATTAGACGCCTTGGCGTGGTCTCCTCCAGAAGATTATTGGAGTCAGTTTGGAATGCAGGGGGAGAACCAGTTACTTTCCTACCGGTTCCTAACCCTGACTGGAAAACCAGACTAGAAGGCATCTCAGGAGTCTTGCTGGCAGGTGGTGGGGATATCAACCCAAAGTGGTACGGCCAGGAACCTTCTTCTGATCAGCTCTATGGCATAGATGACCTGCAGGATGAGAATGACTTCTCGATCGCTCAATACGCATTAGATAACGGCATCCCAGTTCTAGCTATATGCCGAGGTTCTCAAATAGTAAACGTCCTTAAAGGCGGCTCTCTGGTTCAGCACATGGAGAATGATCACCTGAACCACGTTCACAACATTCATGTTGATAAAGAGGTTGCAAACCTAGGTCTATCCAAACCAATTCTTGAAGCATCCTGCTATCACCATCAGGCAATCGACAAACTAGGTGAAGACTTAGAAGTTATTGCTCAAGCTGAAGAGGGCCACATCGAAGCGTTCAAGATAAACGCTAAAGCCTGGTCCTATGGATTCCAATGGCACCCAGAAGATAACTCAACTACTAGTCAGCAGCAGCATGAGCTGTTTGTGAGATTTGTTTCAGAGGCTGCTAAGTAGCTCAGAAAAACTAGCCCCATTGGGGAACGTGACTGCTATTCTGGTGACTATCCTTTTAGCAATCAGGAGAGCAAAATGAAGTACAACACCAAACTCGCATTAGGCATTTCCACTTTGATGCTTTTGAGCGCAACCTTCGCATTCGCAGCTCCAACAAAAACGAGCACAATCTATTCCTGTCTTTCACCTAATGGAACTCTGACCAAAGTTTCAACAAAGACTCTCAAGTGCCCTAAAGGGACCTCGTCGCTTTCATGGAATCAAAGTGGCATTCAGGGGATGACTGGTCCTAGAGGGCCGGAAGGGGTTCAAGGCCTAGACGGATTAAATGGACCTCAGGGACAGCAGGGATTGACCGGAGCAACTGGACCTCAGGGACAGCAGGGATTGACCGGAGCAACTGGACCTCAAGGAACAGCAGGCATAAACGGCTTTAGATATTGGCGCACTATATTAATCGGAAGTGACGGCATGGAATATGAGTCAGAATTCAACACTCAGGAAGTCTTAATTCAGAACGTCTCTTGGACTTGCTACAGCCCTTCGCGCCTAGATCCATACAACGGATCTCAAACAAATTCAGGTTGGATAACCGATTGCAGTTTTGCGGCTAAGTTCCCCATTTCAATTGGTCCAGCATACTCAAATAAAATCGTCGACCCCAGCGGTGGTTCGATGTCAAACAGTGTTCAGACTTCAGGCTGGAAGGAAGACGTTTTTGTCTACCAGTCATCAGATTGCACAGGAACGGCTTTTGGCTATGTCATGCTCACCGAGAATGACTCCATAAAGTTTGGTTGGAATGGCAAACTTTCTTACACCCCGACTGCGGTAAAAATTTTGGGTAAATCATATGTTCTGTCTAAGTCCGAATTGGACTTGCCTGAGATAAACAGCTGGACAGAAGGAGCTGGATGTTGGACGAATTCGCGGCCAAGCTGGACAAAGAACTCGGTGAAACTGTCGAATTACACGCCGCTAAGGGAGTGGTACTACGTGATTTTTTCAATTAGAGAAGTGCAGACTCCCAACGTTCAGCTGGTTGACGCCTATGACGTTTGGCGATGAAAATGTCACCAATACTAACTTCTTGGCAAGATTATGTGAATTTTAGGCGTCCTAGTAAACCGGAAGGCAAATTTTCGACTTTTTATGCACGATACAATTTTGCTTCTAATTTCTCCGGCCTTCAGATTGATGGTATGAATCCGAAAACATCGAATGTCTATAGCGCAGTCACCAAAATTGCGTTTTGCTATAGCGCTTTAGAACACTTGGAGTTCTCTCTTGCTATCCATAGAAAACCAGAGATCCTTGCCCCGGATTTGGCAAAGTTGATAAGAATTTGTATGCCGAGAGGTTGTTCGGCGATAAACGAAAGGATGCCGTTGACTCCAAACTTGAGCCTTCGGTTAGAAGCTCTTTTTGAGAACGAAAATTTGATTGATGTCCGACCAGTCGTAGAACAATTCAGACATTCCCTTTTTCATGGTAAGTTCACCCCTTCCGGCTGGGGTCTGAAGGGCGGCAAATCCTCATTAGGTATGTTAGAAGGCTTGGGGCAAGTCACACTTCGAAAAGCCGACGAAACATTTACGTATTGGTTTGATAGCCAGCCTAAGAATTAGATTCAGCAAACTTAGTAATAGCCCTAAGTTGATCTGCGAGAGCACCTTGCTTTGAAGGTGCTACTGAGTTAGCAACTGCTGTTTCTTGTTTATTGAAAGCAGGGAAGAGGGTGTCCATAAGTTTTCTACCCTTGTTTGTAAGTTCAACTATTACTAGACGGCCATCGTCCTTGCTTTTCTTTCTAGCAAGTAGTCCTCTTTTTTCAAGAGTTGATAGCACACCGGTAAGGGTTGCTTTTGAGAAGCCACCTTCTATTGCTATCTGACGAGTCTCGATTGGTTCCCAGATCCAGGTAACCCAGAGCACAACAAAAGCAGTCCATGATAGATCTTCTTTGGCAAGCACTGTTCGCTCAAGATGGTTTCTAACTGAGTTAGCAGCCCTGAAGAGGTTAGAGGTAACAGCCATGGCTTCGAAGTTGATGTTCTTGTGAACAAGCTTCTGGTTGACCTGTCTTTCGGTCTCCGCAAGGGTGTGTGGTCCAGTCATGGGTTCCTCCTAGTGACTCTATTCTCCACTAGTCATTCGTATCTAAATAACTTTTTAGGCACAAACGCCGAAACTTTGGGGTTTGGTGTGTAATCTAAAAATGATTCGCATCCAAACAATCGGAGTTGAAATGACAGCATTGTCTGAACTAACCCTCGCGGACCTAGACCTCTTTGAAGGCGGAGCTCCCTGGCACATCTTCGACAAGCTCCGTGCCGAAGCCCCGATTCACTGGAATACCGAGGAAAAGCCAAACAGTGGCTTCTGGTCAGTAACCGGTTACCACGACATCGTCAAGGTCCTTAGAGATCCAGATACCTTTACCTCCACTCACTTCACCAATCTGGAAGAAGTAGATGCTGAGCAAGAGGAAGCTAGAAGATCACTGTTAGAAACAGACGGTGCTCGTCACCGAGCGCTTAGAAGATTGTTACAAGGCCAGTTCACACCTCAAGCAGTATCAGGTTACGAAACTTTCCTCAGAGGATTAACTGCAACAACTCTTGATACCGCTTTTGCTAAAGGAACATTCGACTTCGTTGAAGAAGTTGCAGCAGATTTCCCAATTCGTGTTTTAGCTCGCATGCTTGATGTTCCAGATCATGACACTAACAAGTTGATTGAGTGGGGTAACCGCATGATCGGTAACACCGACCCTGAGCACGCAGATGTTTTGCTGGAAGATCCTGAGAGTGAAAAGTATCGCTTAGTTCCTTTCAGGTCACCTGCTGCTCTTGAGGTATTTGAGTATGGTCAAAACCTTGCAAATCAACGTAGAGGTAAAGATGGAGTTGATTTAGTTTCAACACTTATCAACCAGGTGCCATCAGATGGCATTCCTTTATCAGAGCGAGATTTCAATACTTACTTCCTACTGCTAGTTGTTGCAGGTAACGAGACAGATGGCAATGCTGCAGGAAGACCCAACACTAATTCCATGGGCAGTTGAAGAATTCATTCGTTTAGCTTCTCCGGTTTATCACTTCAGAAGAACTGCTACCAAAGACGTTGAGTTCCAGGGAACTCAAATCAAGAAGGGACAGAAGATCGTTCCTTGGTTCGCATCTGGTAACCGAGACAGTGCTGTCTTTACTGACCCATACAAGATGGATGTGAAGAGAAACCCTAATGAGCACATGGCCTTTGGTCGTGGTGGACCACACATGTGTTTGGGTAACTCACTAGCTCGCCTTGAAGTGCGAATTATGTTTGAAGATCTACTCTCACGTGTTGACAAGGTTGAACGAGTCGGAGAAATTGATCACTTGCGTTCAAACTTTGTGAACGGTATCAAGAGATATCTTTCAGATATGCATCGACTAAATCAAAAGTTCTCTGCTTTGATGCTTCATCTTCGGCAATAGTTTGATCCATCATGATTTGGGCATCTTGACCATCCTCACCTACTGAGCGAAGACCTCCCCAATCCAACCAACCTTTGAGAACTGCAGCATTTAGTTCTGGGTGGAATTGAACTCCAAGAGATTTACCGTAAGTGAAAGCTTGGGATGCAATCGGATTACGAGCTATCTCTACGGCACCTGGTGGTAACTGCCAGCGGTCATAGTGAAATTGGAACCAAGGACCATTACTGACTAAATCTTTTCTTTCCGACCAGATGTTGGTCCATCCGATCTCACCCTTAGGGCCCGGTGCTACTGAGCCACCGAGTGCTCTGGCTAGTAGTTGACCTCCAAAACAGATGCCAAGGATTGGCTTATCGGCAGCTACTGCTCTTTTCACCCATTCCAACTCTGGTTGTAACCAGTTACCGATACAGGCATCATCCCAAGCACCCCAGGGTGCACCTAGGGGGATTAGCAGGTCATAGTCATTGAAGTCAGGAAATTCAAAAGGAATGTTCGGGCTCTCAAAGGAGCTTTCAGGAACTACAAGAACCTCGGTTATCTCGAACCCATGACGCTTTAGAGCTTCGCCCACCCAGCCGGTTGGGCTCACATGATCATGCTGGATAAATAGAGCTTTCATGATTTCCTTCATAACTTTTCGGTTTAGTAGCTCATTTCCTAGGCTACTAGCAAGTAGTATCCAAATATCGTTTGAGTACGAATGAAAAGTAACAAAGGAGTTCCAATGAGTACCGACCTAAAAGCTCTTAGAGAGAAACTACAAGAGCGAGGCATCGACGTTCTAAGAATCATCTATGCAGACGTTCTTGGTATAACTCGTTCTAAAGATGTCTTAGTTAGCCAACTGGAGAAGGTAGCTGGACATGGTCCAGCTTTCTGTCAGGGCATCTGGGTTACCACCACGCAGGGTGGTGTTCTCGATGCTGAAGGCATCGCAGGAGATGGTCTTCAGGACTTTATTACTCAACTTGACCCCGAAACTATTCATGAGATGCCTTGGGAACCAGGTGTTGCTTATGCAATTGGTGATGCGCTAAACCCAGATTCTTCACCTAATCTGTTTTCCCCTAGAACAGTTCTTAGAAAAGTTATCGCTGAGTATGAGAAGTTAGGTTTAGTTCCAGTTGTCGGTCCTGAGCTTGAGTTCTATATCGCTGACCGTGTTGAAGGCGGCGGCTTCAGGAGGTCCTTAGAAAGAGCAGGTCGTGCTTACACAACAGGTGCACTAGTTGATCCCAAGGGAACATTCCTGCATTTGATGCGTATGTTGGATCAGCTGAACATCGGAGTCTTTGCTGGTAACCATGAATTCTCACCGGCACAATATGAAATCAACCTGTGGCATTCAGAAGCCATGGATGCAGCTGATAGAACTTTCTTATTCAAGACTTCAATTAAGGACATCGTGCACCGTGAAGGTCAGCACGCAACCTTCCTA
>RFYI01000045.1 GCA_009921165.1 Actinomycetota bacterium | reverse complement strand
TGTTGTTAGAGGTAATACTCTCTTAGCTAACATCATCTCTTCCAGCATGGAACAGCATGCCATCTTCGGTGGTGTTGTTCCTGAGGTTGCAGCTCGTGCTCACTTGGAAGCACTAACCCCAGTTCTTGATGAAGCACTAGAAACAGCAGGTATCTCACTTGATGAGATTGATGCCATTGCAGTAACCAATGGTCCAGGTCTTGCAGGAGCACTCATGGTTGGTGTTGGTGCTGCTAAAGCCTTAGCTGTTGCTACCGGTAAACCTATCTACGCCGTGAACCACTTAGTCGCTCACGTAGGTGCTGACATTCTCGATCAGGGCAAGATCGAATTACCAACCATCGCATTGCTGGTCAGTGGTGGTCACACATCACTTCTTCTAGTCAGAGATCTACTAGACGATGTTGTTCTGCTAGGTGAAACCATTGATGATGCAGCTGGTGAAGCATTCGATAAGGTGGCAAGGGTTTTAGGACTTAGCTACCCAGGTGGACCTGAAATAGATCGTGTTGCCAAAGAAGGTAACCCACAGGCTATTAGATTCCCGAGGGGTCTTAATCTTCCAAAAGACATGGCTAAGCATCGCTATGACTTTAGTTTCTCTGGATTAAAGACAGCAGTTGCAAGGCATGTTGAATTAGCTGAATTCAAAAATGAAGTAGTTCCTGTTGCTGATGTTGCAGCAAGTTTCAGAGAGGCAGTAGTTGATGTTCTAGTCACTAAAGCAATCGCTGCCTGCAAGGATCAAGATGCTCCAAGGTTGTTACTCGGTGGCGGAGTTGTAGCTAACTCAAGGCTTAGAGAACTAGCTACTGAGAAATGTAAAGAAGCGGGAATTTCACTTCGTATTCCTGCTCTGTCGCTGTGTACTGATAACGGTGCCATGATTGCTGCCCTTGGTGCGCAGCTAGTAATGGCAGGAAGAGCCCCTAGCTCATTAGATTTCTCAGCTGAATCCACTTTGCCTGTTACTCGAGTTCAGTCCTAAACTTCCAGTTCAAATACACTTGGAATACAGGTGGCATACAGCCTTTATTGCTCTAATTTGGTTGTGCCCGAAAAGCGGGAACTTATAAGGAGTAGAACAACATGGCTGATGCCAGTAACAAATTCGATTACACCAAGCTAAATACTTTGGCTGTGGTGTCCCTAGCAAGTGCTGCAACCCTATTTGGTGCACCTGCTGCAGTTATCTCAGGCCACATCTCGCTGGCTCAACTAAAAGACAGCAATGAGAAGGGTCGCTGGATGGCGATCACCGGTCTCGTAATTGGTTACTTTGGAATTGCCGTAGCACTGGTTGCAACAATTGTGAACGTAGCTCTACGTGCTCGTCATGGCGTGGGTTTCATGGATGATCACCACATGAACCACGGCGGTTTACCTCGATACGGGGATGACTGCTTTGTTCAAGAAGGCTGGGCAGCATGCCCAACTCCATTTCCTACTGATCCGATGCCTGAACCAACAGTGACACCCATGCCTGGTACTAACTAGTTAGTTTGCTATATAGAATTCCCTCACCTGAGAGCCTTTGGCAGGTGGGGGATTCTTCTTAAGCTAAAGGTTCAACAACCAGCACACGGTGAGTATCAGCAACTCTGGTAACTATAAGAGTTAGTGAGTTAGGGCCCTTAGGGGCAAGCTCTCGTCTGAGTTGTTCAGGAGTGATATCTGCTCCACGTTTTTTGATTTCGAGGATTCCAACATTACGTTCTCTCAGGTAACTCTTTAGCTTCTTACGGTCGAAGACCAGGTTGTCTAAAACTCTGTATCCCTTGAGCCAAGGAGATTCTAGTTTTTCATCTCCGGTGAGATATGCAATTTCATTAGCAAAGATATGAAGGTTGAAATCTATCGCTAAATCGCCAATCAAATGCGATCTGATTAGGGCTGCATCTGGTTCATAGACATAAGCACCAAGTTCACCGATTGGTGCATCTGTTCTTGCATGGTTTGAGCTGGTGATTTCAAAAGTGCCATTAGGTGTTAGCAGCAGTGCTGCTCGAACAATGTTTTCTCTTGCAACTTTGCCAAAGTAAAGAGTCATTTCAACTAAGTCACCGTTATCGGATACCCAAACTGCTTCAGCATCCTGTGGAATATCTTTGTGATCTAATCCGGGACCCAGTTTCACAATGGTTGGCATCTTTTTTGCGACTTCCATAACAAAATCAAAAGATGGGCTTAGTTCACTCAAGTCATATTTGCGCTTAGTGAATTCTTTCTTAGGGCCATCAAGATCTCTTCTTGCTGGGTCTATGAAAGCGCCTTCGAATTTACTCAGGTCTAGTTTTGTGACATCTGCTTGTTCAACAATAACTTTGTCAAAACTAGCTAGGTTATAAGAAGCTATGGCTGCTGTTACTTCATCTAGTTCAAAAGCAGAGACAGTGCGGTCAAGACTAGCCAGAGCAAGAGTTTCTGCCCCAATGCCACAGCCAAGATCGGCAATGTTTGTAATACCTGAATCTCTAAATCGTCCTGCATGTATTCCCGCAACTTTTAGTCTTGAGGCTTGCTCTAAGCCTGCTTCGGTGAAATACATATGGTTGGCGAATTCGCCGAACTTGGCTTGGGCACGTCGCCTCAGTTTGGCTTGGCTGAGTACGGTTGCCACCAGCTCTGCCGAATGACCTTTGGATCTGAGTTTGGCAACCAGCTTGAGAACATCCGCTTTGCTGTCTAAATCCCCTACCTCGGCCAATAGGGCCTGACCCTCAGGGCTAATTAGGCTGAGAAAGCTGGAACGGTCCATTTATCAACGCTAACAGCGAAGCGTTAGCACTCTGGTTGCAGGAGTGCTAATCAAGGCTATAAACTTGACCTAGCGCTAGAGCGCTTTCCCTAAATTTCACTAAAAGAAGAGGTTCAACGTGTCGGTTTCAATTAAGCCGCTTGAAGATCGAATTGTCGTTCTGCCAGTTGAGGCAGAGCAAGTTACCGCTTCGGGTCTGGTAATCCCAGATACCGCTAAAGAGAAGCCTCAAGAGGCTGAAGTTATCGCTGTTGGCCCTGGTCGCGTCGATGACAACGGTAACCGTGTCCCACTAGACATCGCTGTTGGTGACCGCGTTATCTTCTCTAAGTACGGTGGTACAGAGCTAAAGTACAACGGTAAGGAATACCTAGTTCTTTCAGCTAGAGACGTACTAGCAGTCGTAGAGCGCTAAGCCAGATTTAGATAGCGAATTAGCCCCGAGTAAATCTCGGGGCTAATTCGCTTAATGGGCATAACCTTAGGGAATAGGATTTTTAGTAACTCTAAGGCAGGCTCATGGCAACAACGGATAACACTGATTACGGCGATGACGTTGTAGCGGTTCCGTTGCGTCACCCGGCGCGCTGGATCTTCGGTGGTATCGCATCAGTTTTACTTCTCAGTTTCATATGGGCGGTTTATAGCGCTAAATCTATTCAGCACGAGCTAGTTGCCAAGTATATCTTTGACCCGCGCATTCTTCAGGGCATGCTGGTTACCATTTTTGTGACAGTGCTCTGTATGGCAATTGCCGCGATCTTGGCAACGCTGCTGGCAATTATGAAACTGAGTGCCAACCCATTACAGCGTTGGCTAGCTACTGGCTTCATTGAGTTCTTTAGAGGAACCCCTTTGCTTTTGCAGATTGTGTTTTGGGGTTACTTGGGGATAATTTTTCCTCAATTAGTTTTAGGTGTTCCTTACACAGATATCGTTTGGCTAAGTGGGGACACTAGCGATCTAATCCCAGCTTTGGTTGCTGGCGTCATAGCTCTTTCACTAAACGAAGCTGCTTACTCAGCAGAAATTGTTAGAGCAGGTATCTTGGCTGTTGACTCAGGTCAGGTTGAAGCTGCTAAGTCTCTGGGTATGTCTGGTGGGCAGACCATGAGAAGAATTGTTTTGCCCCAAGCAATGCGAGTGATCATTCCGCCAATGGGTAATGAATTTATTGGAATGCTCAAGAACACCTCTTTGCTTCAGGTGATTGCAGTTGCTGAGCTTTACACAGCAGCAAGCACTATTTCATCAGCAAACCTCGCCCAGATTGAATTGCTAGTAGTGAGCGGTTTCTGGTACTTAGCAATGACAACTGTTCTTGGTTTCCCTCAGCGAGCACTAGAGCGCAGATACGGTAGAGGCTTTGCAACTGTTGGTGGAAGAGCTGCCCCTAGAGCATTCAAGGTGGGTAGAAGCTAATGGCTAAATTAATGGTCGATGCTAGAAGCGTTCGAAAGAGCTATGGTTCTAACGAAGTGTTAGAAGGTATAACACTTAGTGTTGAGCAAGGTGAAGTGCTTTGCATAATCGGGCCGTCTGGTTCTGGTAAATCTACTTTCCTGAGATGTCTAAATCACCTTGAATCAATCAACGGGGGACGTATCTATGTCAACGATGAGTTAATGGGTTACCGCCAGACTGGCAAGGTTTTGCACGAAATGAAGCCTAAGGAGATTGCAAGACAACGTCAGGCAATCGGCATGGTTTTCCAGAGGTTCAACCTCTTCCCGCATATGACTGCTTTGCAGAACGTGATCGAAGCACCTATTGGTGTTGCCGGCGTCAGCCCAGAAGATGCCAAGAAGCTAGGTTTTGAATTACTGGCTCAGGTGGGTCTTGCTGATAAAGCTGAGCATTACCCAGCTCAACTTTCGGGTGGGCAGCAGCAACGTGTCGCTATTGCTCGAGCGCTAGCGATGAAGCCAAAGTTGATGCTATTTGATGAGCCAACCTCAGCACTTGATCCAGAGTTAGTGGGTGACGTGCTAGATGTAATGAAGGGCCTAGCTAAGGCTGGCATGACCATGATTGTTGTGACTCACGAGATGGGGTTCGCACGAGAAGTGGCAGACAAAGTAGTCTTCATAGATAAAGGGCAAATAGTTGAGATGGGAACGCCAAAGCAGGTTTTAGATAAACCTCAAGAGGCCAGAACCAAAGCTTTCCTCAACAAGGTCCTTTAGTTTTGAAGCAGAGTAAACCAAATAAGAGAGCGAGATTCAAAGTGTCTAAAAAGAAATTAGGCTTTGTCGCAGTTGTGTCGGCAGGTCTTCTAGTACTAGCTGGCTGTTCCAGCGGTCCAAACAATGGTGTCGACCAATCTAAGGTTGACAAAGCAGCACAGGCTCTTTTGCCAGCGGCTTATTTGGACAGTGGAATTGATGTTGCCAGCGACATTCCTTACGAGCCATTCGAGTATGAAGACGAAAACGGCAAGCTTACTGGTTTTGACGTTGAGCTTGGTGCTTTGATAGGTCAGAAGCTTGGAGCTGAAGTTCGCTTCAACGATGCAGTGTTTGACACCATCATCGCGAACCTTGAGGCTGGAACCAACGACATCATCATGAGCTCAATGAGCGACACCACAGAGCGTCAAGCAAAGGTTGACTTTGTTGACTACCACATCGGTGGTTCACAGATGATCGTGAACAAGGGTAACCCTGAAGGTATTACCAACGCGATGAGCCTCTGTGGCAAGACAGTAATCGCTCAGAATGGAACCATTCAGATCGATTTACTTGGAACCATGTCAGAAAGTTGTAAGGTATCTGGCAAGAAGCCAATTACCGTTACAACTCTTCCTGATGCACCAGCTATGCAGAACGCTCTACGCGCTAAGCAGGGCGATGCAGTAATGATGGACTCACTAGTAGCTCAGGGTGCTGCAGCTAAGGCTGGTAACGGCGAGTACTTCGACGTTGTTTCAGACCCAGACGCACCTAGCGGATATGACGCTGGTTTCGTTGGTATTGCAATCTTGAAGAAAGACACTGGTCTTCGTGATGCAATCCAGAAAGCACTTCAGTCACTCATCGATGACGGCCAGTACACAGCCCTTCTAGCCAAGTGGAACATGTCATCAAACGGTGTTGTGAGCGCAAGCATAAACGGCACTAAGTAACAACCAAAGCATCAAAAAGAAGCGGGTCGGTTATGCCGACCCGCTTCTGCCTTAACTGTTGAAAACTAAAACACAGCTATGGTGATTCTTCTACGCTCTTCCCATGAGAAGAAGATTAATCATTATTGGTGGGGCTGTTATCGGTCTTGCTTGCCTATTTTTAGTTTCCGGTGGCTTCGCTAAACCAATGGCTCCAATTCTTAAAGTAGGGGTAATGACCGCTGATTCAGGAAATCTCTATTTTGCAGGTCAAATACAAAGAGCAGCTGCAAAGTTGGCAGTAACCGATCTTGCTGAATCGGTCAAAGTCAATCTTGATTTTGAAGATACTGGGGATTCGATGTCCGACCTCAAGAATGCCGTTGCCAGAGTGAAGGCCTTTGACGCAGACGTATTACTAGCCCCAATTGAATCAGGTGCCGCTAAGCAAGTAATCCAACTAACTAAATCGGAACCAATTCCAATGATTGCTCCTGCAGCTTTAGATGATGGACTGAATCCAAGTGCTAAGCCTTGGTTATTTAGACTGACTTCGTCACACAGCCAGGACATCATCTCATTAGCTGAAATGATTTCCAGGGATAATCCAACCTCCGTCTTGGTCGCTTACAGCGATGATGAATATGGCAAAGAAGCCATGAGATCGATTGCATTTGGACTAACCGTTAGAGGGGTTCCACAAGTTCAAGTCTTAGCGATCTCAGATGTGATTGCAATCAAAAAAGCCAAGCCCGAGGTCTTAGTCGTTGCATCATTAGAGCAGTCAATTGGCTTTTTTGAAGCTGTGGAAACTTGGTTGCCATCTGTGAAAGATAAGTATTTAGTGCCTGGCAACATGGCTAATTACTCGACATATCCTTGGGCCAAAAGCCTCGCTGGGATTCAGGGGATACTCCCACAAGAATTCACAACTGCTGAATTCCGCAAT
>RFYI01000044.1 GCA_009921165.1 Actinomycetota bacterium | reverse complement strand
GTGCCATAAACCCTATTCACAGTCCCATCAACATCAACAGGCTCATCATCAACAGTGATACCAGACAAAGTATTATCCGTAGAAATTACCGGAACGTAGACGTTAATCAGCTTTTCAAAAGTGCTTTCATCTTGGGCGGTCACTGTAATTGTGATCTCGTTGTTCCCATTAGAAAGTGTGCCATCTCCACTTACTGTGTACCTGGCGAATGGGCTTGCAAGTTCTACTACAAAGCTTGCAGTTGTGCTGCCAGCAGGAAGTACTACGAGAGGATAGAGCACTGCTTGGCCGTTTAGGGTAATGCTATTTATCGTCTTATCTGAAGACGGACTGAGGACCCTAAGAGTTACTTGATGTAGGTAAGAGGCACCAGACTGAGCTTTTACAGCGACCGTAAGAGTCTGGTCTCCAGTAGTAAGCCCAGTAGTTCCGTCAATAGTGAATGTTGAAGTTTCTGAGGATGTTATAGCCTCGACGGTCACACCAGAGGTAGCGTATGGCAGTTCAATAATTTGTGAATCAGAGACTTCAGAACCATTAACTTTGAAAGTGCTCAAATCTGTGTTTGTGTTTGCTGCGGCGACAACTACCTTGAAGGAGTAATCTGCTGGAGTCCCATCTTCAGCCACTACATGTATGGAAACTAGGTTGTCACCGGTTTCCAATTCGGTATTTCCGGTGACGCTCACTATTGCAGTATTGCTAGTCGGCGTAGCGACCACAGTGACTTGAGTAGAACCGTATAGTGCATTAAAGATTCCGGTGCCGTCTAAATCTCCAGCAAAGGTAGCGCCGTTAATCTGAATGGTCGCTATGGAAGCGTCGCTTGAAGGGACCGCAACAATCACGTAGATGTGATAAACCCTTACAGTTGCGTCATCTGCAGTAACTGTAACGGTAACATCATTAGATTCACCGGCACGCAGGTTTGTGTTCCCGGCTGTAACGGCAGTCGCGAGAGCATTCGTAGGAACAGCCTCTACTGAAACAGAGCTACGACCTTGGGCGATCCTGAAATCTTGGCCGTCTGTTACGTCGACTCCATCCACCTTGAAGGTAGATAATGTTGTGTCATTCGAGAATTCGTCTCCAGTTGGACCAGCAACAATAACCTTGACGTGCAGCGTACTTACACTTTCAGTGTCGGCTGCGGTCACCTTCACACTAATATCATTTTCACCTTCTTGAAGGTTGCTATTGCCAATTACTTCAACGCGTGCGTCAGGGTCTGAGGACTCAGCAATTATGTCCACCGAAGTTGTGCCATTTGACACGTTAGCGACATATCCGTCATAAGCGTCGTCACCATTCACGGTGAACACCGCCAGGCTTACATCACTGTTTCTTTCAACGACCAAAGTAACTCTGTAGGTACTAGTACTGCCATCAGCAGCAGTAACCACAACAACCAAATTGTTAGGACCAGAAACTAAATCAACGTCACCAGTGATCTCGACGGTAGCTTCAACATCTGAAGGTTCAGCTATAACATCAACAGATGTTGTGCCATAGGCAAGGCTCACGCTTGCACTATCAAAAACGTCATCACCATTCACAGTGAAGACACCAAGAGAAGAATCCGCGTTCTCAGCTACAACCAAGTTCACCGTGTAAGTGGTAGTACTGCCATCAGCGGCAGTAACCACAACAACCAAATCGTTAGGTCCGGAAACTAGTCCTTCGTCACCAGTGATTACAGCAGTAGCATCGCCATCGGCAGGTTCAGCAATTACATCAACAAACGAGGTTCCGTAATCCAAGTTAACAGTTGCACCATCAACCACATCGTCACCATTCACAGTGAAGACACCAAGAGAGGAATCAGCGTTCTCAGAAACAACCAAGCTAACCCTGTAAGTGGTATTACTGCCATCAGCAGCAGTAACCACAACAACAAGTTCATTGACACCAGTGACCAACTCTGCGTCGCCAGTAATCTCTACAGTTGCGTCAATAGCTGCAGGCTCAGCAATAACATCGACGGATGTTGTGCCGTAATCCAAATTAACCGTTCCACCATCAGTAACATCATCGCCATTGACGGTGAACACACCAAGCGAAGAATCTGCACTCTCAGACACAACCAAGGTAACCCTGTAAGTGGTATCGCTACCGTCAGCAGCAGTCACCACGACTACCAGAGAGTTGCTTCCCTCAACCAGGCCCGTGTTTCCAGAAACTACCAGAGTGGCGTCAACGGCTGAAGGCTCAGCAATTACCTCGACTGCTGTAGTACCGTAATCGAGGTTAACGGTTCCGCCATCAACGACATCATCACCATTAACAGTGAACACACCAAGAGATGAATCGTTGTTGTATCCAACATTCACGGTTACTGTGTATGTTTCTGTAGTTACGTCATCGGCCGCTGTAACTACAGCCGTCAGCGTATTCGGCCCAGAAATTAACCCACTATCCCCATTAATTTCAACACTGGCGCTGTCGGTCTCATCGGTTCCGATTACTGTTGGTGTTGCAACAACGTCAACTGAAGTCGTTCCGTAATCAACGTTTATTACTGAACCATCGCTAACAGCTTGACCATCAACTGTGAATTCAGCTAGTGAAGTATCAGCGTCGGCACTAACTGCGTAGGCAATAGAAGAGAACCCTCCGACCCCAGTTGTTGGCAGTAACACCATCAAGAGAGCAGCAAAAATTGCACTTGCTCTAAAGATTTTTGAGTTTCTAGATGTCTTAGTCATAGCTGTCTTCTTCATTTTCTAGTTAGTTCCCTACGTTAACGGTCACTGTGTATGTTCTTGAATCGCCGCTTAGAGCTGTCACTGTGACAGTCACTGTGTTTGCTCCAGCTCTTAGCCCCGACTTTCCAGTAATGGCCACGGATGCCTTAGTATCCGCTGCAATCGCTGAAATGTGAAGTTGTGTTGTTCCTCGTGCAACTGAAATCGACGATCCATTCGTTACATTTTGGTTGTTGATCGTGAAAGTACTCAAATTCGTGTTGCTTGCAGGTGCAGCAACCACAACTGAAACGGTCCAGGTGGAAGTTGCACCGCTAGGTGCAGTCACCACTACGACAACATTCTGAGCCCCAGTTGAAAGAGAGGTATTTCCAGCAACGGTGTATCTAGCTTCACTGGATCTTGGTGTAGCCACGACTGAAACACGAGACGTTCCAGCTGGCACATTCACCACAGAGCCGTCATTGACTGAGATGTCCGCCACTGAAAGGAAGTTCAGATGCACATCGCTTGACAGCGCCTTGACGGTAACACTTCTTTCGTATGTCCTAGTTGTCGAACCGTCTTCAGCAGTAACCTTGAACGCTATCGTGTTGGTTCCAGCAGTAAGTCCGCTAGTTCCAGTGATAGCCAGAGTTGCCTTCGAGTCAGCCGTCTTCGCAGTTGCAGTCACAGCGGTGGTTCCGGCTGGAAGGACAACTACTGTTTCTGGTGAAGAGACGTCTATACCGTTGATGAGCCAAGTACCAGCCGTTGAACTGAGGTCGGTATTGGCGCTACGAGCGGCAACATTTGCCGTGAATTCGTAATCCTTGACATCCCCATTAGCAGCCGTTACTCGGACGCGAACAGTCTTAGGTCCAGCGCTCAGTCCTGTGTTTCCAGTAATTTCTACCTTTGCACCGGCATCGTTTGCTATCGCAACAACAGCAACTGTAGTGGTTCCAATTGGCAGTTGGATTTCAGACTGCGCTTGTTCACCATTGACAGTGAATGTCTTCAAAGAAGTGTCGCTTGAAAGAGGAGTCACATAAACACTGACGTTCTGCAAACGAGGAGTACCATCAGCAGCAGTCACTGTAACAGCGACAGTGTTAGGCCCAGGAGACAACGAGGTACCAGCAACAGAAATAGTTGCACCAGCATCGGCAGTAACAGCCTTCACAACAGCTGTAGTAGTTCTGGCAGGCAAGGTAATCGCATATTCTGCAGCCTTGGCATCAACGCCGTTCACGAACAAACCAGAGAGATCGTTGTTAGATGATTTGGCTCTAACAACTGTCACGGTGTATGGCTTTTTGTCGCCGTTTGCAGCAGTCACGACTACAGACACTGTGTTATTTCCGAGTCTCAAACCAGTGTTTCCGGAAACAGCAACTGTTGCACCGAAAGCAGCTGCTTCCGCTGTAGCGGTAACCGGCACAGAAGTGGTTGAATTACCAACATTTACAGTTGCGCCTTCAAAAGCTACTGCTGAATCGTCAACTCTCAACTCATACAACGAAGTATTGCTGGAAAGTGGAGTTACATAAACGCTGACGTTCTGCAAACGAGGAGTACCATCAGCAGCAGTCACTGTAACAGCAACAGTGTTAGCTCCAGGAGACAACGAAGTACCAGCAACAGAAACAGTAGCGCCAGCATCGCTAGCCGCAGCCTTCACAACAGCTGAAGTAGTTCTAGCAGGCAAGGTTACCGAATAACCTGCCGCGATAGCATCCACACCGTTTATAACTAGAGCGGAAAGAGCTGTATTAGCGGATTTGGCTCTAACAACTTTCACGGTGTAAGGCTTCTTGTCGCCATTTGCTGCAGTCACGACGATAGTCACGGTGTTGTTACCCACCTTGAAACCAGAGTTGCCAGACACAACGACAGTCGCAGCAGCATCAGCAGGGATGGCTGACACAATCACAGAAGATGTGTCGTTACTAACGTTGAATGTTCCAGATTCAAAAGCAACAGCAGATTCTTTATCGTTATCCTTCAGCTTCAAGCTGGCCAATGAAGTGTTGCTTGAAAGTGGGGTGACATAAACACTAATCTCGTATTTACGTGAGCTTCCATCAGCAGCGGTTACGGTAACAGTCAGAGTATTAGATCCAGAAGATACTGCAGTTCCACTTACTTGATACGAAGCAGCGGAGTCACTTGTAACGACCTGAACCACAGCCTGACTGGTGCCGACAGGAAGAGTTACTGAATCAACATTCAGCGCATTCTGGCCGTTCACAGTCAAAACCGAAACCGCTTTATTCGATGACTTCTTCACCGTCACAGTAATCGGGTATACCCTAGGCGCACCGTTCGCTGCAGTTACCTTGACAGAGAGGTTGTTCAAACCTGTGCGTAGAGAAGCGGCACCATTAATTGAGACCTTTGCGGTCGCATCTGTTGGAATCGCTACAACATCTACCGAAGTAGTTCCGAAAGGTAGCTCCACATTCTGGTCCGTGTAATCCTCACCCTTGACTGTGAAGGTCTTTAGAGAATTGTCACTTGACAGGCTTAGAACCTTTACAGTCACCCTGTAAGTTGTCGAAGTCCCATCACCTGCAGTAACCAAAGCAGTAACTTGGTTTGAGCCTTCAGTAAGGCCATTCTTTCCAGATACTTCAACCTTGGCTTCTGCATCATAGGCAGCAGCCTCAACCAATACCGAGCCAGTCAGCGCAGGCACAACGACTGTTGAACCATCAGAAACTGCCGAGCCATTAATTCTGAAAATCTTTAGGGTCTTGTCGCTAGAAGGTCGAGTGACAAATAGATTTACAACATACTTTTTGACTGTTGTGTTGTCAGCAGCTATAACAGTTACTTCTAGTTCGTTATCACCAGCTGTAAGACCTGAGTAACCTCGGATTGTGAACTTAGCTCTTGGGTCTTCTGTCGCAACCTTTACAGAGGCATCGAATGATCCAAGTGGGAGGGTTACTTTTCCTGAAGGTTGGACGTCTCGACCATTAATCTGGAATGTCTTCAAATTCGTGTTGTCAGATTCTGGAACTTGAACTATCACACGATAAGTCTTTGTATTTCCATTGAGTGCTTTAACGCGCACTGTGACAGTGTTTGCTCCAACACGAAGTTCGGTGTCACCAGTAATAACGACATCGGCTTCTGGGCTTGTCGCAATAGCAACAACGCCTACTTGCTTAGCCCCGGCTTGTAAGGTTACTACTCCATCTTCTGGGCTCATACCGTTGAATGTGAATGTTCTAAGAGATGTGTCACCAGAAAGAATGCGAACAGCCAAATTGACTGTGTAGTCCTTATAAGAGCCATCGGCCGCCGTCACTCTTACAGTCAGGGTATTGTCGCCATCGACAAGTCCGCTCCTGCCGGTTACAACTGCCACCGCTTCAACATCCTCAGGAATCGCCACAACATTAACCGCGCGTGTGAATGCTGGTAGCGCGAATGTGCCCTTGTCCTGAACTGGCTGACCATTTACCGTGAAGGTAGAAAGGGCCTTGTTTGAACTAATAGCCGCCACGACAACGTAAACATAATATGTCTTCGTGGTCTGTAGGTCCGCTGCAGTTACTGTCACGACTACAGTGTTGCTTCCAGTTTGCAAGTTCGTTCTGCCGGAAACCTTCACGGTGGCTCCGCGGTCACGAGTTACTGCTTCAACCGAAACTGAAGTGGTTCTAGCCGGCAGATACAAAGTACCATTCGGTTCTATTTGCTCCCTATTAACACTCAATGAAGTTAATGTCGCATCTGCTGATAGCCCGCCAACTCGAACAACAAACACGTAATCTGTGCTAGTTCCGTTTGCAGCAGTAACTGTTACGGTCACTCTATTGTCGCCCAGGCGCACATCGTCTGCACCCGAGATAGAAACTGTAGCGTTCTCGTCTCGAGTAGTCACAGCGACTTCAACTGAGGTAACATCTGCAGCAACGTTAACAATGTCACCCGGAGCTATATCCACTCCATCAACTGATATTCCAGTGATAGAAGAATCTCCTGAAGCTGCAACAATCAAAATCACCGTATAGACCATGGTGGTCTCGCCATCAGCTGCAGTAACAGTAACAGTCAAGGTGTTTTCACCAGTTTGAAGATCTTCGTTACCTGCAACCTCGACAGTGGCATCAGGATCGGTAGCCAGAGCGATTACTTCAACCGAACTAGTTCCATAAGCCAAGTTCACAGATGAACCATCATCAACAGTCTCACCATTGAC
>RFYI01000043.1 GCA_009921165.1 Actinomycetota bacterium | reverse complement strand
CTGGTGACATCACGCTAAGCACTGTTTCAGTTTCAGTAAACACTTACGGTGGTTATGTCAAACTATCTAAGCAAGCTGTTGAGCGTTCAACCGTAAACTACCTAGATGTAGCGTTCCAGGCTATGTCTTTGGCTTACGCAAAGAAAATGAACACAGAGTTCATCGCTGTTCTAGCTGCACTAACTTGGACAGGCACTAAGACTGTTGACGCATCTGGTCTAACCGCTGCTACTGTTGCTGGTGCTCTAGCCGATGCTTCTGCCAAGATCTACACTGACACAGGTCTATCACCTGAGTTCATCGTTGCTGGAACGACTGCTTACAAGCGTTTGGTTGGTATCGTAGACACCGCTGGTCGTCCAGTAGTTCTACAAGATGGTCCTGGAGTTAACAACATTGGTTCTGCTGACATTCCTGGACTTCGTGGTTCAATCTTTGGTTTGCCTATCATCGTTGACCCTGCTCTAGACGCTAAGACCGCATACATCGCTAACTCAATGGCTTTGACTACATACGAATCTGCTGGCAACCCTGCCCGTCTATCAACAACCGATGCTACGACCTTGTCTGACTTCTACTCTGTTTATGGTTATGCAGCGTTCGCTGTTCCATTCGAGGGTGCAATCATCAAGATCAACACTGGAGCCTAATAACTCATGGCTGTAACGGTGGAGCAGTTTAGGGCTTATGTAGGAACTAAGGAAGTGTCAACGTTTGTTGATAGTTGCTTATCTGGTGCTAATCAGCATGTCGCTAAGTTCGTGGGTTCAGCCCGTGTTCCTAACGATGTGTTGGATATGGCTGTCCTATCATGTGCATCTGAACTGTTCCACCGCAGGTCGGCTCCTAACGGAGTAGCTCAATTCGCTGACCTAGGCACTACTGTCCGTATTGCTAAGGATCCAATGAACGCAGCTAGAGAAATGCTCTTACCATTTACAGGTCCAGGTCTATGACCAACGAAATTACTATCTCTAAGGGTGAATTGGCCTTGGACTTGCAGACAGCAGGTTTAGAGGTTTTGGATTATGTTCCAGAACGACTTATTCCACCTGTGATAGTGATGACTGCTGGCTCACCATACCTGACTACTGAAACTGTTGGCAATAGTTACCGCCTTGGACTTACTTTGACTTTAGTTGCATCAACTGCAACTAATGAGGAGGCTACTGAGTCTTTGGATGCTCTTATTGCTGACACGGTCTCTGCTCTCGGAGGCTTGGGCTATGTGATCCTAAAGCAAGTGAACCCTAGTTATCGTCTAGCGGTAAACAATGCCGAGTATCTCTCTGCCGATCTAAACCTTGACTTATCTATAACACTCTAAAAGGAGAATCCGATGGCAACATCAACAAGAATCAAAGCAACAAACATCAGCTTCAAGATTGGAAGCACTGAATACAACTGTGACGCTAACATGGTCGAATTGACCTTGAATGACGCTCCTGGTGATGTTCAGACTTTCTGTGAAGTTCGCACTGGTGGTGAATGGAAGCTACAAATTGACGGTGTAACTTCTGGTGACTCAGCAAGCCTATATCGTATTCTTTGGGCTAACTTTGGCACTACTGTGGCGTTTACTATTGCACCTAATGGTAATGCTTCGGCAAGCACTTCACAGCCACACTACACAGGTTCAGTAATCTTTGACACACTTCCACCACTAAGCCTAAGCAGCGGTGAGATTACTAAGTTCTCAGTGACTTTGACTGTTCTAAACAGCGTTCACACACCGAGCACTACTCCTCCTGTTTACTATGGTGTAACTCTAAAGACAGCCTAAACATGGGTTATGTCAAGTCAGGGGTTAAAATCTCTGGTTTGAATGAAGCGGTTGCTGGTCTCAAGGCTATGGGTGCCGATAAGGAATTATCTAAACTCAACCTTGAGATTGGTAATCGTGTAGTCAAAGAGGCTAGAGAATTAGTACCAGTAAAAACAGGTAATCTAAAGGGTTCTATCCGTTCGATTAGATCTATAAATGGTGTAACTGTCAAAGCTGGACGGGACCCACAAATCCCTTATGCTAATGCTCAAAACTGGGGTTGGTTCTATGACCGTAAACATATGCAACCTAAAAACATTTTGCCTACTCAATTTATGAATAAGGGTGCTGGTAAAGTGTTACCGTGGATAAAAGAACATTACATCCAAGAACTAATCAAAGTGTATGAACGCTTTGCAGGTAAATAACAGAAAGTAAGGAAAGTATGACCACCAATAGTTTCGACTTTGAATCATTGACTCTAAATGAAGTTGAGCAGATAGAACTTATTACGGGTTCTAGCATTGACCAACTTATGGATGATGGACAGCCTAAAGGTAAGGCTCTCAAAGCCATCATCTTTATTGTCAAGAAACGTAGTAACCCTAATTTCACTCTCGAACAAGCTGGAGAAGTTTCTATGACTGAGGCTAACAGTTTCTTTGTGAGTGCTAACGACCCAAAAGAGTAATAGCGGATAAGGCAGCTGAGCGTATGGCGTTTATGGTTGTTCATGCAGGTGTGAGCCTGACTGAATACAAGACCATGACGCTTAGAGAGTTTCAGGCTATTGCTTCCGCTTTGAAAGATAAGAGACCTGAATGAGTGTTCTAAAATTAGAGGTTCTAGCAGATCCATCTAAGTTTCGTGCTGGCATGTCAGCAATGCAAAAGGATCTATACAAACTTCGTAGAACAACTGATGTAGTTGGTCGCTCGATGAATAGGGCTTTGGGTGCTGTCGGTTTGGGTATGGGTATCTCTAAATTGACTGGATTCTTGAAAGAATCTGCTCGTGCTGCTGCTGAGGACACTAAGTCTAAGAATCAGCTTGCTTTGGCCTTGAGAAATACTCTTGGTGCAACCGTTGAGACCACTAATGCTGCTGAGCGTTACATTCAGTCTTTGTCTAATCAAGTCGCAGTTTTGGATGATGACCTTAGACCTGCTTTGGCTACTGCCATTAGATCTACTGGTTCATTGGCTAAGGGTTCTACCTTACTTGAAACTGCTTTGAATGTTTCCGCTGGAACAGGTAAGGACCTAGGCTCCGTAACTAATGCCATGTCTAAGGCTTATAACGGGAATTATGCGTCTCTAAAGAAACTATTGCCATCTATCAAAGTTGGTAAAGACTTTATGAGCCAATTAGATACAGCGTTCAAAGGTGCAGCCGAGCAAGCAGCCATGGATGATCCATATAAGGCTCTAATGGTAATTCTAGATAACTTCAAGGAAACTGTTGGTGCAGAGCTCGTTCCTGCTATGAGACAGTTTTACGAGTATTTGAAATCTCCTGAGGGTGCTCAGCAGTTGAGAAGCATGGCTAAAATCTTTACTCAAATTGCTCAGGGTATTGGTCAGGTCATTGGTTTTGTTATTCAAAACATAGGTTATATCAAAGCTTTGGGTGCAGCTATTTTAGTTGTCAAACTTGGTGTTGGTGGTCTTACCTTGGCTATGAAACTTTATGACTTGGCAACTAAGTTAGCGGCTATTTCAACTAAAGCTCTAAAAGTTGCTCTTATTACCACTGGTATTGGTGCTATTGCTGTTGCTGTCGGTTTATTGGCTGAGCAATGGATAAATGCGACAAATGCTCAATCTGATTATCAAAACTTACCAACATTAGACACTTCACAGTATGACTATCTCAATGAAGAAAAAATGAAGATATTGCATCCTGACCTTATTCCAGAAACTTCAGATGAATGGTATGCATTGGGTTATACGATGTATGGTGCTTATCTAACTGCTGTCCACGATGCTGATGTTGCTGCTGCAAATAAAAAACAAAAACTAGCTCAAATCATTGCTGAACAAGCTGAGGAAGTTAAGAAAGCATTAGCCGATAAAATGAATGGCATCAAGACTGTTGCTCAACAGTTTAGAGATTCTATCGGTTTGGCTTTTGGCATGGGTGGTAAGGATGAATATTCTGTTTTTAACCCTGATGCTGTTATTGCCAAGATGACTCGTGTTGCTAATGCTGCTAAAGGTTTTTCACAGAATCTTGCAAAGATTATCAAATTGCCTGGAGGTCAGGCAGTTGCTGACCAACTTATAGCTATGGGACCAGCAGCAGGAAACATTGCAGCCAAGGCACTACTTGCATCTCCTAAGAAACTAAAAACAATTATCGGGTTACAAGGTGATCTTTATACTGCTGGTGCTCAGGCTGGTGCTCAACAGGCTATATCTACTAATGCAACCTATGAGATAAACATAAACAAATCTGTGATTAGTGCTTCGGACATCATCCGTGAGATTCAAAAGTTTGAAAAAGTCAATGGCAGGAAGTATCTGCTAAATGGCTAATGATGTTTGGGATGTCAAATCTAATCTCAGGATTCAATACAATGACGGAACTAGCTGGGTTTCAATTCAAGCCGATTCTTATACTATTGACATAGATCGTGGCATAAATGTTGAGCAAGGTGTTTTTGCTAGACCTGATGTTGGTAATGCCAAAGTTCAGATGGTCAAAAAAAGTCTGTCAGACCTAATCACTGGACCTGCCTATAAATCAAACATGCCATTTAGGATTCAATATCAGCCAGCACCAGATTCGGCTCCAACTGTTTACAACACTATTTTCTATGGGTTTATCCAAAACATTGGAATGTCTTACCTAAATGATGCTCAGAAACTTGGCATAACTATTACTGCTTATGATGCTTCTAAGATTCTGCTCAATTCGAGAGTTTCAAGTTTTGTTATTAGTGGAACTACTACTGCTAGAAGTTTCAAGAATCTTATGGCTGACCTTGCCACCACTATAAACACAATAGACACTAGAGTCACTTTGGCTCAATCCGCTAACGCAGGTTCTCTAGGTTCATCTACCTACCAAATTGCTCAAACTTTTGTGGACGCTAAATCTGGTGAAATCCTGAACCAAATGCTAGACGCTGAACTTGGCTGGTGTTGGGCATCTCGAACAGGTGCTAACCAGTGGTATTTGACTCGCCTAGACATTGACTCTTTACAAGGTAAAACATGGAGCAGTTCAGCCAAAACTGTTTCTAACGTTCATTCAACTTCGACTAACCATTACTGTATGGATTCGATAGATCTAACTTATGAGTCAGACCGAATCGTAAACAAAGTAAAAGTCAAGGAAATTGGTAATGCTGATAGTGGTGCAGCTGGTTCAAGTCCAGCATCAGATAAAACTGCTACTAACTCAACTTCGGTAACTAATTATGGTGCTCAGGTTGGAAACTTTGAAATAACTATGGATCCAGGGACTTCACCTTATACCCGTGTCTCTGACTGGGCTACCGCTGTCGCTAACATGGCTGACCCTAAATCTATCGGGCGTGTTACTTGTCCAGCATTGAGGCGAGATGGAAAGATGTCTAATGTGGCTGACACCGAAATCGCTGACGCTCTACAAATAGAGTTCTCTGATGGAACTAACACCATTCAACAGATTAGCCTTGTATCCCGTATCGCACACAGTATTACTGCTGACCATTGGGAAGTTACTTTAGATCTATGGAAAGGCATTTGATGTCTCAGGAAGTTATAGTATGGACTCTGTCAGGCATCCTTGGGGGAACTAGCGTCTCAGCTCTATTCAAGTATTTAAATAACCGCAGATATCAGTCCATCTCTATGGAGGAACGTTTACGGGCTGAAATGTTTGAGCAGATTGACGGGCTAAAAATTGAACTCGCCACACTAAAGGCAGAACTTGACCAGTGGCGTGATAAATACTTGAATCTACATAAGGAATACACAAAGTTGAAATCTGACTTTGACAAACTAACAAAGGATAAATGAAATGGCTAAAACACCTGTTCTAGCACCTAAAATCACTACTTGGGTAAATGTTGAGGTTCTGGATGAACCCGTAATTCCTGGTGATGTTGTTGAGACTGCTGTTGAGGTTTCTGACGGTGAGTGAGACTTACACGGTAACTGATGGAACTTTTGACCTTGAGATTCTTGCTGGTTCTACTTTTCCTAGCGTTGCTGGGGATTGTAGCTTTTACCCTACTGATTCTGACGGTGTCGCTTTTAGCCTTACTGGGTATACCGCTAAACTTCAGGTAAGGGAGCAACCTAGCACCACAGCGGTCATTGACATGACTCCTACTGTAAACATTTCAGACAATTCTGTTTCGTTTTCTTTGACACCTACACAGACTTCGTTGCTAACTAAAACTGATTATGTTTACGCTATTGAATTGACTCAAACTTCAACAAGTAAGGTGCTCACGCTGGTTCGTGGGCAGGTGTTAGTTACACCAGAGATAGTTAGATGATTGTAAAAGTAGTTGTCCCTGATTCCATCTATGCAAGAGTTTATTTTGCTAGAGGTGAGCAAGGTCCACAAGGTAATACGGGTGCCACTGGTGCTACTGGTCCAACAGGTGCCACTGGTCCTACTGGTCCAACAGGTGCTACGGGTGCTACGGGTGCTACTGGAGCCACAGGAACTTCCTATACACCTGGAGATCCAATCTATGTAACTGTCCGTAACGCTACGGGCTCATCAATGGCTAAGGGAACTATTGTTTACACTTCGGGCGGTAATGGCACACACACTCAAGTGAGTCCCGCTTTAGCGACATCTGACGCTACATCTGCCAGAGTATTGGGTTGGCTCGCTGAAACTATTGCTGACAATGCTTCAGGTTTATGTCAGGTCGAGGGTTATCTGGATGGTTCGATCGAAAAATCCCAGCTTTGGGGCAGGCCGGATAATGGAAATGGTAAAGCCTATTCGAATTTCAATACCTCACTGCCGATCGAGTCGCATGTCAGTGCCAGCAACCTGGGTGAACTGGGTGTCATCGATATATTCAAAGCGGCGCATTTCACTTCGCGCTTCTTCCAGAGTGGTGTGCGCAAAGATGGCTCATCCATCATGTCGCACTCGCTCGATACGCATGCATTCGGTTCAGAGCCACTTCAGGATCAGCTTCGTACGATCGTGTCACTCGTTCTTATCATGCATGATCTGGTGGAAGATCGCTTCTCTAGCCGTCCATACGGGTGGCCATCGCTGGAGACGATTCTGCTTGTGGCACGCCTTACGGTCATCGGCGAAATCA
>RFYI01000042.1 GCA_009921165.1 Actinomycetota bacterium | reverse complement strand
CAAAGACTTTGAGATTGTCGGACAAAAATTTCATCAATAGAATTCTGATATGAGATTTCTGATAGAGGTAATTGATAGCAAGTCACGTTCTGGGACATCTGATGAAATTGCTGCAATCGACGAGTTCAACGAGATGCTTCAAGACAAAGGGCATTGGATTATTGCTGTTGGCATTGATGATCCAGCGAAGTCGATCGTCATAGATAACAGATTTGATGCTGGGATAGAAAGTTTTGGCCCCGTCAACGACACTGAAGAATACATGGCAGGTTTTTGGTTAATCAACGCTGATTCACTTGAACAGGCTCAAGAATTGGCAAGGCTTGGTTCTAAGGCTTGCAACCGTAAAGTTGAGGTAAGGCCGCTTATCGGTTAAGGCATAGACTGCCAATATGGCAGTCATAGAATTTCACGAACTAGTCAAGAAGTATGGTGCTAACTCAGCAGTAAGTAATCTAACTGCTGAAGTTCAAGAAGGTCGCATAACTGGGTTCTTTGGACCTAACGGTGCTGGCAAAAGCACAGCCCTACGTTGCTTACTTGGGCTAGCTACCCCAACAAGCGGTGAAGCACTAATCAACGGTCTCCACTACAGCAACATAAAAGATCCTTTGCGTAAAGTTGGAGCGGTATTAGATAGCGGTGGTGAAAAACAGAGAATTGCAATTGCCAGAGTGTTGTTAAAGGACCCGCCTGTTGTCATCCTCGATGAAGCTACCAGCGCCATGGATACCAACTGCAACTGCAAACCGAACAACTATTGCTATCGCCCACCGGCTTTCAACTGTTGTCAACGCAGATCTGATTTTGGTATTAGCAAATGGCGAAATAGTAGAACAGGGAACACATGCAGACCTACTGGCCGCTAATGGCGTTTACTCGCAGCTAGTGCATTCACAGAATACCTTTAGCAAATAATTACTTCTTAGGTAGATACCTGATCAGTGCTGCTGTTATAACAAAGACTGCCGCTGGAACACCGAAGGCGGTAGAGATACCAAAAGCCCAGATAGTTTCAAGCGCTAACACTGCAATGAGTATTTGTGAGCTGAGTGCAAAGGTTCCCCTAATTCGGTAAAACCAAGCCAACAGCATTGCTAGCATCCCCAAACCAAGTTGAGCAAGCAATAAGCCAAACACTAAATATGCCAAAGTTTCCATCTGCTAATTGTCGCAGGTGCCCAGCGTTGAGCCAAAAGCGATGAGCAAGTGCCTTCGGTAATAAACTCAAAGTATGGCCAGCCAAGAGCAACGAGATCAAGCAAAGCTTGAAAGCGAGTGGTTCAAAATAGGCCTAACTGCCCCTGCAAGAAAGGCACTTGTAGAAGCCAGGCTATATAAAGTATCTGATCTTAGAAAAATCTCTTTGACCGAGCTTCAAGCTCTACCGGGCGTAGCTAAATCCTCAATAGCCAGAATAAAAGTCATTATGGACGCCAAGAAGATCAGTTTCAGGAAGAACTAGTCTCTGAACCACTCAGATCGCCGAGGTTAGGCGCTTAACTAGCCAACTGCCAATCCTCTCAGTGTCGTGATTGTCGGTTGCCGTTCCAACGATGAGGTCGTAGGCGTCTATCTTAGATGTGGTCGTCTTTGGGTTTAGCCTGGTCTTGTCGATTTAGAACTGATTGCCAGTTACCTTTTACCCAACCAACATGTTCGTTGAATCTGTCGTTTCTCTTTTGTAGTAATTAGCCCTTAAGGAATCTGCTTAGGAGCTGAAGCCTTGATGACTGATACATACCCTTTGGCACTGGCAGTAACTTGATAGGTTAGCTTCTTACCCCGATCTATGTTTTGAATTATTCTGGTCGGCGAGGTTGCACCAGTTATTGGCACTCCATTGGCAAACCATTGAGATCTGAAGGTCACCCCATTCATCCACTTAGTCACCGTACCGACAAGGGTCGCACCAACCTTTGTTGAATCCCCAGAAATTGAAACCAAACCAGCCGGTGCTATTACACCCGAGGCAACTGTTTGCTCCGCACTGGTCAAGCAAAGAGAATCATAGAACTGCTTAGATCCACATACCTTTACAGTCAGCTTGGAACCTGCGTCATCGCCAGTCGGGACGTATGTCTTCGATGTTGCTTCCGGGATTACACTCCCGTTTGATAACCATTGGTATTGATAAGTCGTGCCAGAAGCCCAAGATGTAACATTGCCAGTAAGTTTCACTCCAACTTTTACTTCGCCTTTTATTGTTGGATTTTTAGGAGTTGGCAATGTTGCGTTTAAGGTAGTCACTGGTTTGCTGTATCGCAAATATGAATTACCCGCCTTGTCTTTACCAACGACTAGATATCGCAGAGTCTTGCCAATGTCTGAGGCTTGAACTTTATAGGTTATTGAGTTAGCGCTGCCGACAATCGAACCTTCAGACACCCAGAACGAGCAGAACTTGGTTCCAGTTCCCCAGCTACCGTAAGTGGCTTTCAAACTTTGACCAAACCTTGAAGTTCCGGTGATAGCGGGCTCACCGCCATTGGTGGACCATGCTCCTGTATCTATGGGAGCTGAGCAGGTTGGATTAGCAAAGGTAACCGCGGCGATGCTTCCAGAGCTGGTAACAGTTGCAGGGCGGTAGCCAAATTTTGATCCAGTAGCCCTGACTGTTATCTTGGCTGCGAAGTCATTCATCCCTAGTGCATAGGTTTCAGCATCTGCTCCGCTGACTGCTACTCCGTTGCGAAGCCACTGGTAAGTAAATGTGATATTTGAATCTGGTTCGCTTTGGGAGACATTCAAGACAGACCCGACACTTAGAGTGCCTGTGACCGTGGGAAGAGCTAAGGTTGGCAAAGTGCCTTCCGAGACTCGCACGAATGAACTGGTTTGAATTGCAGGCCAATAGCCACTCTTGAAAACCTTCACTCGCGCACCAATATCATGCTGAAGGTCAGCAACACTCAACTTAAAGGTGTCTTCCGTTGCGTTTGGAATTAGAACTTGGTCACGAGTCCACTGAAAGGAAGTTTGCACACCTTGATCTAAGCCTGCCGGAACTGCTGTAAGAGTTGACCCAACAGTTGCGCTACCCACTAAATTCAATGTGGGTGTGGTGGTCGCTGGCGGTACTAGAAGTTTTGCGATTGGGGTAACTCCACCACCGGGAACATCTGATTGGCCAAATATATTTCCACCCCAACAACGAGCAAAACCTGATTCCGTGATTGCACACGTATTAGTCGAACCAGCTGAGATTTGAGATACATTACCAAGATCACTTGGTATCGAGGTTTGACCGGACCGGTTATCTCCCCAGCAGTTAGTAGCACCAGAGAGCGTCACCGCACAGGTATGGTTTGAGCCTGCAGCGATTTGTGAAACTGCACCGAGGTTATTTGGGATAACAGTTTGCCCGTACTTATTGCCGCCCCAGCAACGCGCCAATCCAGCAACAGTTACAGCGCAAGTATGAGTTGTCCCGGTATCAATTTGAGTTAAGATGCCTAAATCTTTTGGAATGGTGGTGCGGCCACCCTCGTTATCTCCCCAGCAACGTGCCAACCCCGCTACAGTCACCGCGCAAGTATCGTAAGCGCCAGCAGAAATTTGCTTGATGCTGCCAAGATCTTTTGGAACATCACTTTGGCCATCTGCGTTGTAACCCCAACAGCGAGCAGTACCCGCTATTGTCACAGCACAAGTGTGGTAAGAACCCGCAGAGATCTGCTCTACCAGACCTAAGTTAGCTGGAACATTACTTTGGCCATCCCCGTTTTTACCCCAACAGCGTGCTGCACCTGATTCCGTAACAGCACAGGTGTGGCTAAGTCCAGTAGCGATTTGAGTTACTTTTCCGATGTCCTTTGGAATATCCGTTTGGCCGTCCGAGTTGTTGCCCCAACATTTGATCAGTGTAGTTAAAGCACAAGTGTGAATAAAACCAGCAGATATTTGTACCGTCCCACTAAGCCCCCCTGGAATTTCACCCTGTCCATCTCCGTTGTATCCCCAGCATCTCACTGCGCCAGCAATAGTAGCAATACAGTTGTGATAAGTACCGGCAGAGATTTGGATTACTCCGCTCAGACCAAGTGGAACGTCGGTTTGACCATTGTTATTTCCGCCCCAGCAACGAACTAAACCATCCTCAATGACTGCACAGGTGTGATAAGAACCAGTAGAAATCTGAATTACAGTCCCGAGATCAGCAGGGACAGATGTTTGACCATCTTTGTTATCTCCCCAGCAACGAACTGAAACCACAGTCAAGGCACAGCTGTGACTAAGCCCAGCTGATATCTGTATTACAGACTCCAAGTCAGTTGGGACATTGGCTTGCCCGGATCTGTTATCCCCCCAGCAACGAGCGGTACCTGAAATGCTAACTGCACATGTTCCATAAGATCCAGCAGAGATTTGCGCTACTGTGCCTAGATCTGTCGGAACATCAATTTGACCAAAACCGTTACCGCCCCAGCAACTAACCAATCCAGAAGAAGTCAAGGCACAGGTATGGTACAAACCAGCGGAAATCTGAACGATGCTGCTAAGCCCACTTGGAATGTTCGTTTGATTGGACTTATTGCTCCCCCAACAACGAGCGGAACCGGCAGCAGTCAACGCACAGCTATGGCTAAGCCCAACAGACACTTGGATTGCTGCCCCTAGATCATTTGGAACTGTAGTCTGACCATCACTATTTCCACCCCAGCATCGAACTGCACCAGACCCGGTCACAGCACAATTGTGGTAAAGACCAGCAGAAATAATAGGCCCTAGTTTCAAATCATTTTGAGCGGCCGTACTTGGGCTACTTATAAGACTGAGGTTGCAAAAGACTAGGATTAGCGAGGCGATTATCCGTAAAAGATATGGCATTTTGCACCCGCTAGGCTCTAGTTTTTATATTTAAGCATTACACAAATATTACTTTCTAGAGGTTCAAAGCCAAGTTTAAGATTTTAGCCAAGCAACACTACCTAAATACCACTCATCGGCACATGCTGACGAAGCTCTAAATAGGAACCCATTACTCAAAGACCGCGGGCATGTTACCCAAGTCTTTTAAGTTACCTTAGCGTGAGTCCTGTTGTTGTGGTTTGTGCCGCTAAATAAGTAGCATCAGCAACAAAAGAAACAACAGCAGTGTAAACACCAGCAACATTCCAGAAACCCTAACCAAAGGACTCTTAGACACCGAAGCACTAGAACTAACCAGTTTCGCAACAATACTCGCAGCTTTACCAACCACAACACTCTGCGACAAAGTAACCGCCTGACCACCAGAACACTCAGCACCAATCTGACCAGTAGACAACACATACACACCAGCAACAGAAGGAACCGCAACAGTAAACAGACCCGTCGTACGATCAGCTCTCACAACCCTAGAAACCGGCGCAACGTTAGAACCAACCCAACCAACAGAAACAGTACAACCCTGATTCACACGAGACACATTCACCGACACCAAACTACCCGGCAACACCACCGAAGAAGAAGTAACACCAAACAACGGAGGCAAAGCAGTCCACTTAGCATACAAACTCACATTAGAAACAACACCAGGACTATAAGGGAACGAAACAGCACTACCACCATCAGTAGCAGACCAACCAGCAAACACAAAACCAGCTCGAACAGGAACACTAGGAGCAGAAGCAATAGCAGAACCAATAGTAAAAGAAGCAGCCGGAACAGAAGAACCCCCACTAGTGACATAAGTCAACGTAAAGACCTTCAAAACCCACTTCGCATACAAAGTCACATTAGAAACAACACCAGGACTATAAGGGAACGAAACAGCACTACCACCATAACATAATTCACAGTAAACGACTTATTAGCCCACTTAGCATACAAAACAATATTTGAAGCAACGCCAGGGAAATAAGGGAATGAAATCAAATCACCACCATTAGTAGCAGACCAACCCAAAAACGTATAATCCGTAAGTCTAGGAGCTACCGGCTCAGCAATCGAACCATCAAACACAAACGAACCAGGAGAAACATACTGATCACAATTCGAATCAAAAGTCACAGTAAACGAATTGGCAGACCACTTCGCATACAAAGTAACATCCGTCACAACACCAGGACTATAAGGGAACGAAACAGCACTTCCACCATCAGAAGCAGACCAACCCTGGAAGGTATAACCAGAACGAGTAGGAGGTGTAGGTGCAGTCAGAGAACCAGCAGTCACAAACGAACCAGCAGAAACAACTGATCCACCCTTCGAATTGAATGTTACTGTGTGACCATCAGCAGACCACTTCGCATACAAAGTCACATCCGTTACAGGACTATAAGGGAATGAGACTGCCTCACCACCATCAGTTGCAGACCAACCCTGGAAGGTATAACCAGCACGAGTTGGGTCATAAGGAACAAATGCGAACTCCAAATTAACGTTGTACTGCAAATTTACTGTCTGGTTCGGATAGGCAGATACGTTTGTGTATCTGTAGAAACCGTCAATGATAGTCAACGGCCCACTTGTTCTGCTTGGAAGCGAGTTTGTGAAGCTACCGTTAAATCGATAGGCATCGCTAAATACCGAGACGGTGAAACTCTGGTTTGCATCGATTCGAACAGGATTATTCAGAGTCACACTCTGCCAGCCACTTTCAGTTTCATCTGCGAAGTTTTGAGAGGCCAATAAGATGCCAGTAGATGACCAAACGTTAGCAGTATGTACGCTGTTATCTCCCGCATATTTGTAGAAAGTAACTTTTCTTACCCAACCATCTGCACTTGATGACATCTTCAAACCAAGTTCAAGCGGTGACTGAAAAGAATTCTCCGGAATCGTGCTGCCATCTAACAGGTGGTAACTATTGAAAATGGACCCACCAGTAACAAACGAGCCGGATGGAACAGCTGAACCGCCCTTTGAGTCAAAGGTAACTGTGTGACCATCGGCAGACCACTTCGCATACAAAGTAAAATCCGTTGTCGCACCAGGTGAATACGGGAAGTCAACAGCACTACCGCCATCAGAAGCAGACCAACCCTGGAAGGTATAACCAGAACGAGTAGGAGCAGACGGAGCAGTAATTGATCCATCAGTAACGAATGAGCCAGCCGAAACATCGGTGCCACCCTTTGAATTGAAAGTTACTGTGTGGCTATCAGCAGACCACTTCGCATACAAAGTAATGTCTTCAGTCACCCCAGGTGAATACGGGAAGTCGACAGCACTTCCACCATCAGAAGCAGACCAACCCTGGAAGGTATAACCAGAACGAGTAGGAG
>RFYI01000041.1 GCA_009921165.1 Actinomycetota bacterium | reverse complement strand
CCAGGATCTCTAGGGTGGTCTTTGGGGCTTGGGATGACAAGGTTGGGGCTTCTGGATCTTTGTATGACTTAGTCAGAGACAAGCGCTTGGGAACTGAGGTTGAAGTCATTCCAGATGTTCTGAGTATTGAAGCTAGCTCATTGCTGACGGAGTTCTTTTCTCAAAAACGCTGATTCCAAGTGTGTTTGGCGGGGTGATTAGTTGTCAACCTGACAGCGCTAAAAGAATTTGGGCAATTGGACGCACGAGATATTGCAAAGAGTTTTTAAGACTAGCCATCTCTTATTAGATGACATCTAGTACTTCAGCAGCTGCTCACACAGAATCATGCAATCTAAGGCAAGGTGTCCATCCAGTAATCACTGAGTTATTCATTGCAAAGCCTTCAAAAATTTAGTTAACATTTACAACTTTTAGTTAACGGAACCTTAACGGAATGAACAAAGAATAATTCTTAGCAAGCATTTGATTTACAAACGTTAAACAGGCCTGTCGCAGCTCGGTAATACTCATAAAATCGCTCTGTAACATACCCTGTAACTCCTATCCAGAGGACGACATGTTTAAAAGCAAGAAAACTGCATGGCTCACGATCGTAGCCTTACTAGTGCCAACCACAATTGGTCTATTCGGATCTTCAGCGGCTCAAGCTGACGCATCATCTACTTCACTTTCAACTTTCACAGTTAACGGAACTGACGCGTTGACTGCTAATTCAATTAACCTAGATGTTTCAACTTTGAATGTTGATGCAGCGACCGGCTCACTGTCAACTGACATTGTTGCTATTGCCTCTGATGCAGGCAACACTACGGTCTCAGTTGTAGGTGGAAACAACCTACGCTTAGGCGCAAACGCTTTGACAGTGACAGTCCATGACACAACTGTTGACTCAGTTGTTGCTGACACTGTTTACACAAGAAACTTGAATGTTCAAAACAATGACACCTCCGCTGTCATCGTGTTGAACAACGATGAGCTGATTAACGGTGAAAGCACCGAAACTGACTGGGGCGTAACTTCTGTCCCATTAGTTGTTACCCCAACCGATCCAAACGCAACAGTAAAGGTAAACGGAATTGCTGTTTCTGTAGTCAACGGCAAGGCAACTACATCAGTGACCGGTCTAACCTCTGGCGACAACTCAGTTTCTGTTGTTGTTACAGCTGCTAACGGTGAATATGACGAATCAATTTTCAACGTTCTAGTGAATCTGAACACCGATACCGGAGCTACCTTCACTGTTGACGGAATTTTGGCTGATGATGGTGAAACTATTCCTCTTGACTACGGAACTACAGATCCAGACATTGAAGTTATCACCTCTGATCCAAATGCATCATTCGTAATTGAAGGTGGAAGCGACCTAATCACTGGAGAGAACCCTGTAGCAATTTATGTAACAGCTGAAGATGGCGTAACCACTCAGACTTACAATCTAACTTTCATTGTTATGTCTAACAACGACACCACAGCAACCATTTACGTCAACGGTGTTGCCGCTGATGACGGTTCTGATGTATCGCTTGCTTACCAGACTTCTGCTGTTACTGTTCGTGTTGAACTCGCTGACTCAGATGCCTCATACATTATTGATGGCGGTACTTGGTTGACACAGGGTCAAAACGACCTGATTGTCACTGTTATCGCTGCTGATGGCGTGACTTTCTCGTACTATGCAATCAACCTTGTTGTTGCAGACCCAGATGTAACTCTTTCGACCTTGAAGTTCAACGGTGCAACTGTTGCAGACCAAGGAACAGTTAGCACTTCTTCATTACAGAACACTTTGACTCTAATCACAACTGATTCAAGAGCTACTGTTTCTGTTGAAGGTGCAATTTCATACAACGCGCTAACTGGTGCAATCACATTGGATTACGGCAGAAACGATCTAGCAATAACAGTTACTGGTGACGACAAGGCGACAACCAGAGAATACGACATCGTTGTCTCAGGTCCTGCTGATTTGTCACTTGAATCAGTAATGGTTGGTGGAGAAGATGTAGTTCTGAATGGACTCACCGGAACCGTAACTTTGGAAGAGCACCCAACTTCGGCTCTTGTCGAGGTAAGCACTGTGGATGCGCAAGCAACTTACCGTGTAACTGGAGGTAACAACCTAGTTCTTGGAAACAACACAGTTACCGTAGTAGTAACTGGCACTGACCAGAGAACAGCAACATACACAATTACTGTTTCAGTTCTGGCTTCAACTAACGAAGAAATAGCATCTGTCTCCGTAAACGGTCGTCTAGTAGAAGAAGGTGACCTTGCTGAGGTAGACGCAGGTGTACTGAACCTACACGTTCAAACCGCAGACTCGAGGGCTAGTTCTTCTGTGACGGTTGCTCCTACAGAGGGTGCAGCTGGCTGGGTTTCAACAATCAACGGTGTTACAACCGGTTCTGGTTATCTAACTGTTTCAGTCGTTGTAACTGCTGAAAATGGGGTTATAGCGCAACCGGTTACCTACGACATTTTGGCCACTAGGCACTTTGATGTAACAAGTTCAAGCTATACCGAACCAAACATCCTACGTGTTGGAAAATTCGCAGTAATCTCCACATCGACTGCTGCATCTTGGTTCCCTAGCAAAACAAAGTTGACCTACCAGTGGCTTCTAAACAATGAGGTTATTGATGTTGCAACTAAAACTAGGTTGGCTCTAACTGCAGATTATTTCGGCACGGAGAACGTTGTTCGTCCAGTTGTGTCAGGAACTGTGAACGGTGTTCTAAGAACTTACGTAGGACAGCCATTGACGATCTCTAAGGGAATCATCGCCAGGTCTTCAAAGCCAGGAGTAAGCGGCAAGGCTACCTTAGGAAGCACCTTGACTGCAACGGCTAGGACTTGGAGTGCGGACGTTGTCACTAGCTTCAATTGGCAGGTAAATGGCCAGAATGTTGGTAACTCATCAGATGAATTTACTCTAGACCAAGCTCGCTATGTTCCTGGAGACAGGATCACAGTGCAGGTTACTGGACAGCTTTACGGCTACGAAGACAAAACTGAGACCAGTTCTGTATTCACCGTTCTTCCTGGTGTTCTAAAAATTACCGGTAAGCCAACCATTTCAGCAGACAATACCTATGTAACTGGAAGCACCATCACGGCTACAAATGGTTCAACTGATGCGGGAGCTTCTGTAAACGTTCAGACTAACTTCCAGTGGTACCGCAATGGCGTAGCGATCCAAGGGGCAACTGCTGCTGCATACAAGATCGTTAGCGCTGACGTGGCTCAGAAGTTGAGCGTAGTCGTGAGTTACAGCACTCGAAACTACACTTCAGCCTCTATGACCCTGAAAGTTCCAACTATCAAGAAATAACAAATAAAACTAATGGTCTCGGGTTCCTCGAAAGGGGAGCCCGAGACTCTTTTTAAGCAGATTTGAACCGCTGAAGGTGCGGTAATGTTTTACACGGTGACGTGTCCGAGCGGCCGAAGGTGCAACTCTCGAAAAGTTGTGTGGGTGAAAGCCCACCGTGGGTTCAAATCCCACCGTCACCGCCATATTTATAGCTGAGAAGTCCTAAATTGCTGGATTTCGAGCCTTTAGGACCAAATAGGGGATTTAGGCATAATTTAGGGCAATAAATTTGTTGCACAATCGCAATAAACCCCTATAAGATAGTTGTTTGACCCCCAAAACCGCGCAAGCATATTTCGGCTGCGCTATTTTGCACGCATATTTCGGCGGCAAGCTTTTAGGGGCTAAATCCCATAGACCGTTCTTTACTTCAACCGCCTTTGAAGGGATATCTCTTGGCCGCCAAGAAGACCACTAAAAACATTCGTTCAGCACAACGTTTATCGTTTGCTAAAACTCGTGAACCTATCGAGCTACCTAACCTACTAACCCTGCAGACCGAGAGCTTTGAATGGCTCGTTGGTGCTAAGCCATGGCGTGACAAGGTTGGGCCTGATGCTAAGACTGGATTGCAGGAAGTATTCGAGGAGCTTTCTCCTATCGAAGACAACCCGAACAATCCTTCAGAGGCAAAGATGGGCCTTGAGTTCAAGGATCCAACTCTTGATGAGCCTAACTACTCTCCTGATGAGTGCAAGGTAAAGGGTAAGACCTACGCCCGTCCTTTGTATATCAAGGCTGAGTTCACAAACTACAAGACCGGTGAAATTAAGTCGCAGACTGTTTTTATGGGTGAATTCCCAATCATGACAACTGAAGGCACATTCATTGTTAATGGAACTGAGCGTGTGGTTGTTTCACAGCTTGTTCGTTCTCCTGGTGTTTACTTCTCCGTGTCAACTAACACCACAGGTAACTTGGATGTTCGTAACAACAAGGCTCAGATTATTCCTTCTCGCGGTTCATACCTTGAGTTCCTAACTGAGTGGGTTAAGGATGACCGTAAGAGTGTTTCGCGTTTCGGTAAGCCAATTCTTCAGGTGCAGGTTGACCGCAAGACTAAAGTTTCTGCAACCATCTTCCTAAAAGCTCTTGGTATGTCTCGCGATGAGATTGTTGCTGCTTTTGCTGATGTCAAAGATGCAGTGACTTCAACCGGTGGTTGGGAAATCGATGTTGATCTAGTCAACAACACTTTGGATTACGACGAGTCTCGCGCGTTCACAACTCCGATCATCACTAAAGAAGATGCATTGAAAGAGATGTATCGCAAGGTTCGTGGTGAATCAGGTAACGCTGATGCAGCTGAAGCTTGGTTGAAGAGCGTTTACTTTGATAAGAAGCGTTACAACCTTGCTCGTGTTGGTCGTCACAAGCTCAACCGCAAGTTGGGTGTGACAGTTGAAGAGAACACCACAGTTCTTACTGTTGAAGACATCGTGGCAACCATGAAGTATCTTTTGGTATTCGACTTGGCTCTAAAGAACAAGGCAGATATCACCTCTAACATGACCTTTGGTTTGAAGATGTCAGGTAAGAAAGTTGATGTCAAGATTGCATCTGACGATATTGATGACTTCCAGAACCGTCGTATTCGTTCAGTTGGTGAATTGATTCAGAACCAGGTTCGTATCGGTCTTAGCCGTATGGAACGTGTTGTTCGTGAGCGTATGTCAACTCAAGATGTTGAGGCGATTACTCCGCAGACCCTGATCAACCTACGTCCAGTTGTTTCAGCGATCAAAGAGTTCTTTGGTGCTAGCCAGCTGTCTCAGTTCATGGATCAGAACAACCCACTTGCCGGTCTTGCTCACAAGCGTCGCCTTTCGGCCCTAGGCCCTGGCGGTATCGCTCGTGAAAGAGCTCAAATGGAGGTGCGCGACGTTCACCCATCCCACTACGGAAGAATGTGTCCGGTTGAGACTCCAGAAGGTCCGAACATTGGTCTTATCGGTTCGCTTACTGCTTATGCTCGTATCAACACTTTTGGTTTCATTGAGACTCCATACAACAGAGTTGTAAACGGCAAGGTGTCAGGAAAGATCGATTACCTAGATGCTGCTGCTGAAGATGGCAAGGTTATCGGTGGTGCAGATGTTCCACTAAACGCAGACAGTACTTTTGCTAACAAGAAGGTATTTGCTCGTTTCAAGGGTGACGTTGTTGAAGTTGATAACGACCAGGTTGATTACATCGACATCTCGCCTCGTCAGCTAGCATCTGTTTCAACTTCTTTGATTCCTTTCCTAGAGCACGACGACTCAAGCCGTGCCTTGATGGGTGCGAACATGCAGCGTCAAGCTGTTCCATTGCTTCGTAGCGAAGCTCCGCTAGTTGGTACTGGTATGGAACGCGCCGCTGCTATGGACTCACACGCAGTTCTTCTTTCAAGAAGTGCTGGTGTTGTTGAGGAAGTTGATGCAGACCGAATTGTTGTTCGAGGAGAAGACAATAAGCAGGAGAAATACCTTCTTCGTAAGTTTGAGAGATCAAACCAGGGAACCGCTATCAACCAGCGTGCCATCGTTTCTGTTGGTCAGAAAGTTGAAGCTGGAGAAGCTTTGGCTGATGGTCCAGCAACTGAGAACGGTGAACTAGCACTAGGTAAGAACCTGTTGGTTGCTTTCATGCCTTGGGAAGGTCACAACTTCGAGGATGCGATCATTATTAGCCAGGCTCTGGTGAAGGAAGATACCTTGTCTTCAATTCACATTGAAGCCCACGAAGTCGAAGCAAGAGACACCAAGCTAGGTAAGGAAGAGATCACTGCAGATCTGCCTAACGTATCTATGGAAGCTCTAGCTCAGCTCGATGAGCGTGGAATTATTCGTATCGGTGCTGAAGTCCGTCCGGGAGATATCTTGGTTGGAAAGGTTACCCCTAAGGGTGAAACCGAGCTTTCAGCTGAAGAGCGTTTGCTCAGAGCAATCTTCAATGAGAAGAGCCGCGAAGTTCGCGACACTTCTTTGAAGGTTCCTCACGGTGAAGCTGGAACTGTTATCGATGTGAAGGTTTTCGATGCAGAAGAAGATGAGATGGCAGCGGGAGTAAATCTTCGCGTCGTTGTTCACATCGCTCAGAAGCGTAAGATCACCGAAGGTGACAAGCTTGCTGGTCGTCACGGAAACAAGGGTGTTATTTCGAAGATCCTTCCAGTTGAAGACATGCCATTCCTTGAAGATGGAACTCCGGTTGACATCATCTTGAATCCACTAGGTATTCCAGGTCGAATGAACTTCGGTCAGGTACTTGAGACTCACCTTGGTTGGATTGCCAAGCAGGGTTGGCAGATTAAGCCTGGAGCTAAGTGGGCAGAGCATCTAGCTGAGGAACTGCATGCGGCAGCTCCTGGTACTAAGGTTGCAACACCAATCTTTGATGGTGCACATAAAGATGACATCATCGGTCTTCTAGATTCAACTCTTCCTAACCGTGATGGTCAGAAGCTGGTTGATAAGACCGGTAAGGCTAAATTGTTTGATGGCCGTTCAGGTGAACCATTCCCGCTACCAATCTCTGTTGGTTACATGTATGTCTTGAAGCTTCACCACTTGGTGGATGACAAGATTCACGCTCGTTCAACAGGCCCTTATTCAATGATCACGCAGCAACCGCTAGGTGGTAAGGCTCAGTTCGGTGGTCAGCGATTCGGTGAAATGGAAGTTTGGGCCCTGCAGGCTTATGGTGCAGCACACACTCTTCAAGAGTTGCTTACCATCAAGTCGGATGACATCACAGGTCGTGTTAAGACTTATGAAGCCATCGTTAAGGGTGAGAACATCCAGGCTCCTGGTATCCCAGAATCATTCCGCGTTCTTGCAAAGGAAATGCAATCGCTAGCTCTAAACGTTGAGGTGCTCAACGCTGAAGGTGCGATTGTTACCTTGAAGGACGAAGACTTTGAGCGAGACATGGCCACTGAGGGCATGGATGGCATAAACCTATCCCGTAACGAATCATTGTCTAACGACACTGACCCAACCTACTTCTAAGCGAATCTAGAGAGAAAAGAATAATTATGGACGTCGAAACTTTCAGCTCCCTACGAATTGGTCTTGCCACTTCAGATGACATTCGCTCATGGTCAAATGGTGAGGTCAAAAAGCCTGAAACCATTAACTACAGAACCCTAAAGCCTGAGAAGGACGGCCTGTTCTGTGAAAAGATCTTCGGTCCTACCAAGGACTGGGAATGTTCTTGTGGTAAGTACAAGCGTGTTCGCTTCAAGGACATCGTTTGTGAGCGCTGTGGTGTTCAGGTAACTAAGTCATCTGTGCGTCGTGAGCGTATGGGTCACATTGAGCTTGCAGCTCCAGTTACCCACATCTGGTACTTCAAGGGTGTTCCTAGCCGTTTGGGTTACCTACTGAACATGGCTCCTAAAGATCTAGAGAAGATTATTTACTTTGCTGCTTACCGTGTCATGGAAGTTGATACTGAGGGCAAGGAGATCGATTGGGCTCTAATCAAGGATGACTACACCCAGCGTGTGAAGCAGACTCTTGAAGGTCGCTTCGACGAGATGATGGATGTTGCTAAGGATGAGTTTGATTTCCTAGTTGATTCAGGTCTTGCACTGCAGACTGCTGTCAAGCTTTGGGAAGCTCCAGTTTGGGTTGATGCTCAGTTCGTAAA
>RFYI01000005.1 GCA_009921165.1 Actinomycetota bacterium | reverse complement strand
CTTGTCAGGTAACTACACAGGTAAGCACCTATTCAGTCAGGTAACCGCTTGGGTAACTGACCAGGGTACAGATTCAATCGACCTGATTGACTTGGCTTACTTCAAGCCAGCTGAAGCTCCAGTAGTGAAGACTGTTGTTGCTCGCATGAATGGTATCGACACTACAAATGCCTTCCTAGGTAGCTGTACTGTTGGTGACTGGTGCAAGTACTACGCAGAGGGCCTTCGTTTCTTCGAGAAGGGTCTAACTGTTGGAAGCACAACCAACTTCTCCTACTCAGTGAGCGACACCAACGGTGCACCTTACGCTAACAAGAACGTTTACTTGCTTCTTGGTAAGGGTTTCTCAGGTTCAACTGCGAAGGTAACGGTTAACGGTACTTCAGCTAATGGTTCAGAATGTTGGTGTGGTAATGACCAAGCCAAGATTACATTGACTACTAACGCTCAAGGTCAGGTTTCATTCAGCCTCACTAACAACGACGTTGCAGCCAATGCTGATCCATACCAGGCTGGAAACCTTGCACACCCTAACGGTGGAAAGCATTTGTTCACACAGATGACCTTGGTTGGAGAAAAGGGCAACGCAGATGTCATCGACATTGTTGACCTAAACTTCTACAAGGCTCAGGATGCTGTGCCAGCAACTGTTTACAACGTGCGTCTTGCTGACTGGAACGCTAGCAACTCGTTCGATGGAACACACGTGTGGGGTGACGCTGGTATCAGCCAAGGCTGGTTCGATGCCAACACTGGTTACTTCGCTCACTATGTAGCTGCGGGTTCAACTTTCAACCTGCGTTACAGAGTGACAACAGTTGCAGGTGCAAACGCTGCTAACGGAACTCAGGTGACAGTTCACCTAGGTACTGCTTGGTCAGGCTCTAACGCATCGTTCACCAGTGGAACAAACACCGTGAATGGTGTTACCCAGTGGGGTGCAGGTGGTCAACTTGACCAGGCTTCATTCACTGCAACAGTCCAAAACGGATACGTAACGATTCCATTGACGAACACTGATCTAGCAGTAGACGCAACTCCGAACCCTGGTGTTGCAACTGCTAACCCAGATGGCTCTAACCCGCTATTCATGCAGGTTAAGGTAACTGTTGATGGTAACTCTGTTACTCACCAGGACTGGGTAAACCTTGTTGTCACAAAGCCAGCGGCCGCTCCTACCATTACATCGGTATCAGCAACTTCTGCTAAGAAGGGTCAGGCCGTCGACATCGTCGGTACTAACCTTGGTGACGCACTTGGTACCTCAGTTGTGCTTTACACAGCTGCGACAACTAAAGCTGTTGCGATCAACACACCAGTCACCGTGCTAGCAATCAATGCTGCCGGTACACGTATGACAATCGCATCACCTGCAAGTACTCAAAAGGGTTACCTGAAGGTCACAACAGGAGGTGGAACTGCTACAGCTAGTGCACTACTTAGCTCAAGCACAACCGTAACCTCTAAGCCAGCAATTACCTTCACTTCATCTGTTGTGAAGGAAGCTGGTGCGACCATTACTCTAAGCGGAACTAACATCGCTTCATCATCAAGAATTGCGATCGGTAGCGTAACAGCTCCGTTCACAATCGAGACTGCTGACAAAGTTGTTGTAACTGTTCCAGCTGGTGTAGTTTCAGGTTCTGCAATTAGTGCGACAAACCTTGGTGGTACAACTACCACAAGCAAGTTCGTTTACCAAGCAGCTGTTGTTGCTACTAGAACGGCTGCTGCAAGAGTAGGTCAGACTGTAACAATTACTGGTAAGAACCTAGTTGCCTCCACCGTTATCTTCGGTGGCAACAAGTCCGCTAAGCCGGTAATCAACAACGGTTCAACCTTGACAGTTGTTGTTCCTACAGGAGCGCTAACTGGTGCACTAAAGATCACTACAGGAGCAGGTGTTGTTTACACTGAGTCATTCACTGTAACTCCACCAGCACCGACTGTAACCTCATTCACGCCAGCTTCTGGTAAGAAGGGTGTTGCAATCGTCACTGTAAAGGGAACTAACCTAAGCGGAGCAACAGTAACTGTAGGAAACACTGCAGTTACATTGTCTGCAGGTGCAACCTCTACCTCGTTCAAGTTCGTTATTCCTGCTGGTGCTACCACCGGCAAGATCAACATAACTACCGCGGGTGGAACTGTTTCCTCAACAACAAACCTGACTGTGACTAGCAACTAGTCATAGCCAAAGAAATCTGGCCCGTCTGCTTCGGTAGATGGGCCAGATTTCTTTTAACTACATTTGGTGAATATGTCAGGCTCATAATTAGCGCCCTGGATTCGAGTTTCAATCTCTTATTCAGCTGAGTTGAGTAGGTATGAATAACTGCTCGCGACTGTTGACCAGCCAGCCAAAATAAAAAGCACCGTCATGGATGGCATCTGGGTTGGATGTTCTGGAATCTGATAAATCAACCAGAAACTCGGTGTAGCGGCAATAATTCCTACTAACCCAGAAGATAGCAATGCCACTCTGAACGATACGGGGCTTATTGGAGACACGAGAAGCTTGATGAGAAATAGCATTACTAGAAAAACGAGAGTCGCTAGTGACAGGTCAGCTGCATTCATCTCTGGAAGCAATATTGGCGATGTGATGAACCAAGCGAATAATGTAAGGGACCAGGTACGCAGGGGCAAGATCGAGTCATTCAAGTTGACCTGTATTTTAGGAACCTCATGTTGAAGGGTCCCCTTTTCGACAGGCAATTTAGCTGTAGCGGACATCTTGCGTTGGATCAGTGGGCCGGCTAGATCATTGAAGATGAGAAGCAAGGCAATTCCGATAATCACTCCTTGTAGGAAGCGATTGATTAGGGGTTCTAGATAGGTTAGCCCTAGCAGTTTGGCAAAAGTAATGCCAAAAACACTTTCCATGCCCATAGCTAACCCGCCTAGGAGGAGGTTGAATAAGGGAGAACTCTTACTTTCTTGTGAGAACTTTCGGTAAGCCTCCAAGGCTAGATAAACAAATGCGCAAGCCACCGCAAAAGCTAAGAGAGTAGCCGGTATCCATAGCAGCGAATAGTTGTTGAGTCTTGTCACATCGAAAGCAAAACTAGACATAACGACGGTTGCAAACCCGAAGCTGAAAAGCTGTCTATTCCAGATCTCAATAGCACCTAGGCGCGACCAAAAAGGATTCGATGGTGATTGCTCTGTATTCATCCCTAGACCTTCCTGCTAGCCCTATAAAGTCTAGTTTTTGGGGGAGGCGAAGCGGCGGTAACCGCAACAGGAGAGTTTTCTATTCTTCATCCGTGTTCAATAGAAAATCCTCGGGCTCGCCAGATAGTGGAAGGCCTAGTACTTCTGCTGAAGAAACCCCAACTTCTAGCTCCTCTACCTTGCTAAGAGATTTACTCACTGCCCGGGTTCTAACTCCAGCTTCGCTGACGGTATTTTGTGCTGTTTCGAGTTGTTTGGAGAGCTTGTCTAATACCAGTGAGTACTTATTGAACTCTGTCTTTGCGGCACCGAGAACCTTCCAAACATCAGAGGCACTCTTCTCGATAGCAAGTGTCTTGAAGCCCATCTGCAGGCTGTTTAGCAGCGACATCAGGGTGGTAGGCCCAGTCACCAAGACACGGTATGTGTTTTGCAGATCGCTAGTTAACCCCGGACGCCTAACTACTTCTGCGAACAAGCCTTCAGTTGGCAAATACATAATTGCAAAGTCGGTGCTTATTGGGGCGTGCAGATACTTATCGGAAATAAGTTTGGCTTGTGCTCGAATAGCTTTCTCTACTGCTTTTGAAGCAGTCGCCACATCCTCAGCCGAACCAGCATCTTGAGCTGTCTGCAATCGCTCATAGTCTTCCTGCGGGAACTTGGAGTCAATCGGTAAGTAAACATGTTCACCATCGGCTCGTCCAGGGAGCTTGACCGCAAACTCAACAACGTCATTTGAATTTGGTTTAATCTTCACGTTCTTCTCATATTGGCTAGGAGCAAGAACGTCTTCCAGTTGTCTTTCAAGTTGAACTTCACCCCAACCACCTCGGGTCTTAACATTGCTTAGAACCTTCTGTAAGCTTCCAACATCATTAGCAAGTGTTTGCATTTCGCCAAGGCCGCGTTGAACAGCTTCAAGGCGATCGCTAACCAATTTGAACGATTCATTAAGGCGTTTCTCAAGCGTGCCCTGAAGTTTCTCATCTACTGTTTCACGCATCTTTTCAAGCTTCTCTTCATTTCCTTTGCGCATCTTTTCGATTTCAGTCTGAAGAGTTAGTTGCATCTCATTCTGCTTTTTAGCATTTGAATCGGTCAGCTCGGCGATTTTTGCTTCAACAGTCTTGAGTGATTCATTCAGTGATTTCTGTAATTCGACTCTCGAGGTAGTGGCCTCTTCGCGTTGCAGCTTGGCTGAATTTTCTGAAGTTTCTGCGAAGTTGGCTAATCTCTTTTCGACAATCTCATGATTCGACCCAATGGTGGCCCTCAACTCGTCGCGGTGGAGTTGGAGGTCTTTGCTTACATCCAAGGTTGCCGTTGCTTGCTTCCGGGTAAGGACAATAACCACCAGCACGGCTAAGCCAACAACGTTAAGTATTGCTAAAAGGGTCGAGATGTCCATATTTCCTCCAGGTCAAAGAAGTTTTTTACTCAATGCAAACACTAAGTGCAAGTAGTGACAAAACGTCCCCAGATCTGCCCCGTGGCTTAGCGGGTATAAAGCTGGCCGTAGCCCTGGTATGGCGAGTAGTGAATCCAGTCAACTAAAACTTGACCACGCAGAATAGTCCCTGCGGGAGCGCTGGCTGGCAGGCTTGACTCGTAGGGATAAACGCTAAAGACAAGGAACTCAGGGACGTCAAACGGCCATGTGCCGCCGTCCTTGACTACCTGGGCCTTGGTAAAGGTCTTGTAGGCAACATCATCCAAAGTAAAGGTGATGCTGGTTGGGGTCCAAAGTAGGCCGAAGACGTGGTAACCAGACGATAACTGAGCCCTATTCAAAGGGACATTAGTTGAGAATCCTGCACCGTTATTCCAATCGGTGGTTGAGTTTAGGTAGTTTCCGTGAATGGTGCCGCTGGAAGAGAAATCATTCCATGGCCCAGCTTCTTGGATATCGAACTCGCCGCAAGTCGGCCAGTGTCCAACATCCTCGCCAAACATGTAAAAAGCGCTAAACCAACCTGGATCTTGAGCTACTTTGATACGAGCCTCAATCTTTCCGTAGAGGAAAGCTTTTCTTCCAAGAGTTTGAATGATTCCGCCGTTCCAAGAACCATCTGAACATTTAGCCATTCCGATAGCTAAGTTTCCATTGCCATCTTCTTCAACTAGATCAGGCTGAGTTCCTTGAATGAAGTTGTTCCAATCCAGCGCATATTTCCAAGAATCCGAACTTGGTCTGGAATGCAGAACACCATTGAACTCTTCTGCCCAAAGGTATGAGCCATTCGCCGCCGGCGCCTGAGAATAAACCGGATCTGTTGATGCTGTAGTGAGCGAAGTTTTATTGATTAGAGCTCCAGGGAACTGGAAATTTTTGAAGAAATACTTTTGACCCGTTGAAGCATGACCTGCATCAACAATTAGTGAAAGTGTTTTGTATGACACGGAAGGACTTATGGCTTGTGAACCGGCGGACAAACGATTGAAATCAAAGCTGAGCGTTTCCCACTGATTTACTTTTGTTGTTACTGCTTGAGTTTGAACAAAACGACTGAACTTAGTTTTGCTGTTTTGGAGCCTCAGCATCATGGTGACGCCTGCTGCAGGAGAGTAGACATCGACAGTCACAAGTTTGCTTCCAGAAGAAACAAAATTACCTTGTGGCAAAGTCGTAAGCACTGAAGAATCCCAAAGACCGGAAGGGGCATCTGGCCTACCTCTAGTTACAGCCATGACAGATTTACCAGGGTTTGCTGGGTCAACATCTATGGCAGCAATTTGTCCATACAAAGCGATACCAGTGCAAGGTTGGTAGAACAAGCTGTCAATAGAACCTTTAGGGGCTGCAAGATCTGGATTGCTGAGTTCCCCGCCTGAGTTACCGCCATCGATGGAAATACTGTATTCCAGATTTGTGATGTCAATCGTGTCAACTGCTAGATCTGTTACCCAGGCGGCTATCTGAGTGTATAGTCCATTTTTTGCCACTGTATCTAAACCTTTGATGTCAAAACTTACAACACCTTCTGAGTTCGTGGTGCCGGTTACAAGTAATTGATCCAGCGGATTCTTATCAACACCTGAGGTGGTTCCATTACCAACTTGGACTTTGGCATTAGAACTACCAAAACGCTTGCCGACACTGAGATTCACAAGTTTGTTAGGAGTTGGCCTACCCATACCGTCAGTTACTAGGTAACTCATGGTTGTGGTTGACAGAACTTCTAATTGGGCCTGTCGGAAGCTAAGTCCTTTGTGATACCACTTGTTAGCAACCCAGCTATCGGCAGAGCCTTGATCTTCATAAGAGTTACTGTCGTCGAACGTTGTTTGACGAATAGTCCAAGGCCCGACTTGAACTGGTGGTTGGGTCGTTGAGGTTAGCCCAACTTTTACAGACCTGGTCACGCTCTTAGCCGCACCATAATTCGATGTTCCAGAGTTAGTTGCACGAACTGTGCAGGTGCCGATTTTTAGAGCCACTACTTTGGTTCCATCGATACTGCAGATTTTGGTGGTCGTTGAAGTAAGAACAGTAATTCCAGCGCTTTGACTAGTCGATAGGTAACCCGTTGAGTTAGTCATTGAAAGCCAAGCAAAATCCGAGATAGTCAAAACATTCTGAGCTCTCGCTATGGTAAATGACTTGATGACTGGTTTGGCAGGCTTGAAGTTCGCTGTGCCAGGGTTAGTTGCTTCCAATTTACAAACACCGGCACTAATTATGTGCACTCTTCTAGAACTCGACATTGAGCAGATATCTGGCGTTAGTGAGCTAACGGTAGTAATCCCAGCAGCTTGGGTGAGTGTAAGGGCAATGTCTGGATCTCCAAAGACGGCCTTCGATATAGAGCTAAAACTAATGGAGACTACAGGATTACTAACTGCTTCAGAAGAAAGTGGAAGACCAACCACGATTGCAACTGCAGCAATAGATGCTGATACTTGCCTTAATAGTTGTTTCACTGAACTAGTCCTTAGTTTGCAGTTGGCGCTGAACCGTAACCATTTGCACTGTAATAGCGGAAGTAGTCGATGCTGAATTGAGCTTTAGTTAAACCATTCTGTATTCCACCACCGTAGCTACCACCCATAGCAAGATTGAAGATTATATACATCTTAGGATTTACTCCGGCGGAGTTAGGACCGAATGGCCAGTAGGTCAAACCAGTGTCACCCTTCTTCACATTAGCCACTTGACGATCATCGATATATAGAGTTATTTCTGTTGGTAACCAAAGCATTCCGTAGGTGTGGTAGCCCTGCGCTAAAGCGACGCTGTTGGTTAGCGCACCCATCTTGTAGTCGTGGTTACCATTGGCATCTTTATAGTGGACGGCTCCGGTGTTTACGAAGGGACTGTTACCGGCGTACTCAACAATGTCTAGTTCGCCACAAGCTGGCCACGGCACAGAGTTGATGTTTGAACCAAGTGCCCAGAAGGCTGGCCAAGTTCCGCCACCTGAGGGCATTCTGAGTTTTGCTTCAAAGTAACCGTAACTAAAGCTCTTCTTGCCGTAACTAGTGAATTTTCCACTAGTCCAAGTTTTAGAACTGGTGCAGGCTGCATCACCTGTTGGGGTAGAAGAAGTGATTACCATCGAACCAGCACCATCGGCCTTGTTGGCACAGGAGGCATACGCCTGAGCCTCTCCGTTACCCCAACCACAGCCAGCAGGGTTATTACAACCGTCTCCTAAATCTGGAGTCCAGTTCGCACTATTAGGCGCACTTCCGGCAGCTCCATCAAACTCATCCGACCAAAGCAGCGTCTTGGATACAGACGTACCTCCACCAGAGGTACCTCCACCAGAGTTACTGGAACCGGCAGGGATGCTGTATTCCAAATTCGTGATGTCGATGGTGTCAACGTCAAGCCCAGTGATCCAAGCTGCGATTTGAATATATAAGCCACCTCTAGCAACGGTGTCTAGTCCGATAATGTCGAAGCTAACAACTCCAAGAGAGTTAGTTGTGCCAGTTACTAAAACCTGATCTAGCGGCGTTTTATCCGTACCGGTCGTGCTTTGGGATCCAACCTGAACCTTAGCGTTAGATCCTCCATCACGTTTACCAACGCTTAGATATACAACCTTATTTGCTGTTGGCTTGCCTTTGCCATCGGTTACAAGATAGCTAATTTTGGTTGTGGACTTTACCTGCACTTGAGCTACCTGGAATCTCAATCCTGCGTGGTACCAGTTGTTACTGACCCAGCTGCTAGCAGCCCCAACGTCATTAGTCGAGTTGGTGTCATCAAAAGTAGTTTGGCGAATAGTCCAGGGACCAACTTGGTTTGTGCTTGGTGGTTCGACTGCAGATGTCAATCCAATCGATACAGAACGGGTGACGCTCTTGGCCGCAAGATAGTTTGCAGTTGCAGCGTTAGTTGCTCGAAGAGAACAGGTGCCGACTTTTAGTGCCTGCACTTTATTGCCAGAAATTGTGCAGACCTTGGTGGTCGTCGAGGTAAGAATCGTAGTTCCATCGCTCTGAGTAGTGAGCACATCAGCTGTTGGGTTAGCCATTGAAAGCCATGAGAAATCAGAAATAGTTAGCACATTTTGCGCTTTAGAAATAGTAAAGCTCTTGCTTACCGCTTTCGCTGGTTTGTAGCTTTGAGTTCCAGGGTTGGTTGCGACCAATTTACAAGCACCGGCAGTAATGATGTGCACTGTTCTAGAAGTGGGAAGCGAACATATTTCCGGGGTATTCGAGGAAACTGTGGTTATTCCAGCAGTTTGGCTAATGCTTAGTGAAATATCTGGATCTCCAAATGTTGCCTTCGGGATACTCGCGAAGCTGATTACAGCTGTTGGGATCGTGACAGCTCCAGAACTCAGCGCAACCCCGAACACCATAATTGTTGTGGACATTAGGGCTAGTGCGTATCTGGCTGGAGGCTTCATCATTCAAGCCTAAGCGTTGTGAAAGGGCTTTCACGGAATACAGTGAATTCCCAGTCAACCGAGATACTAAGGAGACCTAAGTTCGCTCCATAAATAGTTTGCAGTAGTTGTAAAAAAATAGAGTCCACCTCGAAAGATGGACCCTATCAGTTCTAAAACTATTGAGCCAACTTGGCCTGCACTCGAGCCTCCACCGCTCTAAACCTTGGCTGTAAGAGCACATACTCCTTATTCCAAGGCTTGGCTGGGCCGGCCCAGTGAATGATCTTCGGGTTCAGGTGGAAGTCCTGTGATGGGACGTGGTTCCAGTCACTACCAATTTCAACCACTCTGTCGTTGGAGTAGATGTTAAGTACATCTTGGTCATTCATTCTGCAATCTTCAACAAGATAAAGGTGCTTCGCTGTGAATGACTCATCGCGCATCAGCTTGAGGTTCAGAAGCAAAATTCCTGCATTAAATGTGCGACCAGTTAGGTGTGCCTGGTCATGGAGTCTCCTTCGAATTTCCCAAGCCTTGGCGGGTTCAAAACGCAATGAGGCCCTAGTGACAATCCTGATCATGCTTGCCCAGGTCTTTAGCTTGGTGCGCTTACCAGCGAAGACATTCTGACCAAGTTCGATGTCGTAAAGTTCACCGACATCGGCCTGAATCAAAATGTCGATGTCGAGGTAAAGCACCTTGTCCAAAGTCTTCAAGATTTCTGGCAAGAACAATCTGTCCATAGTTGAGACCGAAATGTGACTCAACAGAGCTAGGTCATCCCCATAATGAACGTCGTCGAAGCTATAGAAGCTGAAATTGATTTTCGGAAAGAGCTTACCCATGCGTTGCCTGAATTCATCTCCAAGACCTCGAGTTAGCACATGCGCATTTATCTCCCTATCGGAATGCTCGACCAATGACTGAAGAACAACCGGAATCATGTCTTCTAAGTTCTGATCGAGTGCTAAAGCAACATCAACAGCTTTGGCTCCTCTTGGGTTATGTCCGATTTCTGTTTTAGCATTCGACAAAGAGGCTACGGCTTCTTCGACATTAATTTTTGAATCGGTATTCAAGTTATATGTGCTGGCGTACTTTTCAGCAAACTCAACTTCTTCCTGACAAATCTCTTTCCAAAGCGCTCTAACGCTCTCTTCAGATTCACCAGCAAGAATGGCTTTCAAGGTGATTTCAAGTTTTGCTTCGATGCCATGCCTGATTTTGTTGAATGCCTTGTCGTCTAGGTCAATCAATCCCTCGAAACGAACATCAGACAGGTTCTTTGGTCTGAAATCAACTGGCAACCCCATTGATCTTGCAGGTAGGTAACAGTGCAGCCTGGAAGTTGCTACCTTTGCAAATGGCACGTATTCGATTAGCATCTGGCGGGCATCTTCGATACCTTCCACTAAATCGAAATCTTGAACGTGTTCTCCAACTTGGATGAACTTCTCGATTTCCCAGTCTTTGTATTTGTCTTCATCAATTCTTGACTCGACAACTGCCAAACTCTTTGAGCTTGTTGGGTTTGCTGGTGGAAGAATCTGCCCAACAGTTGTTGTTACACAACCAGAGAAGAATGCCTTGATTCCAAAGTCACGCAATCTATATAGTGTTGTCCAGTCGCGACAACCGATAGGTTCAATCCGCTTCAACTCAGTGACCACTTCTGGAGTCAGAACATCAGGATCCTGAATGTGGAAAGAGATCATCAGAGGAAGAATGGTCTTTGGATATGGGAAGTCAATTGGACCCTGGTAGTTTCTGTGCATGAACCAACCATTACTAATTAGCCAAGTGTTTTTCGGGTAGCTTCTACTACTTGAAAAGTCTCTGTCGATGACAACTGGCTGTACTTTAATCGTTTCTGAATCAAGCTGACGGTCAGCATGAACATTAGTCTTCAGACCGTTCAGATAATTAGAAAGCTTTGTATCTCCCACAAACTGAATTCCTTTGAAACGCAGCAAGTTAGACAAGGCCGCTAAGGTCTGAACATAGTCGCCACGATTTCTTGAAGTTCTTGATTTATCTAGTTGTTTGTAGTCCATTACCGCGAAGTTGATGGCACCAGGAATATCCACACATTCTGCATCTTCATGATTCAGTTGTTTCCTGAACCACTTAACTAGTGTTTGACTCTTCTCTGACAAATGTGAGTAGCTCTCTTTATCAGCAATCAGCAAATCAGCTTCCTGCCTTAGAGCTTCCACGTGGCGATACTTGGCCAACACCTTTAGTAGAGATATTCGGTCTTCTGGAGAAATCTCAGCCCTATTTTGTGACAGGTAAGCCTCCAAATCACTTAGTCCGCGCTCCGGATCCACAGCAACAAAACTGCTGAAGTATTCGAACGGTGCTAGCGATTTAGCCATCGTAGCGTTGGCCTCGGAGAAGTAGTGGTGAGCTGCTTCGTGTAAGGAGAACCTAGACAGCAAGACACCGATGGAAATCGCTCCCAGATCCTTGTCTTCCGGTGAATCGTAAAGAGCCTGCACGAAAGATCTGGCGATAAGCCGTTCTTGGCGGTCTTCTACTTGTCTCAGACTGTCAACAATTGCCTGGTTCAGGCTCAATCCACGAGATACTCCCGAAATAATAGGCACATTGTTTCTGGCAAATTCCAATTGATTTTCGAGTTTCTCAACCTTCTTACCAAGCCAGTATGCCTTTTCCTTAGCCTGATTTAGAGAAAAGTAGCTACCAGCCTTTATTGGAACTGGAAGTGCCGGCAGTCGCTTAAGAACCTTTTTTGTCAATTTCTTGAATACCATTTGTGCATACCTTTGCAAGTTCAGATTGGTAGAGCCAGTCAGTAGAGCCCGTGAATTTGTTAACTTAGCCCATTTTACTCCTAGGGCTAGGCTTTATCTGGATTACGGGCTTGCAAATGTCCGCTCAGGTTTCCTGGCTTTTATGCCACTCTCATAGGTCAAACCCCAGTAGCTGTCTTGTTCCCAAGTGGAGTTCGAATCACTTAGGGCTGAGACAAGTTTGTTTTGGCAATCTAGATTGTTTGTATTGGTCTTGTCTAACTCTTTGTGCTGGCTCTTGGAAGCTGACATCGGTTGTGTCTCGATCTGGCGGACGACTTGGAACCGACTTGCCCCACGAAGAAGACTTAATTAGCGAAACAATTTCTAGATTGGTGGATGATATCCGATCTAGGGAAAATGCTACGTAAGAGAAATACAGCGGTTTGGCTAGTTTTCTCGAGTTCCCAATAGGCTTTGGATAACGAAATGGGGTTCAGTGGCTAATCGAAACAGTTCAATATTGATCTCACTGGTACGGGCAACTCATTTCCCCCAAGCGCTCACAATGGTCGTTCTCACAACTTGTGGAAGTTTTGTCTGCGGGCAGCATGGAATTGCCTTGCTTTATGTATTCATAGCAACAGCATCTGGGCAGGCATCCATCGGGTGGGTAAATGATTATGTTGACCAAAGGTTTGACAAGCTAAACAATAGAACTCATAAACCATTGGTCTCGGATTTGCTTGATAGGAATTTCCTCAAAATTCCAATAGCTATAGCACTGTTCATATCAATTCCATTTTCGTTCCTAGCAGCAGGTTGGTTTGGTGGACTGGCTAACATTTTGGCAATTGCAAGCGCACAGCTATACAACCTTTACCTCTCCAGGACTGTTTGGTCTTGGTTGCCTTACGCAGTTTCATTTGGATTGCTAACAGTGTTTGTAACGCAATCAACCGAGCCGCGCTTTTTACCTAATTGGGAATTTGTTGTGATTGCAATTTGCATAGGTCTGATCTCACATATTTTCAACGCCTTGCCTGATTTACAAATTGATAAAGAATCTCAGCTAGGTGGTCTAGTTGTCTCACTAGGAAAAACTAAATCACTGCTTCTTGTTTTAGCGCTCTCCGTTATTTCTATTTGCGCAATATTTAGAGTATTTGTAATCTAAGGCAGCTGGTTTTCGAAACCCTAATCGAAGAGTTCTCAGTGTCATCTTGATAGTCTAAAAAAGAGGTATCCATTGAAAGGCTTTGAATTGAAGAAAACTAGCAAAATAGCTTTCTATGCAGCAATTATTGGACCGATTCAGTCCGCGCTTGGTTGGATTATTGCTGGCGCACTTTGGCCAGGTTATGACCAAGCTAAACAAACCATTAGTGAATTGGCTTCGCCTGAATCACCTGTGAAAGAGTTGATGTCTTCATTCTTTATCTTCGGTGGATTCTTGGGTCTGATCGTCGCTATTTACGCGAGGACCCTGGCTATGCCTGGTCGAGTAGCAATATTTGTTTCTTCTCTTTGCACATTCGGTTTGACTATCTTCCCAACACCGCTCATCGGGTATTCCACTATGCATAGAGTATTTGCTATTTCGTCCTTTGCTATCTCGGCCGGTTGGCCGCTTTTGGCAATGAGATTATCTAAGGACGCACCTTTTGCGATACGACCATTCGCAACCACTATTGGAACTGCTATTCAAGCCGGCCTAGCGCTTTGGTTCCTAAGTACTTGGACAGACCCAAGTGCAACCAATGTTGGTATTTGGGAGAGGGTTGTGACAGTTTCTCAAGCTTGCTATGTGACTTGGGTTGTAGTTTCTATTTATCTCAGCCAACGAAATAGCGCTAATTCGTAACTGAGATCTTCTTGTCAGTTTGCAAGAAAATCTTGTTTCCGACTACATCGTACAAACTTAGCCAAAGTGTGTAAGTTCCTGCCGGGGCCTTATTCGAGAATCTGTGTATCTGCCTGTATGTTCCAGCTTGGTTAGTTCCAGTAATGAGATCGGCTGCAGTAATGGCATCAACATAGGGACCGATATCTGGATAAGAGGCAAAGCCCCCACCATCTTTCATGAACCAGCCGTAAATGCCCGCTATTCCAGTTGCGTCAGAAGCGGTAACTGTCAGCGTAAATTCTCCGCCAGGCTTTGCAGCTGAATCCAAAGTTATGTCAGTAAATTCCGGTGCCTTAGCATCAGACGAACCTCCAGTAATAGTGAAGGACATTTGCGGCATAGTTGAAGTTGAATTTCCCAGCACATCGTAGGCACCAATGAATAGCGTGTAAGTTTCATTTACCGCATTCTCTGGAACCTTGCATTCAAGTTGGTAAACACCGCTCTTAGAGTCGCCGCTTATTAGTTGCGCATCTATGCCAAATCCACACCAGGTTGTAATCCAACCTGGAGGGCCACCGAGATTGCCCCAGGTTCTTTCGACACCTGAAACATCTGAAACAGACCAGCTTAGTTTGATTGTTGAACCAGCCGCAAAAGTCTTTACATCAGTTGTGTTAACACCAAGCTCTGGCGCAGTTTTATCTAACCTGCAAGAATCCAACATCACATCGCTGGAATCACTACTGCAGCTGTCATTACCAACACCAGTTCGAATAGTGTCCTTAGCCAAACCACCGTCAATTAGATCATTTCCAGTTCCTCCGTTGATGAAATCGGTACCGGCATTGCCTCGGATTAAATCGGACTCAGCACCGCCATTGAGGTTGTCGTTCCCCGAATCACCCGAGAGCTGATCTTTGCCAGCTCCACCTTCTACATAATCGTTGCCAGCTTCACCAAATATTTGATCGTTTCCAGATCCACCAGAGATTCCATCGTTTCCTGGACCGCCATAAATGATGTCATTCCCACCAAGACCACTTATCGTGTCATTTCCACTTCCAGCGCAAATGATGTCATTGCCGGCAGTTCCAAAAATCTGATCAGATTTTGCAGTCCCATAGATTGTGCAGTTAGCATCAGCGGTGCCAGCCGAACTAACATTCGGAAAGCTTGTTATAAATAAGGCCACCATTGCCAAGCTTGTAAAACTTCTGATACTCATGACTTGCCTTCCGTTGATGGTCTTCTCATAAATTTACCGATAAATCGGGAGAAACTATTTGGGTCATTAGTGCTGCTTTGGGCTAATTGCCAGACTATTGAAAGGGCTTTCACGAGCACGAGGAAAAAACTAGCTGCTCTTACCCAACTGACCCGCTAGATAGACCGACACATCGTCTATCACTCTCTGATCAATCGAATGGCCTAATCCTGGGTAAGTTTTAGTGGCTGATTTCGTGTGGGTTTGTAGCCAGGAATTCAGATTGGCAATAGCCTCTTTAGGTATTAGTTGGTCGTTTAGCCCTCTGCAATAAATGACTTTAGGCTTTGTTTTTAGAAGCGATTCATCGCCAGGCATCGCCCCATCAAACATAAATCCAGCGAGAATTACAGTCGCTTTTATCCTCTCTGGTCTACTTCTAAGCAATTGGGTAGCCATCAAAGCTCCTTGAGAAAAACCAATCAGGATTAGATCTGAATCTTCAGGTAGGTAATCATCTATCCAATTCCAAACAGATTCGGTTACATGCCTAACATCAGATTCAAGTGGTTTCAGAGATTGGCTAATCGGATACCAAGCAAAACCTTCACTTTCCAAGGAAAGCGGAGCTCGTAGCGACACCCAAGGCAGTTTCGGGAGGGAACTCATCAAATCTGGTAAGTCCCGCTCGTCAGCTCCATAGCCGTGGAGCAAAATGGCTACAGGTTCTCCTTGAATAAGAGTGTCTAGTCCTTTTGCAATGAATTTAGTAATGGTAAGACTCATAGATAAAGCCTAAGGTTTGGGTATCCAGTCGGGGGCTTCGTTCTCAGATGGTTCGACTTGGCAGGCTATTGTTGAATAGTGTGCGATGACGCAGCGGGAAAGGTCTTGACCATGTTTAACTTGAATTCAAAGTTCATAAAATCTCTAGCTTTTATGACTGGCACTTTATTAGCGGTGACAATACTAACGGTTGCCAGCCCAGCCGAAGCGGCATTCCGGCCACCAGTCATGGCAACTATAAATCCAAGTGAAGGTACTGTCACCGGCGGTGATTTCATCACCATCACGGGCCAAAACCTGAACTCCGTAACTGATATAAAGGTTGGCGCTAATACGGTTTGGCGCAACGACATTCAAAGAAGCAACGTGGGCGAGTGGATTACCTTCAGAACTCCTTACAGCCCAACTACCGGTCCAGCAGATGTGACCTTCTATAGTGATGTAAACGTAACGGAACCAGATTTCTACAACTACACAGCTTCAGGTATCACTTCAGTGACACCAAACCTTGGAACATTTCGAGGTGGAACAACAGTAACCATCAAGGGAACCGGTTTCGGTCCAATGGAATGGGGTAACGGCTCACTGGTCGTAAAGTTCAATGGCGCTTTAGCAACTGGAATTAAACGTGTCAGCCCAACGCAGATCACCGCAATCACTCCGGCTGGAACTAAAGGGGACGCAAAAGTTGAAGTTAGTTTTAGTAATGACACTGTGCGACGAGGACTTTATTCCGCAAACGTATTCTCACTAAACAAAGCTTTCTTATACACCCCCGAAGTTCTAGCTCCAAAAATTGACTCTATTAATCCTGACAAAGGTGCTGTTGCTGGTGGAACTGAAATCACTATCTCAGGTCGTTATTTACGAGGCAGTGACAACCTACCCGCAACATTTACTATTGGTGGAAAGCCGACGACTAATGTCGTTGTGACCGAAGACGGTTTGAGCGCAACTATGCTCACACCCGCTAATCCAGCTGGGACAGTGGACGTTGTAGCAAAGAACGTTGACTCAACAACCACAATGAGCTCGGGATTCACATATGCCAACGCCCCAACTATTTCCGGTGTCACAGCTCCAAGTGGTGTGCTTGAAGGTGGAACTTTAATAACCATCAACGGAACAAACTTTGGAGCAACGGGTATGCCTACTGTCAAAGTTGGCGGTAAACCTGCGCTTTGTGTGAAACTTGTCAGCCCCACCCAGGTAACAGCAGTTACCAAAGACGGCGTCGCTGGAACCGTTGATGTCGAAATCACTCCAACAACCGGAGGAGGAACAGCTACTAAGGCAGGCGCATACACCTATGAAGCTGCCACAACATTCCCAACTATTAGTTCAATAACTCCAGATAGTGGTCCGGTTGCTGGTGCTAACACGGTGGAGATCAAGAGTGCGGCAGCTTTCCCAGCCGGAACACCTAATGTAATGTTTGGTTCCGCATGTGCTTTGTCAGTTACTCGAGTTGACGATAAGACTATTCGCGCCACCGTTCCCTCGAACGCTCCGGGAGCGCGAAACGTCAGTCTAACCTTTGCTAACGGTTACGCTCTTCTATCTAGCGGATACACATACTTCATTCCGGCACCACCTGAGGTAACTTCAGTTACTCCTGCTGCTGACTGGACTATTGGCGGTGCCAATGTTGTTATCGCCGGAAATGGTTTTGGAAACTCCGGGACACCTATTGTTAAGTTCGGAACTGCTTTGGCTACAAATGTTGTTCGTGTCTCGGACAAACAGATCACAGCAACGGTTCCTGCGAATACGGCAGGCGCTAAAGATGTTTCTGTGACGCCAACTGGTTTTGCTGCAATCACTAAGAGTGCAGGATTTACTTACAAGTCACCAATCATAAATAACGTCACACCAAACAGCGGGCTTTTCTCCGGTGGCACCAATGTGGTTATCAATGGTGATGGTTTCGGTTTGACTGGGACTCCAATTGTTAAATTCAACGGCAAATCAGCCACAAATATTGTGCGACTTGATGGCACTTCAATTTCTGCTACAACTCCAGCCGGAGATGTTGGCTTTGCAAGTATTGAAGTTATTCCAACAGGTGGAACATCAATTATCAATAAAACTGTCTTTGCTTACTTTGCTCTTCAAGTTGCACCGCAGATTGATGCATCTTCGCTCACTTGGCTGCCTGCGGCTGGCGGGGCTCCTGTAACTGTGAACGGTAGTAACTTTATTGGAACCGATGGAAAGCCTGGCAAGGTATACATCAACGGGGCCCTTATAGCAGCGACCATCTCAAAGAACGGCAAGAGCATTTCCTTCACTACTCCTGCCTTAGCACCAAGCTACTCAGCTTATGAATTCAAGGTGATTACTAATGAAGGAACGGCTTGGAAAGCAATTTTCCAAGTTGCTAAAGCGCCTGCTGCCTGGGGTAATTGCGATGGCCAAACAGATTACGCACGAAACATTGACAGTGGAGGAAACAGGACGCTCTACTTCGACAATGGCGCTTTATTGCTCAATCAGTTGGGATCTCCAACAGTTAGCTTGAATGGCAGCTCTGTGACTGTGGTATCCGCAGGCAACACTGGTGGTGAATTCCCTCGCGACTATGTCAGATTTACTATTCCCGAAAACTCAACAATCCCAATGGGACCTGTCAGCACAGTTGTCACATTAGGTCAGAATGCCGGAAGTGTGACTAGTAATTGTTTCTACCGTCACGCCGCGGCCACGATTTCTGCGGATGATAAGACAATAATTTTTGGTAACAGTCCGGATACTTTCACTAAGTCAGTCGTTGGTGAGCGAGGCACCGACAAGGTGACAACTGTTTCCTTTACTTTCACTGGCATCGATGGTACGAACTATCCATCAAGTACCGTTGTTCCTACTGCAGCCGGAAGATATCAGATCCGACCTAGCAACGCCGCCATGTCACCAGGTGATCTAGGCAATTACGACTTTGATTACCGCGACGGTGTCTTTGTGATTCAGGGCATACCTGTAACCATCACTGCAACCCAATGTGATTCAAAAATTTACGGCGACCCTAACCCAACTCTCAACTACAGCAAGACTGGGTTGCCAGCCACAGAATCTATCGCCGCTGGTTCAATCAAGTACATTTTTGATGGCTATTCATTATCTGGAGACCGTTACGGACCTACCCAGACCTGGCCAACTCACGCCGGAACCTATACCATCACACCTGACGAGGGCCTTTTGGTTTCTGGCAATACCGCTTCCATTTCCTTCACTTATGTCCCTTGTGAATATGTGATTGCCAAGCGTCCAGTATCTATCTCGGCGCTTGATACTACAAAAACTTATGGCTCTGATGATCCGAGCAGACCATGGACATTCACAAACCCAGGCAACAAGAATCTTGCACCGGGAGACAGCACCCTATTTGGGTCTCCCGTGGTAGATCGTGAAGAGGGTGAAAACGTAGGCACATACAACTATGTGTTAACTCGCATGGATGACCTGAACCCTGACTACGACATTACCTATGCTTATTGGGGTAAGTTGACCATCAATAAGAAACGCATCACTTTAACAGGAGTCAATACCTCCAAGAACTACTGCCAACCAGATCCAACTCTGTTGTACTCTGCCTCTGGACTCGTTCGGGGAGACACCTTATCTGGAGCTCTTTCTCGCACAGCGGGAATCAATCTAGGTGATTATGCGTATAACAACGGCACACTTGATGGCGGAAATAACTACACGCTTGCTCCAATTTCTGGCGGTAAGTTGACCATAACAACCTGTCCTTTGGATGTGTGGGCGAATGACACCCGCAAGATGTATGGCGACGTCGACCCAACATTTAGTTACTCATTTGGCGGGGAGAATCGTCTAATAAACGGAGATACACTCTCGGGTGCTTTGACTAGAGTCAGTGGTGCAAACGTAGGCTTGTATACCATCAACAAGGGAACGCTAGCTTCTTCTAGCAACTACACAATCACTTTCCACACTGGCTCGCTAGAAATCTACAAGCGACCAATCTGTGTTGCCGCTGATGACAAAGCTAAGACCTATGGTGATGCCGATCCTGCCTTCACCAAGACCGCTGTTATTAATACCTACTGCTTTGCATTAGTTGGTTCCGATTCAATATCCGGGACTATGTCTCGCGATCCTGGACAAGGGGTTGGGGTTTACAGCATCACACCTGGTACTCTCAGCGCTGGTTCGAACTACCAGATGTATGTCACAAGTGGAGCACTAACTATCAATCCACGGCCAATAACAATTACCCCAGCTGCTAAGACTAAAACCTACGGTGATAATGATCCAGTCTTGAATTACTCAATTACTTCTGGCTCACTCGGTTACACCGATAGCTTGGTCGGTGAGATCAGTCGTGAATCTGGCGAGAATGCCGGTAACTACGGATACGTCATCGGTAATTTTGGGTACTACAACCCGAATTACAACATCACGGTAAACAACACAAACCGCTTTACCATCAATAAGAAGCACATCACTGTTTCTGGTGTTGACACCCAAAAGTACTACGGGGAAGCAGATCCTGAACTGAAGTATTCTTCAAGCGGACTACTTTGGTGGGACTCTCTATCCGGATCAATCAGTCGTGCTACTGGTGAAACTGTTGGTAACTACAACTACTCTCAAGGAACGCTTACCGGCGGAAGTAACTACATCATTGACTCGGTTACTGGCGGAAAGCTCGTAATTCTGAAGCGTCCTATTGACGTTTGCGCTGGATTTAAGAGCAAGACTTACGGTGATGCAGATCCTGCATTAACTTACGAAAACTGTGGCAGTTACTGGCTGGTAAACGGTGATTCGTTCACCGGTTCTATAGCGAGAAATGCCGGTTCTAACGTGGGTTCCTATGCAATCACAAAAGGTACTTTGGCTCTTTCGTCTAATTATGAATTGACCTACCACCAAGACAATCTACAAATCGATCCAAAGACCATCTACATCGACGCGGCCAATAAGACCAAGGTCTATGGCAACGTGGACCCTAGCCTAACCTGGTCTATGGCTAGCGGTTATGCCTGGGTTGGCGCAGATTCTCCGACAGTTAATTTAAGTCGTGACTCAGGTGAGAATGTCGGCAATTACAACATTAATCTTGGCGGAGTAGTCGGAGGTTCGAACTACAACGTAATAGTGAACCCTGCCGTATTGGAAATCACTAAGCGCGATGTCACTATCAAACCAAACGCAAAGAGCAAGCTGTATGGAGATAATGATCCTGATTTCCCTAGTTTCGGAGCCAGTGATTACAGCGTTACTTCAGGAAGCCTAAAATCTGGTGACGCACTCTATTTGGCTATGGGTAGAACATCTGGTGAGGATGTTGGTCAGTACTCTTATACAACAGGAGATCTGAACTACTACAACACCAACTACAACATAACCGTTGATGCATCAAACAAATTCAGCATTAACGTAAGGCCGATAACCGTAACAGCCGTTGCCGACTCTAAACAGTATGGAACAGCGGATAACAACCTGACCTACACCACTTCACTCAACTCCTTGCCTAATGGCACGACTGTTGCACTGAGCGGAAGCTTGACACGAACAGCTGGTGAAGCGGTCAGTTCAGTTGGTTATGACATTAACCAGGGAACAGTGACAACAGCAAATAACGCAAACTTCAGCGTTAGTTATGTTGGAGCAAAGCTCAAGATAACCAAACGTGACTTGAAGCTTTGTGCTGCAGATAAGGAGATTACTTACGGTGACTCGAGACCTGCGAACAGCTTCAGTATTTGTGAGGGTGCCACTGCATTTACTGATGCAGTCAGCTCTGTAACCTTTAGTTACTCATCACCTAACCCTCCAAGTGACGCCGGTTCCTACAAGATCACACCTGGTGCCGCAGTTTTCTCAAGCGGAACATCTGCTAACTACAACATCAGTTACGGTGATGGGACTCTGACTATCAACCCTCGACAGATTCACCTTATCGCCGACGACAAGAGCAAACTTTATGGTCAAGTAGATCCAACTTTCAGCTACCAGATAAGTTCTGGTGCGCTTGTTGGTTCCCCTTCATATACTGGTGCTCTAAGCCGTGATCCTGGTCAAAACATAGGTGATTACAGCATCAGACTTGGCACTTTGAGCCTCGGGTCTAACTATGTGATCACTGTCGATGGAGGAAAGTTAACCATCAACAAGCGCCCAGTCAAGGTCACCCCGAAGCCTAACCAGAAAAAGACCTATGGCGATAACAACCCGGTATACACCTATGACACTGACATCACGCTGCCTTACAGCGAGAGCTTGAATGGTCAACTAGGTAGAAGCGCTGGCGAGGATGTTGCTCAATATGACTACAACCTAGGCACCATAGAAGGTTCGAACCCGAACTACTCGGTAACCCTAGATCCAGTAAATAAGTTCAAGATTGAGAAGTTCGTGGTGACTATCACTGTTAACAACCTTGAGAAGTTCTACGGTGAAGCTGATCCAAGTTACACCTATAACTTCACCCCAGCGGTTTTAGGCAATGGATCAGGTATCTCGGTTACTGGTGCGCCTACTCGCATCGCTGGTGAAAATGTAGGTGATTATGTCATTTCAGTTGGCACACTTGCTGCTGGACCTAACTTCACAGCGACAATCACCGCAGGTTCGAAGCTCACGATTAAGAAGCGCTCAATCACAATCAAGGCAGCTGATCAAAGTTCAGTTTATGCTCAGGCATTGCCTAGCAACAGTGTTTCAGTTGTCCAAGGTAACCTGGTCGGCGCAGAAACCATATCTGGCGCAACTTACACCTATTCAACAGCAAACCCAGTGCACGTTGGAAGCTTCACCATTACCCCTAGCGCTGCAACTATCGCTGGCGGTTTGGTAAGTAACTATGAAATCAGTTACCTAAGTGGCACTTTGAATATCACCAAGGCAACCTTGACTATTCAGCTAGCCAACAGTAACTCTGATTGGGGAGACCAAGTCAACCCAGGTGGTATTAGAACTGCAACCGGTTTGAAAACGGGAGACACTATTGGCAACATCGACTACACCTACGATGCAGCAGAAGCAAAGCCTACCTTCCCAGGTGAGTATGCAGTGGCTGGAGTAGTCACATCATTCAGCGCAGGCTCAATTGATGATTACAACATCACTGTCCTACCCGCTAAGCACACAATCAACCCGCCTTATTTTGTCGGAATTGATCCCAAACGTGGGCCTGAAGCTGGTGGAACTAGATTCACAATAAACGGTTACGGCTTTGGTTTCAATAATCCGACTGTGAAATTTGATGGCATTGAGGCCACCGGTGTCACACTGCTGGGTAGCAACCAGATCACCGGGTTGACCCCACCTCATGTCAAAGGACTAGTTGCGGTAACTTTGATTACAGATGCTGGCACCTTAGAACTCGGTAAAGTGTTCAGTTACTATCCACCAATCCCAACTCCGTCGATTTTGGCGCTAACACCTAATCAAGGGCCAAGCGACGGTGGAACCAAAGTAACTGTAAATGGATCAGCCTTTATAGGTGACGACAAGAAGCCAGCATTGGTTTACCTTGACGGAGTACTCGCGACTGACATCGTTGTTTCTAAAGATGGAAAATCGCTCACCTTTACCAGTCCAGCTCACGCTGCTGGATTAGTTGACGTTGAGGTAGTAACTAAGAATGGTAGATTCACCTTCACGAATGGCTTCGAATATATTAAGAGTCCAATTCGAAAGGTCACGAGTACTGGTTTCATCATCTTCAATGGTGACTCCTCATTCTTGCTTGCACCTGCCAAGGCGGCTCTTGACAAGTTGCTCAGTGGAATCCCAAAGAAAGCTACCATCCTGTCCATCGATATTTCTGGTTGGGTAAAGAAAACTAGTAGCACAGCCATAGACGCAAAATTGTCGAAGGCCCGAGCGCAAGCTGCAACTAACTATCTAAGCGCCAAGGGGCTCAAGGGTAAGTTCGTTCTAAACGCCAAGGGTATCTATAACACTGGAACCGATCAGGACCGTAGAGCAGATATCATCATTGATTGGCAAGTAGCAAACTAAACGTAAAGAGTGGGTGTGGGGTTGAGCAATCAGCCCCACACTTTGCTTTAAGGCAGATGTGTGAACAAATGTCAAACTATTTAGCTCCCAATTGGTAGTTTCAGATGAAGTAGATGATCGAGAGCGCACATGAAGAATTCCTCTGCAAACAAGATTTTGGTTTGGACTCTGACTTTCCTATTTCTGGCAAGCGGAGGACTGCACCTTGCAAACCCGACATTATTCCTATGGCTAATGCCACCTTGGTTACCAGAGCACATTCTTCTGATCTTGATTAGTGGTGTCTTTGAAATACTGTGTGCGATTGGTTTCATTGCAAAACAAAAATGGGCTGGCTATCTAAGTGCAACCCTACTATTGGCTATCTGGCCAGCAAACATTTGGTACGCGTGGGATGTCTCCAGTAATGGATTTAGCTGGGTTGTAGTTATCGCTTGGCTGCGACTTCCGCTTCAACTCCCGCTAATTTATGCGTCAATAAAGTTTGCTAGAACTCCAAAATAAAGGCGGGTTCAAAGTGATCGGCCAGGCAACCCTCCGATAACCTGCATAGCTCTTTGGATGACTATGCTTTTGTACTATGAGTAATTTAGAGCGTCCAGAAATTGAACCAATGTTAGAACCAGCACCTAATGTGTTGACAACCAGGGACATAGTTATCGGTGATGGTGCCCAAGCACCTGCTAATTCAGTAGTTAACGTTCACTATCTCGGTGTCGACTACGAAACTGGCGAAGAATTTGATTCTTCTTGGAGTCGTGGAGAGTCAATCGAATTCCCACTAAACCGTCTAATCAAAGCATGGCAAGATGGGATCCCAGGCATGAAGATTGGTGGCAGAAGAATGCTGATCTGTCCGCCTGAACTAGCGTATGGTCCAGCAGGCGGTGGCCACGCTTTGTCTGGAAAAACATTAGTGTTTGTCATTGATTTACTCGGGATCAAGTAAATCTAGATTTCAACTATTGAAGGACCTCTTTATTCAAGAGCTCAGGACTTCCTTATCAAGAAAGAAGAGCGAAAGTTAGAGCTGCAAAGATTCCTAAAAAGATTGCTGGCGTTAGATATTTTGCGACGTGTAACCAGTTGGAAGTTTTATAGATAGTTCTAGAAATGGAACTACCTGTCGCTAGTGCCTGAATATCACGTGCGACGCGACCCACGGATTAAGAGTCCGTTACTCTAACCAGCTGAGCTAGACACTGGTCAAAACACTACTACGATTGGGAACATGAGAAAGATATTAGTGCTGGTGGCACTCGTCGCCCTTTTACAATCTCCAATTCAGGCTAACGCCGTTTCTGGTGCAAAGGTCATAGGCAGTCTCGTTGTGGGAGGATCACCTATCGCCGCTGTTGTCGATGCAACCGCGCAAAAGTTATTTGTGGCTGTGGAGTACAGCAAAATTAAAGTAATCAATGAAAAAACTAAGATCATGAGCCAAGTCACAGGCTACTCCGGCAAGCCTCTCGACATGGCATTGGATGAGGTTAGGCACGAGATCTATGTGACCAACTTGGAAAGCAACGACATTTCAGTGATCGACGTGGCTTCCAACAGTGTCACCTTAACAATTCCCGTCGAAGATAGCTTCCAAGGAACAAATGACCTGACGGGCGTCGCAGTTGACAGCAATCGAGGACGCCTCTATGTCACATTTTATCCCGCTGGAAAATTGTTAGTTTTCGACACCACAACGAAAGCTTTGATCAAGACAGTGACCCTTGCAATTGGTGTGAGTGCAGTAGCTGTAGATCAGCCAACAGGGCGAATTTGCGTAACTAATCAAAACACTGGCACGGTAACCATTCTCGATCCCGAAACGTGGAAAACTTTTGCGAAAATAAAAGTAGGCAAGGAGCCGAACGCTATTTCCATAGATGCAAACGGAGTGCTTTACGTGACTAACTTTGCGTCCAATAGCGTAAGTATGATTGAGATCAACACCAAAAAGTTAATGGGAACCATCAAGGTGGGACTAGGCCCACTAGCTTTGGCTATTCGAAGCAAGACAAGCGAATTGTATGTTGCGAACTTCCTCGGTAACTCAGTCTCCGTCATAAGCACCAAGACTAGGCAGGTAACTCGAACGCTCAGTGGTGCTCGTAGTCCACGTGACATTCAAGTGAATGGACTCACAGGCGTCGCTTACGTGGCCAATATGGGCTCTAGAGTTGTCTGGATAGTCGGCGGCTAAAGGCAAGAACAACCGTCTGCTGCCTAGAGCTTGCCAGACGTAGTGTCCGGTTAACTGCGGTCACACAAGAGCTATGTTGATTCTGCAAAAGAAAAAAGAACCCCACCGTGGAGGGTGAGGTTCTAGTAGGCCCCGTCGGGATCGAACCGACGACCCACGGATTAAAAGTCCGTTGCTCTAACCAACTGAGCTAGAGGCCCGTATCTGCACTGCAGACTTTCTATTCTAACTTTTTTGAGAGGTTAATTCTCTGCGAAGGCAATAGTTGCCTCCACTGCCCGTTTCCAGCGCGCATAAGGCTCAGGGCTGGTGCTCTGAGGGACGAAGGAAGTCTCAACTGGGTTGAGACTGCTTAGAGTATCTAGGTCTTTCCAGTAACCAATGCCAAGGCCAGCAAGATATGCAGCTCCCAGCGCGGTGGAGTCCAAGTTGGAGGGACGTTCTATCGGAACTTGAAGCTCATCTGCTTGGATTTGAATTAGCAGGTTATTAGCAGATGCTCCACCGTCGACTCTTAGTGAATTGAGACTCACACCAGTTGTTGCCATGGCATCGAAGACATCCTTTACTTGAAAGGCAAGGGCTTCGAGTGTTGCTCTAGCTAAGTGACCTCTCTGAGTTCCTCTGGTTAGACCAAAAACTGAACCCCTCGCATCTGGAATCCAATATGGAGCACCAAGACCGGTAAGTGCTGGGACAAAAACTATCCCTCCGTTGTCCGTAACTGTTTTAGCGAGAGCTTCTATTTCCTCAGCAGAGTTAATGATCTTCAGTTCATCTCTGAGCCATTGGACTGCAGCTCCTGCGACAAATACAGATCCTTCATTGGCGAAGGTCCTAATTCCATTTAGTTGCCAAGCAACAGTTGTGATTAGCCCATTGTCTTGAAGTATTGCTTTATCTCCAGTGTTCTGCAGAATAAATGCACCTGTGCCATAGGTGCATTTAGCACCACCAACATCAAACTGAGTTTGACCGAATAGGGCGGCCTGTTGGTCGCCGGCAATACCAGTGATTGGAGCTGCAATTCCCAGAAAAGCAGCTGGGTCAGCGGTCGCTAGCAGGCCACTTGAATCAACAATGGTTGGAAGTGCGTGTTCGGGGATGTCGAAGAGCTCTAGTAACTCTTGATCCCAATCTCCCGTGTGAATGTTGTATAGCTGAGTTCGAGAAGCGTTGCTGGCATCAGTTAGGTGAGCTGCACCATTGGTAAGTCTTGAGATTAGGTAAGTATCTATCGTGCCAACTATGACCTCACCTCTGGTTACTTCTTCCCAGATGGCTGGGAGATTCTTTGCTATCCACCTGAGTTTTGAAGCGCTGAAGTAAGGATCTAGCGGCAGACCTGTTTTTTGTTGGACAGAGTTGATAGCAGAGTTGACCTTTAGTTCTTCTAGGATTTCAGTTGTTCTTCTGTCTTGCCAAACAATAGCTTTGCAAGGGGAGACCAGGGTCTTTCTATTCCAGAGTCCAACAGTTTCTCTTTGGTTAGTGATACCGATAGCTGTGAAGTTATTACCAACCTGAGCTATAACTTTTCCAGCTGCACTTAGAACTGCTTGCCAAATCTCTTCAAGGTCATGCTCAACCCAAGCTGGTTGCGGATAGTGTTGAGGGAATTCTTGATAGCCTCTTGCAGTTATTTCGCCTTCATGGTTTACAGCAATGACGGTTACTCCGGTGGTCCCTGCATCGATTGAGATAATCATAAGTTTTCCTTAGTGCGGCATAGGTTCATAGACCAGTTCACCTGGTTCTGAGTCTTTTCTTGGCCATTCAATTAGTAGCATCGCAGCTAACATCAGTGCACCACCGAATACAGTTTGCAGAGACAATACTTCTTGCCCTACTGCGATAGAGGTCAAGGCGGCAAATACAACTTCCATAGTCAATATGATTGCAACTCTTGAGGCGTCCATAATCGACTGAGCCCAGGTTTGAATGAAGAAAGCCATAGCTGTTGCAAACACCGCTGTGAAGAGAACTGCGAACCAAACTTCACCATCTACTGGCGCTTGGTAGCCATCAGGCAAGGCACCGATCCAGCAGACCAAGGCCACAGTTGTCAATTGGATGACCGTGAGGGCATAAACATCTTTACCTGGCGACCATCTGCCGAGCCCTACTATGTGAAGAGCGAAACCCAGCGCACACAGAATGGTCCAAATCTGACCAAAATCAAAAGTCGCATCTTTGATAGTTATGAGTCCTAGCCCAAGTGTTGCTAATACGGCTCCGATAGCGACTATCGATTTTGGCTTCTTGTTGAATATCATCCAGATGAGTATCGGAGTAAGTATCACGTATAAACCAGTAATAAAACTTGTAATTGCTGCAGTTGAAAGTTTTAGCCCAATAGTTTGAGTCACATAAGAGAAGCCGAGAATGACTCCAAGAATAACTCCGTAGATTATTGTCTTACCTCGAAAGGCTTTTAGCACTCGTGGCTTCACAACAATCATTAGGGCTGCTGCGATAGTGAATCGAATTGCAAGAAAATCGAATACAGGAATCTTTTCCATGGCTGGCTTCATGGCAACAAAGGATGCACCCCAGGCTATGGTGACAAAGAGTAGGGCTAGGACAGCAAGGCCGTTTTTCTTCACTGAGTCAGTCTATTTGTGACGTTTGATCGATGTGTTGTGGGTAATGTGTTTGACCATACTTGGGAATACCAGACCATGCATAGGAAATACGGTCCACCAATAAATCTGTCCCAATAAACCCTTCGGCACGAAGATCGCTCTTTGTGTCACTTTAGTTCCACCGTCTTTGGTTGGTTCTGCTTGGAACTCTAGCCAAGCAAGCCCAGGCATCTTCATTTCTGCTCTAAGCCTCAGCAGATGCGGTCTCTCAATTGCTTCAACTCTCCAGAAATCAAGTGATTCTCCTTCGAGTAGAAAGTAAGGATCTCTTCTTCCTCGACGAAGACCAACACCACCAACTAGGCGATCTTGCAAGCCTCTAAGTTCCCAAGCCCAGGTAGCAGTTGAATAACCGTTATCACCGCCGATTGATTCAATGCGCTGCCAAACCTTTTCGATTGGGTCGGTACCAATCTCTACTCTTATGTCGGTGTAAAGGGAACCACCAGCCCACTTAGGGTCGGTTGGCAGCGGTTCGCTAGGTGTGCCTGGCAAGGATGCATTAGACCAACGAGTTTCAACATTAGCTTCTTTGATACGAGTTAGCGCTAATGCAACTGCTCGCCTGAAAGTAGTTAGACCGCCTTCAGGGTCTGGAATGTATTTCTTGATGGAGTCGTCTTGAGCAACAACCTCATTTTTGAGGGAATCGATGAGTCTTCTGGCCAGGGTTATTGGAACTGGTGTCACTAAGCCAACCCAGCCACTAGAAAGTCTTGGGGTTAGAACCGGTAGCGGCATGATAATTCTCTTTCGCAAGCCAGCTGTTTCTGCATACTGCAACATCAAATCTCTGTATGTGAGAACCTCTGGTCCACCTATATCAAAGTGGTCGTTTACTTTTTCTTTGACACCAGCTGCGCCAACGAGGTAACGCAAAACATCTCTAACTGCGATTGGTTGAATACGAACGGTAACCCACTTGGGTGTCACCATGACTGGTAAACGTTCGGTAAGGTAGCGAAGCATCTCAAAGGAGGCTGAACCAGAACCAATCACCACTCCTGCACGAAGCTCAATTGTTGGGACTCCCGAGCTTCTTAGTATCTCACCAGTTTCAGCCCTGGCAGAAAGGTGCGCGCTAAGTTTGGCTTCTGACTCTGCCATACCACCTAAGTAAATAATTCTCTTGACGTTGTTCTCTTTGGCGCATTCACCAAAAGTATTAGCCCAGTCACGCTCCAGCTGTTCAAAGTCGTCTCTGACCATGAGTGCATGCAACAAGTAATAGGCAACATCAACACCTTGCAAAGCTCTGCTTACAGCTTCTCGATCATTAGCATCGCCCTCTATGATTTGAACTCTGTGGAACCATGGATAGCTAGTAAGACGTTCAGCATGACGGGCAAAAACTCGAACACGATAGCCGTGTTCCAACAATTCACGCACTAACCTGCCGCCGATATATCCCGTTGCTCCAGTAACTAAGCAAAGAGCAGGCTGACCTTCATCATTTAGCGCAAGTGGTAATCCACCGGTAACTTCATCTCTCATTGGGCAACCTGTGACTTAAGGCCTTCAACTGTATTTCTATACAGGGGCTTCTTTTCACCAGCTTCAATGGCGATGTTCAGTTTGTTTTCAACAGGAGAAACCGGACAGGTGGCGAAATCGGTATAAGAGCAAGGAAAATTGCCGGAGAAGTTAAAATCAAGAATGTATGAACCATCTGCTTGATGGAATGCACTTACTGATCTACCAGTTCCATAAGTCACGGTGCCCGAAGTTGTGTCTTTGAAATACACAGTTAGATCTTCGCTGTTTGCTTTATCAAAAGCGGTAAGGCGATGTTCTGCTCCACCCAGTTCGAAAACCAAAGCACCTGGAGAGATGTATGCATGAGTCATACCTTCAATAACAGAGCCGACTACCACCTCCTTCGGAGCATCGTTTAGTTCAAGTCGAGCCGCAACGGAGTAGTACGGGTTGTAATCGAATGTGATTACACCATCGAAAGATTTCAGCAACTGACTATTTGGATCTCTAGGTCTGACGATAAGTTGACCATTACGACTAGCAAGTTCCACTTTGATGTCATCGTAATCAAAACTAATTTCACCTCTTGGTTCAACAGTCCAAGAGTGGTTGCCCGTTGCGCTGTTGGTCACAAACACTGTGTGCCCCTCAGACCACCAAGATCCTGAGATGCCTTGAATGCTTTGCGGGTCATGGTTGAGCCAAACCAGGTTAGTGATAGCTAGGAATCCGGTTGGGTTCGCGAAGGTCTTGTTTCTGGCTTCGAGCCAGTTAAGCCAGGCGGCGGGAGAATTAGTCATCTAAAAAGACTAATCCCCGATGACTGGTCCTTCGAACTCGATGCCAACTATTTTGGCTTTCTTTTTGTCTGGACTGTTGGCCAAGTGGATGACGCAAAGGTCCCCAGGTTTGAGGTTGAGCGCCTCTTCAAGCTCCTTCCTTTGGGCCTTATCTCCATAAACACCTATGGCTTCAATGATGGTTGGTAAGGCTGGACGGTGGCTACAGACAACCACCTTCTTCTCTGTCTCGATGAGATTGTGAATTAGCTTATGGGTGCGCTGGGGTCCATTCTTAGCCCCTAATTCACTTAGCTGAGAGCGTTCCACCAGTTTGACCTTCATTTTGGTAATAAAGGGTCGGACAGTGTCCAAACACCGTTTCCAACTGCTAGTTACCACTAGTTTTGGTCCGTAGGCGTTCAGGATATTGGTAAGCGCAACAGCTTGAGCAATTCCCTGTTTCAATAGTGGCCTAGTTGCCTCACCCTTTTTCCAGTCCGCTCTCTGAGTAGCTTTAGCGTGACGCAAAAGAACGAAAGGCCTTGTCTCTAGGATCCCTTTGTCATGCAAAGAAATAAGTACTTTTAGAGGATCATTGTCGTGTTTATAGGACATCCTTTTTTTGGCATCGGATACCGATAGCCATTCAAATTTGCTCACTTCATCGTCTGGTTTGAATTTTTGTTTTCTGAGCGCTTCGTCGCTAACTTGAGCAGCCCAATAGTGAACAATCTTTTTGGAACCGTTTTCTAATTTGTATTGGCTGACGTGTAATTTAACGCCGAGGGATACCTTTAAACCAGTTTCCTCTCTCAGTTCGCGAACAGCTGCTTCGCTTATTGCCTCACCTTTATCGAGTTTTCCTTTGGGCCAGCTCCAGTCATCGTAGCGACTTCTGTGAATCATTAGAACTCGAAGCTCACCTTTTTCCTTGCGCCATAAAATTGCGCCGGCAGCGACAACAGGCATTACTGAGAACCTGGCCGTCTATTCAGAATGTTCTGCATTATTCTGTCTTGGACATCAACATAGCCAACACTCGAGGAATTACCACCATTCTTCAGCCATGAACCATCTGAACCAAGATGCCATGACGCAGAAGTATCAGCCATCGCTAAATTGAAATGATTTTCAATTTCAGTCAGCTGATCTTGGGCTCGGAGACGAACTAATGTTTCGACTCTTCGATCTAAGTTTCTATGCATCATGTCAGCGGAACCAATGTAAACAATCGGATCGCCAGAATTAATAAATCTAAAAACTCTCGAATGTTCTAGGTAGCGACCAAGGACAGATCTAACCTTTATGTTCTCACTAAGTCCTAGAACTCCTGGTTTCAAAGCACACATGCCTCTAACTAAAATCTCAATTGGAACGCCTGCTATGGAAGCACGGTAGAGAGAGTCAATTATCTGTTCATCAACCAGGGAATTCAGTTTGATTTGAATTCCTGCAGGACTACCTGCTATGGAGTTTTTAGCCTCTTGTTCGATTAGGTGCGTAAGCCCTTCACGAACACCAACCGGGGAGACTAACAACTCTTGGAAGGAAAGGTCTTCAGCGTAAGCAGATAAGCGGTTGAACAATTTAGCGACATCTTCGCCAACAGCATCGCGACTTGTTAGGAGACCATAGTCTTCATAGAATCTCGCAGTCTTAGGGTTGTAGTTTCCAGTTCCGATGTGACAGTAACGCTTGAGTTTGCCATCTTCTTGACGAATAACCAGAGCCAACTTGCAGTGGGTCTTTAGTCCCACAATTCCATAAACAACGTGAACACCAGCTTGTTCGAGCTTTCTGGCCCAGCCAATGTTGTTCTGTTCATCGAATCTCGCTTTGATCTCGACCAGAGCAAGGACCTGTTTACCAGCGCGGGCAGCGTTGATGAGGGCATCAACGATTGGAGAATCACCACTTGTCCTATAAAGAGTTTGCTTGATTGCAAACACCTTAGGATCGTTAGCTGCTTGTTCAATAAAGGCCTGAACACTAGTTGAAAATGACTCGTACGGGTGATGCAGCAGAACATCTCTTTGCCTCAGTGCGCTGAAAATGCTCACTCCTTCATCAGCTGCTGCCTTTAGGTAACGGTTGGTTACCCGCTGATGCGGTATGAAATGTAGGTCGGCGCGTTTCATGAAGGCGATGTCACTCAGGCCAGTAAGGTCAAGCGGTCCCTCAAGTGAGTAGACATCCTCTGCTTCAATGTCGAGTTCTTCCATAAGCAGTGCAAGCACCTCTTGGTCGATTGTGCTGGAAACTTCAAGACGAACTGCCGGGCCAAATCTTCTTCTAAGCAATTCAGCTTCCAGTGCTTGCAGAAGATTCTCGGCTTCATCTTCATCAACATCAAGATCTTCATTACGTGTGACTCTGAAGTTGTGATGTTGAATCACATCCATTCCTTCAAAGAGCGAACCTAAGTGCTGACCAATGATATCTTCTAGTGGGACGAATCGAACCCCAGAGCTAGCCCCCGGAACTCTCACAAAACGAGGGAGAGTTGGTGGAACTTTTACTCTGGCAAATAGCCGACTGTCATTTTCAGGGTGTCTAACCATGACAGCAATATTCAATGACAGGCCAGAGATATAAGGGAATGGGTGAGCAGGGTCAACAGCGAGCGGAGTGAGTACCGGGAAAATCTGCTTCCGGTAATAATCACTTAGAGCTTCCTTCTCTGAATCTTCTAGATTGTCCCAAGAAGTGATGTTTATTCTGGCAGCTTCTAGTTGAGGTTCGATGATTTCAATGAAAAGTTTGCTGTGTCTTCTTTGGAGAGAATGTGCTTCCTGACTGATCTGCGTTAAGACTTCTTGAGGCTCAGACCCAGCGATAGAAGTCACGGCAAGCCCAGTGGCAATTCTGCGCTTTAGGCCGGCGACACGAACCATGAAGAATTCATCGAGATTCGAGGCGAAGATACTTAGAAAGTTAACTCTTTCTAGTAATGGCAACGACTCGTCTTCGGCAAGTTCAAGAACTCTTTCATTGAATGCTAGCCAAGAAAGTTCACGGTCAATAAAACGGTCGTGGGGAAGATCATGACCGTTTGGTGGCAGAGTGATTGCCATGGTCTCTTCCGACATGATATTTATCCTTGCAGTTTTAGTTTGACGGTTGGTGAATTTTTAGTAACCACCTGCAATCGAGGTAGCATCCTCGATTGAGTTGTTGAAGCGGTATCCAACGTTTCTAACAGTTCCAATGAGCCCTTCCAGGTCTCCCAGTTTTGCTCTGAGCCGACGGATGTGAACGTCAACTGTTCTGGTTCCACCAAAGTAGTCGTAACCCCAGACTTCACTTAGCAGTTGGTCTCTGGTGAAGACTCTGCCGGGATGCTGGGCTAGGAACTTGATTAGTTCAAATTCCTTATAGGTAAGGTCCATCGGTTCACCATGAACCTTCGCTGAATAAGAAGCTTCATCAATAACAACACCGGAGGCGTGGATCTTGCCCTGCGTTTCAAGGGCAACGGATTTAGTAATCGCTAATCTAATCCGGGCATCTATTTCGGCAGGTCCAGCTGAATCCAATAAGAAATCATCAGCACCCCACTCAATTGAAAGTGCCGCCAAACCACCTTCGCTGATAACAAGGAATAGCGGTGAAGAAAGGCCAGTGGTTTTCAGCAAGGTCGCTAGCGACTTGGCTGCAACAAGATCTTTACGGGCATCCAGCAAGATTAGGTCGGCAGCAGGAGCGTTCATAAGAGCTGCTGGCTCCGCTGGTATCTGACGAACCTTGTGGCTGAGCAGAGCTAGCGCAGGGAGCATGCTGTGGTCTGAGGATTCAGACAAGACGAGCAAATGTGCCAATTTGCCTCCTGATTAGTGGTTAAATCTTACCTCTGGATAACACCCCATAGGGCATGATGGGTTTTATGAGGAAAGAATGGCTCCCTATAGCCTCCGTTTGGCTCCTTGTTGCCATCGGCGCAATCTTGGTAATCCTTAACATGGATCGGGGCGAGAGCATTAGAGGCTTCGGAGTTCTAGCTGCTGGTTCAATAGCGCTGGTTTCCCTGGTGCACTTGTTCAGCTCTCATTCGGAAGGAATCGTGAGAAGGCTTATCTTTGCTGCCGGTGGCGCTTATGCGATTTTGGCTTTAGCCGGACTGTATATATTGCTTCTCGGATAAACTTGAACACATGCCTCTAGATCTCTTCTTCCTAGGACTGCTTATTCTTGCAGGTCTTGCAATCGGTGCAATTAGCATCTTGGTGCTTTACAAACTCTTCAAGGGTCAGCGCTAGTTGTTCGTCCTTCCAGAAGGCCTACCTTTAGAACTAACTCCCTTAGCATTCCTGGTTGGAACATGGGAGGGCATTGGTGTTGTCAGCAATAAGTTTGTTGCTAAGACCGAACCCACCGAACAAAAGTTTCAACAAAAAGTAACTTTCGCAGTTGGTCAGGGTAACTATCTGACCTATCACGCCACTTCAAGATTATTAGGCGATGAAACAAATGGAACTCAAGATATTGAGCTTCCCGCGGAGCTAGGTTTCTGGAGATTAGCCAAGCCTGCTGAAGAGGCAGACTTTGGTCCATCTGTTTTACCTGGCACCGGTCCGAGAAGAATTACCTCTGCCGAAGATCTTGAGCTGATGAGAAATGAACGTGGTGGTTTTGATATTGAGGCCTCAATCATTCACCCGGGTGGAGCGTATGAGTTTTATGCCGGCCAAGTGCTTAAAGGTCGAATAGAGATGAGAACGGTTGCCGGATCTCACATGCCGATGCATTTAGTGGATGCGGGTAAGGGCTGGGCTTACGCAGAACGTATGTATGGAACATTAACTCAAGAAGGTGTTGTGAAATTACTTTGGGTAATGGAAGCTGCGACATCAATTCGCGAACCTCTGGTTCCGCTTGTCTCAGTTGAACTTGATCGTATTGCCTAGATTATGACGCAAAGTTTTTCTAACCCACTAGTTGAACAAAGAGATTTTCTCGCAGGAACTTCTGCTATCGAACTCGATGACAAAGCTGTCATCACTGTTTCTGGAGAAGACCGATTGAGCTGGCTTAACGACATCCTTTCTCAAAAGTTAGACCAGCTAACTAGGGGTGATTCGACGGAAGCGCTATGGCTTGATGCTCAGGGAAGAATCGTGAGGGATTTTCACATTATTGATGATGGTGAAAATACCTGGCTTATCACTTTCAAGAATGAATTACAGGAACTACTAACCCAACTACAACGAATGGTCTTTAGATCCAAAGTTGTTATTGCCGATAGAAGTCGAGACTTTGTCGTCATTGCAAGCTGGGGCGTAGCGATAAAGGAAACCTTTATATCGTGTGAACTGCCACTTCAGTGGATTGATCCATGGCCAAAAACTAGCGAAGGCGGTTGGCGTTACGGGTCAGACCCAACCGAACCTTGGGAGTATCGGGAAGCATTAGTGACAGTTGAAGATGTGCCAAGAGTTTGGCAGAGCTTTACCAAGGCTGGAACGATGGCCCTAGATGCCCTTCGGGTAGCAGCATTTAAGCCAATCGGGCCTAATGAGATTGATGAGAAATCCTTACCTCACGAATCGGATTGGTTAGCAACAGCAGTTCATCTCAACAAAGGCTGTTACAGAGGTCAGGAAGCCGTTGCTAAGGTGCATAACCTCGGGCATCCGCCACGTCGTTTGGTGTTTTTACATCTGGATGGTTCCGCTCATGCCTTACCAAATTCAGGTGATGAGGTTTATCTAGGGGAAGAACTAGTTGGCAAGGTAACTTCAGTCGGTCAGCACTTTGAGATGGGACCGATTGCCTTGGCTCTGGTTAAGCGAAATGTTTCGCTGGCTGCAGAACTTACTATTGTTTCTGGAACGGAGCGAATAAGTGCAACTCAAGAAGTTATAGTTCCGCAGAGTGCCGGTGCGGTAGTTGATCTGGGAGAGTTCCGTGCCAGGAAAAAGTAGATCGTTGCACTGGAGTCTTCGAGAATCAACCAGAAGAGTGTTGGAATCGATCGCTCCAGCTATTCAGATAACTATTGGGGCATTACTTGCCTACTCTCTAGCTCACTATGGTTTGCACCATATGACACCTCTTCTAGCGATGACAGTTTGCATAACCTCATTGGGATTTTCGAGAGATGCTCGACCAAAGAGAATATTGCAGACAAGTGTGGGCATGGTCGTTGGTATTGCCATCAGCGATGTTGCTTTAGTTTTTTTAGGTGCCGGTGTCTTGGAACTAGCGCTGGTTCTGCTCGTAGTTTTACTGGCTGCTCGTTTTATTTCCGGTAGTTCAGCTTTTGCACTAACTGCTAGCATCCAAGCCATGATTGTTCAGTTGCTACCAGCACCACCCGGTGGAGTGTTTGTTAGAACCCTTGATGGTCTCATCGGTGGAGTAATGGCTTTAATTGTGACTGCGCTAATTCCTCGTGACCCAAGAGGATTAGCTAGAACAGACGCCAACAAGTTGTTTGAATTCTTTATAGAATCACTTGAATCTCTGCGTCTTGCTCTAAGAGATGTGAACACCTCTCTAGCGGATGATGCTTTACGCAAGGCTAGGAGATCGCAACCGCTAATTGATAACTGGCGAATGTCTTTAGATAGTGCTGTTGCCATTAGCCGAATCAGCCCATTTTTGAATAAATATCGAGACGAACTCAAAGGTCAAGTAAGGCTCATGCGTGGCATGGATCTTGCTACTCGTAACCTTCGAGTAATTGTCAGAAGAGTGGACTTCTTACTTAAAGATGGCAAGGCAAGGCCCTACCTTTCTGAGCTATGCGATCAGCTTGCCGAGGCAGTATTACTCATGCGTGAAGGGCTTAGCGATAAGGAAGCACTTGACTCTGCCCAGCAGCAGTTATTGGAAATCATTAGACAGCTAGACCCTAAACGCTTTGGTATTGCTGACCAGATTAGAGAAGCAAGTGTGCTCTTACTCCTTAGACCACTGCTTGTTGATTTGCTATGTTCCAGTGGTATGACTGAAGATGACGCTAGGGCTGAGCTACCTGAGGTTTAACAGCTTCCCAGCTAATTGTTAGTTCACCAAGCTTCCAACGTTTAGCCTCATTGTTTATCGGCCAACCTTGCTTCTTGAGATCCTCACAAGTTGCTACCCAGCGTTGGGCAGGAGAGAAGATGGCAAGTCCGGCATGGTTAGCCCAGGCGGCATCTAAATCTTTTAGTAACTGGTAGATAGGCTCACCTGGCACATTGTGATGAATCAGTGCTTTAGGTAACCGTTCTGCCACCTTAGATGGTTTAGCTAAACCCCTAAGCCTCAGTGAAATAGTGAATAACTTAGGCCCAGCAACATCAAGGGTCACCCAGCTGGCTATGCGGCCTATCTCATCGCAGGTACCTTCAACTATTAACCCCTCAGGGATAAGTCTTGATTGCATTAGAGCCCAAGCGGCCCTTACTTCTGTTTCGTCATACTGACGAAGCACATTCATAGCTCTAATCACTGTGACAGTATCTTGAGTTATCTCTTTTGGTAGGGGAACTTCAAATCCACCTATTCCAAATAACAAGTTTTGAGTTTCATATGGTTTCGCTCGTTCAACTCGTTCACGATCTATTTCAATGCCAACAACTTTGGTGTTGATGTTTTCTTTACGAAGTCGCTCCAACATTTCAATAGCTGTTGTTGGTGTTGCTCCATAACCCAGGTCAATAACTATTGGGCTAGTTGTTCTTCTGATAATTGGAAGGCTAGCGATAAAACGGTCAACACGTCTGAGACGATTTGGGTTGGTAGTTCCTCGGGTTATGCTCCCAACCGGTTTTCTTTGAGCCATAAGTTCAAGGCTAACTAGATAAACTTGAGTCATGGCTGAATACACACTTATTTTGTTACGTCACGGCAACTCGGTTTGGAACCAAGAGAATCTATTCACGGGTTGGGTTGATGTTGATTTGAGCGACCTAGGTCGCAAGGAAGCTAATCGCGCAGGAGAGCTCTTGTTAGCTTCAGGTCTAAAGCCAGATTTGCTTTACACCTCAAGACTTAAGCGAGCCATCAACACAGCAAACATCGCCCTTGCTTCAGCCGATAGATCATGGATTGATGTCAAACGTGACTGGCGATTAAATGAACGCCACTATGGCGCTTTGCAGGGTAAGGACAAGGCAACAACCTTGGCTGAATATGGGCCAGAACAGTTCCAGATCTGGAGAAGATCTTTTGATGTTCCGCCACCACCGATTGATGACAACGATAAGTACTCCCAAGCCCATGATGAGAGATATGCAGACCTAGGTCCAAACATTCCTAAAACAGAGTGTCTAAAGGATGTTCTAATTCGAATGATGCCACTGTGGGAAAACGAGATTAGTAAAGATTTGCTTGCAGGGAAGACTGTATTAGTTACCGCGCACGGGAACTCACTTCGCGCGTTGGTCAAGCACCTTGATGGAATTAGCGATGCGGATATCGCTGAACTTAATATCCCTACCGGTATTCCATTGGTTTATAAATTGGATGAAAACTTCAAGCCTCTAGTTCCTGGCGGAGAATATCTAGATCCTGAAGCAGCAGCAGCTGGAGCAGCTGCAGTTGCGAATCAAGGTAAATAGTTTCTAAGACTCTATTTCAGACCACTCACCAGTGGTGAGGTAGGCAACCTTAGATGAAATGTCTACTACGTGATCTGCAAATCTTTCGTGGTAGCGGCTAGCAAGAGTAACATCCACGGTATACATGGCGTTCTCTTTCCACTTTTCGCTAAGCACAAGATCAAACACTGAGCGGTGAAGTTCATCGACTCTTTCATCTTCAGCTTGAATGCTTCGAGCCAAGTCAATGTCTGTGTTACGAAGCAACTGAGTTAGTTTTCTTCCCAAGGTGCTGTCTAAAGCACCCATCTCGCTAAAGGTTTTGCGCAGGGTTTCTGGAACGGCAGATTCTGGGTAGCGGAAACGAGCAATAGTTGCAATGTGTCCGGCTAGAGCACCCATACGTTCAAGTGACGCGCTAATTCTCAAGGCGGAAACGAGAACTCGAAGGTCCCTAGCAACAGGGGACTGTCTTGATAGTACTCGGATAGCCATTTCATCGATAGCTAGAGCTCTCTCTTCGTTTATCTCAGCGAGAGCGATAGCCTCGTCTGCTTTTTTAACGTCAGCGTTTAGGAAGGCCATCGAAGCCTTCTCCATGATGTCAGTAACTGACTCGGATAGGTCAACGAGTCTATCCTGGACCTCTGCTAGGTCCTGTTGAAATACTTCACGCATTTGGGCAACTCTCTGTCTATGAACTGAACGGTCTCAGCCAGTGGTGAACGACTGGGTAATAGCGGGTAAACACTGGCTGACAGGTGCAGTTTACGAGGTATCTAGACCACTCAATTCCACCTAGTGTTAATACTATTAACAGATGTGCTGTTTTCATAGTCAAATCAGCAATTAGGTGGAGAGGAGGCGCTTGTGGTCAAGTCCGAAAAAATCAAGCAAGTGGCCTCCGATGCGGTTGCTTTTCTTGAGGTATTAGACACGGCTGGCGTAGTGCTTGATGCGGATAACCAGGTAATTGACCAGAGCTCTCTGGCCATCGACATGGGCCTGGTTGAATATGGAAAGCTCACTAGCGCTGATCTAGTTGAACTAGCCGATAGCGCGAGAGCTAAACGCCAAAGCGTCAAAGCTGAATTGAGCTTTTCAAAGAATCTTCGTTCAGCAAAACTAATTCTTTCCGCCCGAGCCACGATGCTCTCTGAAGTGTTAGTAATTGTTCTGGTTGAGGACATTACCGAAGCCAAAAGGCTAGAAGAGACCCGCAAAGATTTCGTTGAAAACATCTCACATGAGCTAAAGACTCCCATTAGCGCAATCTCCCTTTTGGCTGAAGCGCTGCAGGTGGCCGTCGATGATCCAGAGCAGCTAACCAAGTTTGCTAAGAACCTTCAACGCGAATCTAAGCGACTCGGTTCGTTAGTCTCAAAGATTATTGAACTTTCAAGAATCCAAGCTGGAGATCTCAAAGGTGACATCGAAGTTTGTGATTTATCACAACTAGTTATTGAAGCAGTTGATCTAAACCAGTTCCTAGCGGACTCAAGAGGCGTGAAGATTAGCTTCGATGCATCTAATGAAATTAATGTTTTAGGCGATGCGAGTTTGCTGACCATGGCTATCAAAAACCTGATAGAAAATGCTGTTCTTTATAGCGAAGCAAATTCACAGGTGGGCATTGGACTAATCACCGATGGTGAATTTGCTGAGATCCAGGTTATCGATAACGGTATTGGTATCTCAGTTGACCAGCAGGATCGAATCTTTGAACGTTTCTATCGCGTTGATCCATCACGATCCCGAGACACCGGTGGAACCGGATTAGGTTTGAGCATCGTCAAGCACGCCGCTAACAACCATGGTGGAGAAGTAACTGTGTTCTCTAGGGTTGGTTTAGGTTCAACATTCACTCTTCGCTTACCCATTCATAATGAACAACCCGACGAAAGGCCAGAGTAATGACCAAAATTCTTGTTGTTGAAGATGAGCCAAACATGAGAGAAGCACTAACCTTTTTACTTCGCTCTGAAGGCTATGAGGTAGTTGAAGCTGAAGATGGTGAGCAAGCAGTTTCTCTGTTTACTAAAGAGGGAGCAGATCTAATCCTTCTAGATCTGATGCTTCCTAAGCTCTCCGGTAAAGATGTCTGCAAGGCAATCAGAACCACCTCTGATGTTCCAGTAATCATGCTCACCGCCAAGGACACTGAAATCGATAAGGTCATTGGTTTCGAGATTGGTGCCGATGACTATGTGACCAAGCCATACAGCAAGAACGAATTACTCGCCAGAATGAAGGCAGTGCTTAGGCGTAACGGTGGCCCAAGAGAAGCTGAGAATGGCATCTTGGAGGCAGGTCCAGTTCGGATGGATATCGATCGTCACATCGTTTACTTCAACGGCGACAAAGTGGCTATGCCGCTAAAGGAGTTTGAATTACTTGAGATGTTCCTAGAAAACAGAAACCGTGTATTGACCAGAGGGCAAATCATTGACCGCGTTTGGGGAGCTAACTACTACGGTGACACCAAGACTCTAGATGTCCACGTCAAGAGACTTAGATCGAAAATTGAATCAGACCCGGCAAGACCTGTGCATCTGTTGACTGTTCGGGGCCTTGGTTATAAATACGAGGTTTAGTTAGAACTAAGACCTGCAACTAGATCTGTGTATTGTGGCAAAGTAGCGTCCATGATTGGAACGTTTATGCTTGCTTCATCCGATTCGGTATAAACCAAAACGTTTACCATGTCTCCCGGGTTACCCGCTAAATCAAGCTGAAGTGGCTTTGATTCCTGGTAGCCAAAGTTGAGCAATTGATATGCTCCGACGTTGAATTCACGATATTCGCTTTGACCTGTTTTGTTCTTGTATTTGATTGCAAAGGTAATCTCCGTGCTGCCTGAATTGGCAAAAGCACCAAAGAAACCTGTGTGTCCATTGTTATCAGTGAAATAAATCAGGTTCCTGACCTTGAGACGACCGACATCTGCTTGTGAACCATCGCTTGGCGCGTAGTAATCAAGAGAAGCGACATGGCTAGTGAAATTGCAGGCTGTTGTTGAAAACACTGCAGTTAGAGCTATGGCTGATCCTAGAATCGCGCGACGAATAAGCAATTTTCCTCCTGATTGAACCCCTCTATTCTATCGGCTCTAAAAATAGGGACCTGTGGTAAACTTAGGGTTTGCGAAGGGAAAGCTATCCATGGAATTCAAAAAGGGACTGACTGTCGTCTACCCGCACCACGGAGCCGCCGAGATTCTAGAGGTTGCCAAAAAGGAATTCCGCGGTGAGAAGAAGCTTTACCTAAAGCTGAAGGTTGAGCAAGGAAACTTGATTATCTGGGTTCCAGCAGAGACTGCGGAATCTGAAGTTGGCGTTAGAGATGTTATCGACTCTAAGGGTGTCCGCAAGGTCGAGGCCAAGCTCAAAGAAGAATTCATTGAAGAGCCGACCAACTGGTCAAGACGTTTCAAGGCCAATCAGGAGAAGCTCGCCTCAGGCGATGTGATGAAGGTTGCCGAGATTGTTCGTGACCTTTGGAGGCGGCAGCAGGACCGAGGTCTATCAGCTGGTGAAAAGCGTATGTTGGCTAAGGCGATGCAGATCTTGGTTTCCGAACTAGCGCTAGCGCTCAAAGTTGATGATGCTGGAGCTGAAACACACATTCTCAAGGTTTTGGCTAAAGGCGCTAAGTAACCTTTAGTAAATCTTTGCCCAACTAGGAGGCACATGATGAGCAGAATCGCTGTCATTCTTGTTGCCGCTGGCGACGGTGCTCGTTTAGGCGCAGGCATCCCTAAAGCTCTCGTCAAGGTAGCAGATAAAACTTTGCTAGAACATGCCCTAGAAAACATCCTTCAAGTAAAGGGTTTAGTTCAGGTCGTAGTTGCATCTCACGAAAACCGAGTTTCAGAATTTGAAACTATCGCCAACGAATTTGTTCGAGGCAAGGTAGATCTAAAATTTACTCCAGGCGGATTATCAAGGCAGGGTTCGATAGCTAACGCTTTGAAAGAAGTGGCTGACGCCGAAGTTGTGCTGGTGCATGATGCAGCCAGATGTTTTGCACCGGCTTCGTTATTTGAACGAGTTGCTCATGCTGTTATTGAAAATGGTTTCGGGGTTGTCCCGGTATTACCGGTGGCGGATACCATCAAGCAAGTAAAGCAAGATGTAGTTTTAGCAACTGTTGATCGAGATGAACTAAGAGTTGCTCAAACCCCTCAAGGTTTTTTGAAAGACAAACTGGTTAAAGCATATGCATCGGTTGATGCAGATTTCACGGATGATGCATCCTTGATGCAATCAACCGGAGAGGTCATTAGCGCCGTGCCGGGAGATACGATGGCTTTCAAGATCACGGTTCAGGCAGACCTTGAATACGCAGAGCTAAATTTCTCTGCTGTTGAACAAAGAACTGGTATTGGAACAGATGTTCATAAGTTCTCAATTGAAAAACCATTGTTTCTTGGAACGCTGTTATGGCCAGGTGAAGCAGGTCTTGAAGGTCATAGCGATGGCGACGCTGTATCGCATGCAATTGTTGATGCACTGCTAGCCGCAGCTGGTCTGGGGGATATTGGAACGAACTTTGGTGTTGATAAACCTGAGTACGCCGGAGCGAATGGAACTATCTTTATCACCGAGACTCTGAAACTTCTTAGGGCTGACGGATGGTCAGTGGGTAATGTTTCAGTTCAACTAATCGGTAATAAACCAAAGCTTTCTCCTAGAAGAATTGAAGTTGAGCAGGCTTTGACTGCCTTGCTAGGAGCTCCAGTTAGCCTAGGTGCAACAACTACCGATGGCCTTGGTTTCTTGGGCTCTTCCGAAGGACTTGGGGCTGTCGCAACAGCTCTAATCCAGAGGCCAAAAGGTAGGCTCTAGTCGTGGCGCTTGAACTCTTTGACTCTAAGACTCAAGAACTTAGACCCTTTACGCCCCTCACGGCAGGGCATGTTGAGATGTATGTTTGTGGACCAACTGTTCAATCAGCTCCGCACCTGGGACATCTCAGAAGCGCTTTGGTTTACGACATTTTGAGAAGGTGGCTCATCGCCACCAATCACACCGTGACCATGGTGAGAAATGTAACTGACATCGATGACAAAGTGCTAGTAAATGCGGGATCTCGCGACTGGATAGAGTTCGCGCGAGAGGTTGAACTTACATTCGATGAGGCATATCTTGCTCTGAACATATTGGAACCGACCCATAAGCCTCATGCCACCGAACACATAGCAGACATGATCGAGTTGACCAAGAAATTGATTCAATTAGGTCACGCATATCAAGCAACCGATGGTTCAGCAAATGTATTCTTCGATACCACTTCATGGCCTGAATATGGTGAGCTAACCAACCAAAAGTTAGAGAACATGGAAGGCGAATCAGATGTAACTTTTGGGAGAAAATCACCGAATGACTTTGCCTTATTCAAAGCGCATAAATCTGATGAGCCAGAAACTGCAGCTTGGGAAACTCCTTGGGGTAAGGCACGACCAGGCTGGCATATTGAGTGTTCGGCCATGGCTAAATATTTCTTGGGTGAATCTTTTGATATTCATGGTGGTGGATTGGATCTACGTTTCCCGCACCATGAAAATGAACTTGCGCAATCAAGGGCAGCGGGGGATCAGTTTGCTAATTTCTGGACGCACAATGCTCTAGTCACAATCAATGGCAATAAGATGTCAAAGAGTCTAGGCAACGGAGTGTCAGTTAAAGATCTAGAGCAGGCGGGCAGCTGGGGTGCTATTCGATACTGGTTATCTTCAGCTCAATATAGATCTAATCTTGATTACTCCGAAAGTTCCATTAGAGACGCGCAAGCGGCACTAGATCGAATTACCGGTTTCCTCAAGAGAACCACAAACGTTAAAGTCATTGAAATTGATTATGCGAAGTTACCTCAAGCTTTCACTGATGCGATGAATGCTGATCTGAATGTGCCTGGTGCTTTGGCTGTTCTGCACGATGTTGTGAGAGCTGGTAATACTGCCTTTGATGCTAGCGATACGGAGAAACTTTTAGACTCGGTTGAACAAGTCAAGGCAATGATTCATGTTTTAGGTCTCACATTTGTATACCAAGAGCCAGTTATTAGTGAAGAATTGCAGAGACAAGTAGAAGAACTGCTCACTAAGCGTCAAGAAGCCAAGTTGGCTAAAGATTTTGCTCTAGCGGATCAGATTAGAGCTGAGATAGAAGACTTGGGTGTAACGCTCAAGGATATGAAAGATCAAACGATGTGGAGTTTCAATGGCTAAGAAACCAGGCCGCCCAGGGGCAGCAAAGGCTAAAAAGGGTGGCTCTAAGGGAGCTCCTAAGTTAGGCACCGGAGGCAAGGGTCGCCAGGCATTAGAGGGGCGTGGCCCAACCCCTAAGGCAGAAGATCGTAAATACCACCCAGCTGCGAAGGCTAAGGCTCTTCGTGAGCGCAAGGCATCGCAAACACCTCGAGTTGCGAAAGCAAAGCCTGGAACGACTACTGCTAAGAAGGGCGAGTTCCTTGCTCCTGGGACAAGAACCGCAGGCAACGCTGGAGGAGCGGCTAGAACGGGCCGCAGAGTTCAGAAGGCTGCTGATGCGAGTGAAGTGCTATCCGGTCGTAACTCAGTTCTGGAAGCGCTGAGGGCTAAGGTTCCTGCAACTGCCTTGTTTATTGCGGCTCGTATTGAAATGGATGATCGAGTTAAGGAAGCCATTTCTATAGCAAACGCTCGAGGCATCTCCGTCGGCGAAGTAACCAGACCTGAGATTGATCGCATGACTGGTCACGATGCTGTTCACCAAGGGATTGCTTTGCAAGTTCCACCATATAACTATCAGCATCCGAGTGAACTCCTAGACAAGATTCTTAGTCGAGGCCAGAAACCCCTGCTAGTTGCTCTGGATGGAATTACCGACCCAAGAAACCTGGGTGCAATTATTCGTTCAGTCGCCGCCTTTGGCGGTCAAGGTGTAATTGTTCCGCAGCGACGTTCAGTTGGGGTAACTGCATCGGCTTGGAAAACATCTGCTGGTGCTGCATCGAGAATTCCAGTTGCGCTGGCTGCAAACCTGAATGCAACTATTAAAGAGTTCCAGAAGCGCGGACTATTTGTAGTTGGTTTAGATGGTGGGGGCGACATGTCCTTACCAACATTTAAATTGGGAAATGAGCCTTTGCTGTTAGTCATCGGCAGCGAAGGTAAAGGTCTTTCTCGTTTGGTCCAGGAAAACTGTGATGCAATTCTCTCTATCCCAATCGCTAAAGAGACGGAATCTCTCAATGCAGGTATCGCGGCTTCAGTTGCTTTGTATGAAGTTGCCAAAGCAAGACTTAAATAACAGAAGGTAATAGATAGTCCCCTGATCTATTCAGACCAGGGGACTATTTATTTAAAGTTGATAACTACTTCTTAGGAGCAGCTTTCTTTACTGCAGGCTTTGCGGCAGCCTTAGGAGCAGCCTTTTTCACTACAGGCTTTGCGGCAGCCTTTGGGGCTGCTTTCTTTGCCGCAGGCTTCTTGGCTGCAGGCTTATCTGCAACGGCCTTAGCTGCCTTCGGAGCATCGTTATTTAGGCGAAGTCCTGAAGCGATGTCGAAGATGTGTGTGATTCCACCCTGAGGCTTTAGGTAAACCTTGTCACCTAAACGCAGACTGCTCTTTGAGCCGACACGTGCAATGACATCAACCTTCTCACCTTCGATTTCAGCAGTTCCGTAGAGGAATGCATCAGCACCAAGCTCCTCAACGATATTCACGTGAACCGCAATACCTTCGTTTTTGGTGACAATCAGATCTTCAGGGCGAAGACCAACAGTTACCTGCTTATCCTTGGTTTTGCCAAGTACAGCTGAGTCAACCTTTATGGTGGTGTTACCAAACTGAACTCCACCGGCAACAATCTTTAGCTTCATTAGGTTCATTGCAGGAGAACCAATAAAACCAGCAACGAATACGTTAGCTGGGCGCTCGTAAAGTGCACGTGGGGTGTCGACTTGCTGAAGAAGTCCATCTTTCAAAACTGCAACGCGGTCACCCATGGTCATAGCTTCAACCTGGTCGTGTGTTACGTAAACAGTGGTTACACCTAGACGACGCTGCAACGAAGCAATCTGAGTTCTAGTTGCAACACGTAGCTTTGCATCAAGGTTAGATAGTGGCTCATCCATGAGGAAAACCTCAGGCTTACGAACAATCGCACGACCCATGGCAACACGTTGACGCTGACCACCAGAGAGTGCCTTTGGCTTGCGGTCAAGGTATGGCTCAAGGTCAAGTAGCTTTGCTGCTTCAAGAACACGAGCGGCACGCTCGGTCTTGTGAATACCCGCAATCTTTAGAGCGAAGCCCATGTTCTCGGCTACGGTCATGTGTGGGTAAAGTGCATAGTTTTGGAAAACCATCGCAATGTCACGGTCCTTAGGTGGAACAGCCGTTACATCGCGGTCACCGATCAAGATACGACCCTCATTGACCTCTTCAAGGCCAGCGAGCATACGTAGGGTGGTGGTTTTACCGCAACCAGAAGGGCCAACAAGAACAAGGAATTCCCCGTCTTTTACTGTTAGCTCGATTTGGTCTACTGCTGGGCGAGTTCCGCCAGGATAAAGCCTCGTGGCCTTATCAAATGTTACTGATGCCATGTTAATACTCCTTCAGCGGGAGGAACGACCCGCACGATCCGTTGTGAATAAAGCACCTGGGGCAAATGCCTCAGGTGTCTCTATTATCGCATTTCTTCCTTGTCGTTTAGACTTAGAAACCTATGCTTTTGGCTTCAGGTCAAAATAGCCCAGATTCAGAGGTGAACAGATATGTCTCTTCAACCACGTCCGACTCGTTCGGAGCAGCGTGATCAGGCTCGAGCTAAAGCTCGTGAATTGAGAGAAAAACGCGCTAAAGGCGACAAACGTAAGCGTGCCATAACAACCACAGGAGTGGTCTTGGCAATTGTTTTGGCGGTTGCCGGTGTAAGTTTTGCAATTTTCACTTTCACCACCTCTTCTTCCCAAACAGGAGAAAACTCTAAAAAGGTTCCAGCTAACGTTTCCGACCTTGGCGGGGTTGCTATTGGGAAAAAACTCCTACCGGCTTCAGATAGCGAGATCAAAAAATCAACTCGCATTGTGATTTATCAGGACTACCAATGTCCTATTTGTAAATTGTTCGAAGACCCTAACGCAGCTCAAATCAAGACCTGGGTTCAATCGGGGCAAGCCACAGTTGAATACCATCCAATCTCATTTCTTGATGGGCATTCATTAAATAATTATTCCTCTAGAGCTGCTAACGCATCGCTATGTGTTGCAAACTCCCAGCCGCAAAAATATTTTGATGTGAACACAGCTCTTTATGCCACCCAGCCTGAAGAAAACACTGCCGGCCCAACGGACTCGGCAATTAAGGACACTTTGAAATCTGCTGGTGTTCTCATTGATGCTGAAATGAATGAATGTATCGATCAAAAGAGATACTCGAAGTTCCTTGAGAATAGAACTTCTGAAGCGTTCAGCCAACCGGCGGTAACCGGCACTGAGGTTCCAACTGGAACCCCCTATATTCTGGTCAACGGCGAGGTATATGATTGGGGAGGCGTTTACGCCGACCTAATCAACCCAGGTCGATTTGCCCAGTTCTTTGCAGCAAACAAAAACTAATAAATAACTAAAGATAAGGAAACACCATGAAGAAAAGTATTTTTGCAACCGTCTTGGCAACAGTTCTAGCGGTTACTCTTGCAGCTTGTTCAGCATCCGGAGCAAAGCAGATTGTTTTGCGTGCAGCTACTGGCGAAACTGACACCTTCACACTAGGTCAGCGTGCGAACGTGGTTGGAGAATTGGATGTAAGCGATTCAAAACTTAGTGAGTTTGATGTCGTTATCGAAGAGCTAGCTCCTGGTGGCTCTTGGGTTCAGTTCCGCAAGCTTGTAGCGCACAAGGAATCAACCAGCATTGGTTTTGCCCTAATCAAGAACCTAGCCGGCGACTACCAGTACCGTGCAATCATTAGTGGCAAGGAATACGGTCCGTTTACCTCTGCGCCTCTCACAATTCATTACGAAACAAAGAGCAAGTAGAACTTCAGATAGAGCCGGGTCCTCCAAGGGCTCGGCTCTTCTGCTTTAAGGGAGTCAACCTATGGTGTTGATTTTGTCCTTTAGTTAGTCTTCTTTATAGGAAAGGGAGAAAAATGGGCAAGCTGCGTGTGTGGGTTGTCTCCGCGGTCCTATCTGCCCTCTTCGTAGGTTTCCTACCGACCCAAATTGCCTCGGCGGCAACTTATCCGCGTTGCACAATCAATGGCACCGCAGGCAATGATTTGATCACTGGAACCGCTGGCGCTGATGTCATTTGTTCTGGCACAGGCAACGACACAATCAATTCACTCGGTGGCAACGACATCATCATCAAGGGTGCCGGAACAGCGGTGATAAACGCTGGAACCGGAAATGACACCATAGATGTGTCTTTAGCAACCTCAACAACAATCGATGCTGGAGCTGGTGATGACGTCATCATCGGATCTCTAGGCGATGACGCTATTGATGCTGGTGATGGTAACGATGATGTAGTAGCGGATGAAGGTAATGACACTGTTTATGGCGGCACCGGCACTGACTCAATTGATGGAGGACTAGGGGACAACACTCTTTACGGTGGAACGGGTGACGATACCGTCTTGGGAGATGAAGGCAAAGACACTATTTACGGTGATGCAGGAGTCGACCTCATTGATGGTGGCGATGGTGACGACAAGCTTTACGGTGGCGCTGGCGATGACACTCTAATTGGTGGCATTGACAATGATTTCCTATATGGAGGAGATGGCAACGATGTGCTAAACGGCGATTCAGGTGATGACAGACTTTACGGTCAAGCCGGAATCGATACCCTCAGTGGTCAACAAGGGGATGACCTGCTTTCCGGTGGACTTGAAATAGACAGTGTTTATGGCGGGACTGGCATAAATATATGTGACTTCACCGTCGGTGAGACGACAACAACGACTTGTAAATATGACTCGAGCGCGCCAGTCATCTCACTGATCTCGATATCTCCTGAGCTGATTGATGTGGGCTCGGCGGCGGGCTCGATAAAAGTTGTGTTGAATGTCACCGAAGATACTTCAATTGCCCTTGCACATATCGAATGTCGTAGCTCGAGTGGCTCGAACTACTTACTTTCATATGATTTCAATGCCACTTCTTTCGACCGCAAGGCTGGCGGAAATTTCTCAAATCTAGCTAAGACAGGTGACGATAAGAAGCTGGATGTGAGTTTTGAATCTAGCGTTTCAACGAGCACGGTAGCGGGAAATTACGAATGCTATGTGAGTGCAAGTGACAGCCTGGAAAACAGTTACTCGAGTGCTTCGTTGAAGAAAATAACAATCTATAAAACACCGGCTCTACAACCTTCGGCACCAACAGCACTTTCTTTTACTGCAACGAGTCGAACAACAGGCACGCTTACTTGGATTGCACCTTCCACTCTTGGAACACCAGCCTTGACTTCTTACGCAATTCAGTTTTCAACAGACGGTCTCAATTGGATTGATGCGAGCCCTTCAACAACTACAAAAACTACGTATAGTTTCACGGGTCTAAAAGCAGATACAAATTATTGGTTCCGGGTCAGGGGAGACAATGGAGCAACAACAGGCCAAGACATTGCATTTATGAATCTTGCCTGGGCTTCCGTAACTGGTAAGACGGCGGCAAATTCAGTTGCTGCTGTTCCTTCTGGGTTGGTTGTTTCTGGGGTTTCTTCTTCTGGGTTTACTTTGGGTTGGGTT
>RFYI01000040.1 GCA_009921165.1 Actinomycetota bacterium | reverse complement strand
AACATAGTTAACTGGGCTGATGTGCAGGCAAGATTCGCTGCAGCTAGCCAAAACACAGCTAGTCTTCTGCTACCCTAAAAGTAGGTTTTCCACCCGACGTTGAGTGGTAAAAACATCCCCTAAACCCCCTCAAAATAGCGCCATTTCTGGTGCCTGAAAAATGGAGTCAATATGACCACTCGCGTTGGAATCAATGGTTTTGGAAGAATCGGACGTAACTTTCTCCGTGCAGAACTAGCCAAGGGCACAGACCTTGAAATTGTTGCTGTAAACGACCTAAGCGACCCTAAGGGTCTTGCCCACTTGTTGAAGTATGACTCGGTAACCGGTCGTCTAGACATGGATGTGACTGTTGACGGTCAAAACATTATTGTCGGCGGAACTGTTATCAAGGTTCTAGCTGAGCGTGACCCTGCAAATCTTGGCTGGGGAGATCTCGGTGTTGACATTGTTATCGAGTCAACCGGTCGCTTCACCGACGCTAAAGATGCGATCAAGCACATCGAAGCTGGAGCTAAGAAGGTAATCATCTCTGCTCCAGCAACTGGCGAAGATGCAACTTTCGTTATTGGTGTGAACGAGCATCTTTACGACCCAGCAAACCACCACATCATCTCTAACGCTTCTTGCACGACTAACTGTCTTGCCCCGCTAGCAAAAGTCTTTAACGACAAATTCGGAATCGTAAACGGATTGATGACTACTGTTCACGCCTACACAGCTGACCAGAACCTTCAGGATGGCCCACACTCAGACCTTCGTCGTGCCAGAGCAGCAGCAATCAACATCGTTCCCTCATCAACCGGTGCTGCTAAAGCAATCGGCCTAGTACTTCCTGAATTAAAGGGACTACTAGATGGGTTCGCACTTCGCGTGCCAGTTCCTACTGGTTCTATAGTTGATCTAACTTTGGTTTCTAAGACCGCGGTGACTGTTGCAGAAATCAATGCTGTTTACAAGGCTGCAGCAGCATCAGGTCCGCTGAAGGGAATTCTGAAGTATACCGAAGACGAAATTGTTTCAAGCGACATCGTTACAGATCCACACTCATCAATCTATGATGCAGGGCTGGTTCGCGTTGTTGGTGGGACAACAGTGAAGCTTTCTTCTTGGTACGACAATGAGTGGGGATACTCAAACCGTTTGGTTGACCTCACTGAACTTGTTGCAAGCAAACTGTAAACGAGTTTGATGCGCACGTTAGCCGATCTTCCAAATCTAAAATCAAAAACCGTAATAGTTCGTTGTGACCTGAACGTACCTCTTGACGGTTCAAGAATCACAGATGACGGCAGAGTTATTGCATCCCTTCCGACACTCAAGCACCTGCTGAATCAAGGCGCAAGAGTCATTGTTATCAGTCATCTAGGCAGACCTGATGGGGAAGTAGTTGCGAAGTATTCCCTTGAACCGGTAGCAGCCAGACTTGGCGAGTTATTGGATCTAAGTGTTGGCTTTGCCAGTGACACAGTAGATGCCGAAGCAGCGAGTGCTGTTGCAAAACTTCAAGATGGCCAGGTTCTGGTGCTGGAGAACCTTCGGTTCAATCCGGGCGAAACTGCTAAAGAAGCTAGTGATCGCGAAGCTTTTGCCAGAAAGCTGGCCGCCTTCGGAGATTTCTTCGTGAGCGATGGCTTTGGTGTGGTGCACCGCAAGCAGGCATCGGTTTACGAGTTACCAGGAATTTTACCTAGTGTAGCTGGATTGCTAATTGAAGCTGAGCTTAAAGTGCTAGAGCGTTTAACTAAAAACCCTGAACGTCCTTACGTTGTCGTTCTTGGGGGTTCTAAAGTCTCAGACAAACTCGGGGTAATAGATCATCTACTTCCACACGTTAACCAACTTTTAGTCGGTGGCGGAATGGTTTTCACTTTCTTGGCAGCCCTCGGCTACAAAGTTGGCTCATCGCTATTGGAAGTCGACCAAATAGAACGTGTTAAAGGTTACTTGAAGCGTGCTGAAGATTTAGGAATCGAAGTTGTTCTGCCGACAGACATAGTTGTGGCAAGCAAATTTGGCGCAGACGCTGAGGTTCTGGTTACTGGATCAGACCTCATCGAAGGAACACCTTTTGGTGCGAGTGGCTTAGGACTGGATATAGGACCTGCCAGCGCACTGCACTTCGCTGAAGTCATTCGAAAAGCAAGAACAGTTTTCTGGAATGGTCCTATGGGTGTATTCGAAATCGACAAGTTTGCCAACGGAACCAAGCAGGTTGCCTTAGCCTTATCAGAGGTTGATGGTCTTTCAGTGGTTGGTGGAGGAGATTCAGCAGCAGCTGTTCGTATCCTTGGCTTCACCGATGATCAGTTCTCACACATTTCAACTGGCGGTGGCGCAAGCTTAGAATATTTAGAGGGCAAAGAAATGCCTGGATTAGAGGTTCTGAAGTGAGCAACGAAAGAGTTCCATTTATCGCAGGTAACTGGAAAATGAACCTAGATCACCAGCAAGCAATTGCGTTGGTGCAAAAACTCTCGTGGACATTGACCGATGCTAATCACGATTATTCGAAGACTGAGGTGGCAGTATTTCCACCATTTACGGATCTTAGAAGTGTTCAAACTTTGATCGATGCAGAGAAATTCGAGATTCGATTGGGCGCTCAAGATCTCAGCAAACATGATGTTGGGGCATACACAGGTGAAATATCCGGGGCATTCCTAAAGAAGCTAGATGTGAAGTATGTCCTAATTGGACACAGCGAACGTAGAAGTTACCATGCCGAAGACGACCAGGTGGTTCAGGCCAAGGTGGCGGCAGCATTCAAATACAACTTAATACCAGTTATTTGCGTGGGCGAGACTTTGGAAGAATTCGAAGCCGAAGGCCCAAGCGCTGTCCCAGTCAAACAGATTCTGGCTGCTCTAGAGGGTCACAGCAAGATTGGAGAGTTCATTGTTGCTTATGAGCCGGTTTGGGCTATTGGCACCGGTCAGGTAGCCACCCCAGAACAAGCTGCAAGCGTTGCAAGCAAAATCCGCGAAGCAATTGAGGGCAAATTTGGCCCTGAAGTGGCGCAAAGTACGAGGATTTTGTATGGCGGATCGGTGAAAGCTGCCAATGTTGCGGGCTTCCTGCGCAGTCCTGAGGTCGATGGAGTGCTAGTTGGCGGGGCTAGCCTAGATATTGACGAGTTCTCGGGCATTTCACGTTTCCTCAAGCACCTGACCTTATAATTTCATTAGTGGGGCTTTCGAGCCTCAAGACGAACGAAAGTAAACCTAAATGACCGGTATTTTGATTGCCCTGAGAATTCTTCTCGGTGTCACCAGCCTTCTGCTTACCCTTTTGATCCTTCTTCACAAGGGACGTGGTGGTGGCCTTAGCGACATGTTCGGTGGAGGAATCAACAACACAATGGGTTCATCAGGTGTTGCTGAGCGAAACCTCAACCGCATCACTGTAATTCTTGGACTGGTCTGGGTTGTGACTATTGTCATCCTGGGTCTAGCATCAACTTATTCTTGGGGATAAATCATGAGTAGCAATGGCGCAGCTATTAGAGGTTCACGTGTTGGGGCTGGACCGATGGGCGAGCAGGACAACGGATTTCAAGCAGAGAGAGTAACTCTGACTTATTACTGCTTTAACAACCACAATTTCAGCCCATCATTTGCCTCGAGTGTCGTATTCGAAGAGATCCCAGTCGAGCTTGACTGTCCGCACTGTGGTCTCCCAGCCGGTCAAGACAAAGACAACCCGCCACAGATTGCTAAGCACGAACCTTATAAGACTCACTTGGCTTATGTGAAGGAACGCAGAACAGAAGCAGAAGCTAAAGCATTGCTTGAAGAGGCAGTTGCAACTGTTCGGGTAAGAAGAGAACGTTTGCTAGCGGAGGCAAAAGCAGAAGCCAAGAAAGCAGCTAAGTCTAAAAAGTAACTAGCAGCTCCAGAAAGCGGAGCCAGCTGCCTCATCAATAAACCAAGTCGTCGAATCGATAGAAGTTATTTTTGCTGCCGGCAGCTCACAGTTTTCTTGAGTGTGAATCTGTTCAATTGCTTCCGCTTTATCAATACCTGAGACAACGAAAACTACCTTTTTTGACCTGTTCAAAAGTGAATAGTTGAAACTCAATCTCTCACTCGGTGGTTTTGGTGAGTTCTCAACGAACACAATTTCGTTGTTCAAATGGACGTGTCCTGGAAATAGTGAGGCAATGTGACCATCAGGACCCATGCCCAAAATAGTTAGATCCATTGCAGGCTGTTTACCGTTAAAGATTCCAATTAGTTCGGCTTCAAAAGCTTCGGCAGATTGGGCTACCGTTAATCCGCTATCAGTAGCTGGGAATTCATGGATGTTTTGTGATGGCACCGCTATTTTTCTAAGCAGCGCATCCTTAGCCTGGTTCGCATTTCGATCTACAGAATCTGAAGCTAAGTATCTCTCGTCACCCCACCAAATGTGAAGTCTGGCAAAATCAATGTCCATGAGTCCTGGCTCTACTGCCATGGCTTCCAGGGCTTTTATACCGACGCTGCCTCCGGTTAGAGCTAGATGCACAGAGTCTTGGGTGGCTAAGAAATCCCTCAAATATTGAAGTACTTCGAGCGCTGCCTGTTGAGCAACATCGTGAGCGTTGACAGCTTTTCTAATCTCGACGGAGTGCACTACTTTTTACCTTTGGCGGAAACAACAGGAGTTGAACGTTTGGTTCCAAATCCCTTAGTAATGAGTTTCCCGAAGGCATCATCACTATCTAATCTGCGAAGATCTTCTATTAGACAATCGCGCGAAGACCTTCGAGGAAGACTGATGTCTCTAGTTGGCTGCAAAGGTTGAAATAGTGTAGCAACATCTGGAATGTTCCTGACTATTTCAATGTCTCCAGAACTACGAACTAGCTTCACGCCTCGAATTCCTGTGACTGCTTTCCCTCGGTTGGTTCTTACTAGTTCAACTTCGACTTTGAGTTTAAGTTCGAGCCAAGCGGCGAGCAGGTCGGTGCTCGGCGAATCAACTGCACCTGTAACAATCACCTTGGTTACCGGATCATATGGAGGCTGATCCAAGATGGCTGCAAGTTGTGCTCGCCATAAGGTAATCCTTGTCCACGCGAAATCGCTGTCGCCTGGAGCATAATTTTTTGCAAGTGAAGACAACCAAGCATGAGGATCTTTCTGGCTGGCAGCATCAGTGATGCGACGCTGGGCAATTCTTCCAATAGCTGATTCCGAAGGTTTCTCCGGAGCAATGCCAGGCCACCAGGCCACCACTGGAGCATCAGGGAGCAATAAACCAGTGATAAGACTTTCTGGGTCGCTAGCAGCCTCACCATAAGCGCGTAAAACAATGACTTCAGAAGCGCCTGCGTCACCTCCGACTCTGATCTCAGCATCAAGTCGCGGTGCTGACTTAGTTACCTTGTCTTCATCTGCCAAGACAATGATTCGACATGGGTGCGCTCTAGATGCCTCATTCGCAGCCAAAATCGCCTCTTCAAGACCTGAGAAATTGGTTTGAATAATTAGAGTGAGAACTCGACCTAATGCAACTGCTCCACCCTCTTCTCGAATCACCACGAGTTCTTTAGATACTTTGGAAGTAGTGGTATTTGGAAGGTTCTTAATCATGGACGTCTCCAAACTCTGCCATCGACAGCCATCATTTTGTCAGCTGAAGACGGGCCCCAAGTTCCAGGGCGGTAAGGCTCTGGTTTGCCATTTTTTGCCCAAAACTCTTCAATTGGATCAAGAATCTTCCACGATAGCTCAACTTCTTCGTGGCGGGGAAACAGTGGGGGATCGCCTAGCAAAACATCCAATATGAGTCGTTCATATGCTTCTGGACTAGCTTCAGTGAACGCATGACCATAGCCGAAGTCCATGGTCACATCTCTAACCTGCATACCAACTCCAGGAACCTTTGAACCAAATCTGATAGTCACACCTTCGTCTGGTTGGACTCTGATGACCAATGCATTTTGACCTAAGGCTGAAGTTTGCCCAGCTCCAAATATCTGCTGCGGAGCACGCTTGAATACAACAGCGATTTCAGTAACTCTTCTACCAAGCCGCTTACCAGCCCGCAAATAAAATGGCACACCAGCCCAGCGACGAGTATTGATATCTAGCCGCATAGCGGCAAAAGTTTCAGTAACAGACTTAGAGTTCATTCCCTCTTCGTCCAAGAATCCCGTAACTTTCTCGCCGCCTTGCCAGCCACCAGTGTATTGACCGCGTGCCGTGTGTTTTGAAAGGTCCTCTGGAATTCGAACCGCAGAGAGCACCTTTTCTTTTTCAGCGCGTAAGTCCGCAGCATCAAAGGAAACAGGTTCTTCCATTGCAGTTAGTGCAAGTAATTGAAGTAAATGGTTCTGGATAACATCTCTAGCTGCACCGATTCCGTCATAGTAACCAGCTCGGCCACCAACGCCGATGTCTTCCGCCATTGTGATTTGGACGTGATCGATGTAATTGTTGTTCCAAAGTGGTTCGTATAGCTGGTTCGCAAAACGTAGAGCAAGTATGTTCTGAACGGTTTCCTTGCCGAGGTAATGGTCGATTCTAAAAATGGAATCAGCGGGAAACACCGATTCAACAACTTCATTCAATTCACGTGCGGACTGCAGGTCATGTCCAAATGGCTTTTCGATTACCACTCTACGGAACTGATCTGGCTTCGGATCGGCTAAACCTGAACGGGAGAGTTGCTGGGTAACTAAAGGGAATGCTTTTGGTGGAATGCTTAGGTAAAAAGCATGATTACCGTTTGTTCCGCGTTGAGCATCTAGAAGCTCAATAGTTTCTCGTAGCTTGTCAAAAGCAGCGTCATCGCCAAATTCACCCGATACAAAGCGGATACCTTTAGAAAGTTGGGCCCAGACATCCTCACTCCAAGGAGTTCTGGCATATTGCTTTACCGCATCGTGAACAACTTTTCCGAAATCTTGATCTTCCCAGTCTCTTCTTGCAAAACCCACCAAAGAAAACCCCGGTGGCAATAACCCTCTGTTAGCCAAGTCATACACCGCGGGCATCAGCTTTTTACGGCTTAGATCTCCGGTAACACCAAAGATTATCAAACCAGAAGGTCCAGCAATTCTGCTTAACCTGCGGTCCTCTGGATCCCTGAGCGGATTCTTTCCTGGACCTAGTTTCACACCAGTCATTATCTGTATAGCTCCTTAGCCAATAGCTCTCAGAATTGTTGCAAAATCCTCAGCAGGATTATTCAAGGTTAATGTCAAAACTGGACGACCTAAATCAGCTAGCACTTTAGCGTCTCCCGCTGCTTGAGAAGCAATCAGCTCACCAAAGGTAAATTCTCTACCAGGAACAGCAAGGTCTTCTTGGGCCTTGGCTAGCAGCTGAAGGAAGACTCCTTGGCGAGGCCCACCCTTGTGATACTGACCGGTTGAGTGCAGGAATCTAGGAGCCCAACCAAATGTAGTCGGACGATTAGTGTTCTTAGCCACCGATTCGCGCAACTTCTCAACATCAAATCCTGCATCTCTGTTCATGTAAGAATGAATTGCAACATACCCATCAGCTGCAAGCTCCGAAAACAACTTCTTGATTGCTAGTTCAATGTCGGTCACACCAACAAGATCTAACTCCTCCGCGCGCACTTCAATGCTGCCATCAACATACAACGCAGGCAAACTGGCTGCGCGTTGTTCCAACATTCCACGAGCTGCAATCTTTGCAGATTCAACATCTGGCTGATCAAAGGGATTGATTCCAAGCAGGCGACTTGCAACAACAGTTGCGAATTCCCAAATCAAGAACTGGGCTCCCAGGGGAGCGCTAACGCTCAACCCATCAATATTCACATTTGCTGTTCCTCCGAACACGTATGCCAATAGCACATCTGGAAGATTCGCTACAGTCTCGTGGCTCGTCTCAGCCAACACGACCGGTAATACACCTTTGCTCTGTTTACCAGTTGATTCGGCAATTAGCTGTTCAGCCCAGTCACCAAATCCTGGCAAAGTAGCGCTGTCAGCTATCAGTCCGAGTTTGTCTTTGTAAGAAGAACCATTAGAGGTTCGTGCCATAGCAGCCCCCAAAACTAGTCCAGGATTTGATTCAAC
>RFYI01000039.1 GCA_009921165.1 Actinomycetota bacterium | reverse complement strand
TCCTTGTGACCGGTTCCTGGATAGATCTCTGCTTTGTAATTCTTATCTCTTTGCCAACCAGCTTTATCCATAGCCTCAACAAAGTTGTAATGCCAAGAGCAATAACTGGCATCTAGTTCTGCTGTGCCAACATCGGCATAAACCCGAACACCATTAGGCAGAGATTCAACTGTTAGATCAATAAGTTCTTGTGTACCTAGGAGCCATGCAGTTGATAAACCAAGAGCTGTTCCAAAAACTTGAGGGTTTCTTGAAACACCATACAAAACAGCAAGACCTCCAAGAGAAGAACCCATTTGAGCCGTGCGAGAAGGATCTAGTTTCAGTCCATATCTTTTAGCAAGTTCTGGAACAAGACGAAGAGCCAGCATGTCTTGGTATTCATTGCCTTTGTAATCTAACTTGTTTGGTTTCTTTATTGCTCCGATGTTATCCAGCATGTGAGGTCTTGTCTTCAAGATATCTTCTGGAGCAAGTTCAGCCATTCTCTGCGAGTCATCAACTCGATAAACACCAACAACGATTGGAAGTTTTCCATCACTAGCCACAATACGACCAGTTGCTATTGCCTCAGGAATGCCCCAGTTCTGATGATTCCAAGTCTCACCAACATCAAGCAGGAAGTTACCGCCATCGTGGGCTACCAACAAAGGTGTTTCTTTGTCATGTTTTGCAGGAACCCACACATCAATTCTTCGCCCTTCAAATATGAAGTTCTCTAGTGTTCCTCCAGCAAGCTCACGGTTAGCGTTAGCAACAGAATGAACCGCAATACCGCTAGGTGTTGACTTTGCCGTTGAACCATTTGTCTTTTTCAAATGAAGTTCACGCATTCCTAAGAAGAAAGGAAAGACAAAAGCAATTGCGCTGATGAATCCAGCTGCGATGTATAAACCAACATTTTTCATACCTTGCTTCTTGGCTTCAAAAATCATGAACGGAACAGCAGCAAAGGCAGTAAGTAATAGATCAAATGCAAGAACGAGGTCTGCTTCATTGCCAAACCATGAACCGAAGAAGTCAAGACCTCGGAGGATCGCTATGGTGTTGAAGTACCAGGCTGTGATCAATCCAACTGCAGCGACACTGAAGTAAAAGATTGCTCGGGTATTCCTGTTAGTTTGCTTCATTTCATTTTCTTTCCGAGGTAAACAATTTAGACTTGTTCCTAATGAGACCTCTAAGCAATTTTGTCATTCGACACAGCAAACTATCCCTCTTTGGCTTTATTGGCCTCGTGTTACTTTCCCTAATTGGAGGCTTTCAAGCCTTTGGCAACCTAAAGGGTGGTGGTTATTATGACCCGAATGCAGATTCAGCCAAAGTAACGCAGATGCTAATCAAGGATTTCAACCAGAATGACCCTGAGGTTGTTCTAGTTGCCGATATGGGTAGATCTGTCGATGAGGACCAATCAGTTCAGAACGCAGACCTCATCACAACTGCTCTAGAGCAAACCGCAGGCGTTAAGACTGTTACCTCTTACTATTCCCTAGGAAGACCGGCCACTCTCAAATCTAAGGATGGCATGGCTGTTTATTTCTTTGCGAAGTTCACTGATACAGCTAAACAAGCTGAGGTATCAAAAAACATCCAAGATAAAATCGGCGGCAACAACTACGGTGCAACTATTTACGTTGCTGGCTGGGGGCCTATCACCTCTGAAATCAACCACGTTATTGAAGGTGACCTCACTAGAGCTGAGTCGGTAGCTCTTCCGCTAACCCTGCTTTTGATGATCTTTGTCTTTGGTTCTGTGGTTGCCGCTGGTTTACCGCTGATGATTGCCGGACTAACCATCCTCGGTTCCTTCTTCTTTATCTGGTTAGCGTCATTGTTCACAGAGACCTCAACCTTCTCCGTAAACCTGGTTACTGGTCTCGGTCTTGGTTTGGGTATCGACTATGCGCTTTTGATGGTGAACCGCTTCAGAGAAGAAAGAAGCAAGAAGAATTCAGTTGCTGATGCCGTTCAAACAACGGTGCTAACCGCTGGAAGAACAGTGTTCTTTTCAGGGCTCACCGTTGCTCTGGTGATGGTTGGGCTGAACTTCTTCCCTCAGTACTTCTTGAAATCTTTTGCTTATGCAGGTTTAGTATCTGTTGGTCTTGCCGTGGCAGCGGCTCTTATCGCCCTTCCAGCATTCTTGAACATTCTGGGCGACAACGTTAACCGTTGGCCACTGTTCAAACATCGTGCACCTAAAGATGTTGGGTTCTGGTCGAAACTAGCCAAATTTGTGATGAGAAGACCAATTCCAGTTATTTTGGTTTCAGTACTTGCACTTGGTTCGTTGGCTGCTTTGGGCATGAATGTGAAGTTAGGCCAGGTTGATGACCGTATCTTGCCAACCGATAACAGAGTAGTTATATCAACCAATCAGATTCGTGAACGCTTTGATGGTCGTGAAGGTTCACCAGTTGAGATCATGGTTCAGAATGCAACTAACACCAAGATTGAAGAGTACGCAACCAAGCTCTCTAAAGAGAATCACATTGTTAGAGTGCAGACCACGCTGGGTATTTTCCAAAAGGGTTACCTAGTTCCGCAAACCGATTCATACTTCAAGAACTATGTGAAAAATGATTGGACCAGAGTAGTTGTTATCGCCGATGTTGAGCCTAGATCTCCGGAGGGTGAAGCTCTAACTAAATCACTCAGAGCTGAATCAAATAACTTCGAACAGCTACTTGTTGGCGGATCAGCAGCCCTCTATACCGATGCGCTTCTGGGAATTACAAATAACCTGCCTTGGGCAGCGCTTTGGATCATTCTCACAACAATCATTTTGTTGTTCCTCTTTACTGGTTCGCTACTTCTTCCTATCAAAGCTGTTGTTCTAAACTTCATGTCTTTATTTGCCACCATGGGATTCTTGGTATGGGTATTTATGAACGGCAACCTGCACTGGCTTATCGGTGATTTTGCTTCAACCGGAACTATCGATTCATCGTCACTGGTTCTTGTTGCTGTTATTAGCTTTGGTCTATCTATGGACTACGAGCTCTTCTTGTTATCCAGAATCAAAGAACAGCATGACCTTGGCTTAGATACCACCGAGTCAGTCGCTGTTGGATTGCAACGCTCAGGTCGAATCATCACAACCGCTGCTCTTGTCCTTGCTGTTTCATTCTTTGCATTTGCCTCAAGCGGCGTTTCCATCATGAAGATGCTAGGCCTTGGAATCGCTTTCGCAGTAATCCTGGATGCAACAGTGATTAGAGCATTACTAGTTCCAGCTCTAATGAGAATGTTTGGTAACGCTAACTGGTATGCACCGAAGTGGATGAAGTGGGTTCAGAAGAAGATTGGCTTAGAGCACTAGTCGTCGTTCTTTAGATCTTTCTTTAGATGTTCAGCAAGCTTGCTGCTAAGTCTTAGATACTCAAGTAACTCAGCATCACTAAAGACGCTAAATAGTTCAGACATCTTCTTTTCATGCTTAGGCATCATTTGTTTAGCCTTAGCTTCTGTCTTAGCTGTGACAGAAATCAGATAAACACGCTTATCGTGGGGGCTTACCTGTCTTGTGACGAGCTCTTCTTTTTCTAGAGAATCAACCAACCTGGTGATAGCCCTGGGGGTTACGTCTAATAACTCGGCTGCTTCACCCATGGTTAGGGTCTTGTGTCTTACTAACACTGCAATAAGCATCAACTGAGGTGCAGATCCAGACCAGTCGGTATCAATGTTGCGCTCTAACCAGCGGGAGAATAGATGTCCAAGACGCAGGGTAACGGCAGCGCCTAAAGGTCCTCTTTTATTCTTAGGGACCTTGTTCAGAGCTTCAACTTCACCTTCGAAGACTCTTCTGATCTTCTCGGGTGGAGATATTCGCATAGGTTCTATTTTGCCTTACACACCAACAAGCAGCAGCCGCCTAGCCTTAGCACAAGGTAACCTTTTCATTATGTTAATGTCAGACCGCGATATCAGAAGCCAAATCGAGCAAGGCCGAATCGGCTTAGACCCTTTAGAGATGTCTTTACTACAGCCATCCAGCATGGATGTGAGATTAGACCGTTTCTTCCGTCTATTCGATAACCACAAGTATGCATTCATCGATCCTGCAGTTGACCAACCAGATCTAACCAGGTTGATTGAAGTTGACCCAAACGAAGCTTTCATCCTGCACCCAGGTGAATTTGTTTTAGGTTCTACCTATGAGTTCGTGACCCTGCCGGATGACATTGCTGCAAGACTTGAAGGTAAGAGCTCCCTTGGAAGACTAGGTCTCCTAACTCACTCAACAGCAGGGTTTGTTGACCCTGGTTTCAAAGGCCACGTAACCCTGGAACTTTCCAACACAGCAACCTTGCCAATCAAGCTATACCCAGGCATGAAGATCGGGCAGCTCTGCTTCTTCCAGCTATCAAGTGCTAGTGAAACCCCGTATGGTTCAGCTAAATACAACAGCAGATACCAAGGCCAACGAGGCCCAACAGCATCCCGTTCATTCATCAACTTCTATAAAACAGATGTTGGTAATGAACCTCTAGAACAAGCTGACTAACTAACTCAATGCTCCCTGTTCCAGCAGATGTTTCAAAACTTTTAGAGAAACTAAAACTAGAAGCATCTGAACAAACCTTCACAATGGCTACTCTTGCCATCACATCGCTATTTGAAAAGGCGATGACCAGATTAGAAGATGGCACCATCTTTGTTTCAACCGGTGATATTCCGGCGATGTGGATTAGAGATTCCACCTGGCAACTAAGACCACTACTGGCAGCCTGCAATCAATCTGGTGAAACAGAAGAAGTAATAGCAGCTGTCTCAAAAAGACAAGCTAAGTATTTACTAATTGATCCTTATGCAAATGCATTCAACATTGAAGCAAATGGTTTCTGTTGGCACAAGGACTTCGAAGATCAAGACCCCTGGGTCTTTGAAAGAAAGTTTGAAATAGATTCAATTGCTGCTTTCTTTGATTTAGCGCTGAGACTCTATAGAAATACGAATTACAAGAATCATCTCGATGAAACATTTTGGTTAGCAGCTGAGAAATGTGTATCACTAATTCAAAGAGAAATGAATCATGATACTGATTCATACATCTTCGTTAGAGAAAATGCACCAACACATGATTACCTCTCTCATGAAGGCAAAGGTGCTCCATTCAAAAACGTAGGATTGGTGTGGTCAGGCTTTAGACCATCAGATGATGCCTGTGTTCTTCCATTCCATATTCCCGCTAACGCTCACCTACTAACTGTTCTGGCTTGGCTCAGTGATGCAGCAGCGGACTTTGGCAGGAAAGAACTTTCTGAACTTTCAACCAAACTTGCTTTAGAAATCTCTGATGCCATTCGTAACTACGGTTACATCGGTGACCGGATGGCCTACGAAGTAGACGGGTTGGGTAAAGCTGTTGATCTGGATGACCCTAATGTTCCATCTCTGCTAGCACTGCCATATCTAGGTTGGTGTTCCACGGGGAATCCCAGGTATCAAAACACTAGAGAGCACATTCTCAGCACAGAGCACACGATGTTTGTTCGAGGCTTAGCTGTTGAAGGCATCTCTAGTTCTCACACACCAGGGCGAAACATCTGGCCGTTAGCGCTAGCTATTCAAGGTCTCACAACAGCTGACAAGAATGAACAGACCTACTTACTAGAAAAGCTTGAAGCTATAACTGCTGGCACCAATCACAATCATGAATCAGTCAACGTGGACGACCCATCGCAATACACAAGAGCCTGGTTCAGTTGGGCGGACATGACTTACTTCCATCTCGCTCTCAAGGTTCACGGACTATCTGATCTTGCAGATTAAAAGAAAATAGCCCGTCTAATGACGGGCTATCTATCTTTAACTTAGTTAGTCAATAACCTTTGGTGATGGATGCACTCTTAGTAACCAGAACAAACCAGATGCTAGAACAATCATGATTCCGATGATTCCGAATACTGTTGCGTTTTCGAAACCTGCTCTAGTTGCTAGAACAAGTGAGATTGACCAAAGAGTTGGGGATAGGAATGAAGCCGCTCTTCCTGTTGTTTGGTATAGACCAAAGATCTCACCTTCACGGTTCACTGGAGCGAATCTAGCTACGAAGGTTCTTGATGATGCTTGAGCAGGACCTACGAATAGACATAGCGCTAAACCAAATACCCAGTATGTGATTGCACCCATACCAGCGAAAGCAAATACTCCAGCGCCGGCAACTAGCATTCCAGACAGCGAAATAACAATTAGTCGCTTAGTTCCAACTTTGCCATCAATTGCACCACCAACGAATGCACCTATGCCTGAAACTATGTTCGCTGCAACACCAAACAAGATCACTCCTGTTGTGCTGAAGCCGAAAGCAACAGATCCAAGAATTGCACCGAAGGTGAAGACACCGGCAAGACCATCTCGATAAACAGCTGATGCTAGTAAGAACTTAAGCGCATCTGGGTTATCTCTTCTTAGTTTTCTAATTTGAGCAACTAGAGCTCTGTAGCTGTCGATGATTGATTCACGTTTATTGCTGTCAGCGCTCTTTGGAATTTCTGGAACAAAGATCATTAGCGGAATAGTGAAGATAACCATCCAAGCTGCTGCGAATAGGAAGATCACACGAATGTTTAGTGCACCTTCTTCAGTTGGGTATAGCGGGTGACCAGGTAGGAAGCAGAGCACTAGGGAACCTAGCAACAAGATGATTCCACCGACATAGCCAAGACCCCAAGCCATACCAGAAACTCTTGCCATATTCTTCTCTGTTGTTACCTGCTTCAACATCGCGTAGTAGTTAATGAACGCTGTTTCTTGAACGACGTTTCCAACTGCGTATAGAACTAAACCAAATAGGAAGAATGAAGGACTTGGTTCAACAAAATATGAACCAATCATTAGGGCAACCAAGATACCTGAGTTGATTAGGAGCCAACGTTTACGGTGACCAGCTGTGTCAGTTCTTCTTCCGAAGATGGGAGCGCTGATTGCTACCAGCAATCCAGCAACAGATCCAGCCCAACCCAGTTGGGTGGCTAGGGAGTCAACATCACCGTTCGTAGTGAAAGAGCTACTTGTTATGTATGTAGCGAAGATAAAGGTCTGGATGATGGTTGGGTAAGGCTGCTCGGCCCAGTCCCAGAGCATCCATGCCCAGGTCGCGTGCTTTGATATTGGTTTAGTAGTTGAGGTCATAGCCCTAAGTTTGGCGGGTATTAGGGGTTCTTTTGGTTATTAACTGAGTAAGTTTTGACAACAATTAGCCCACAGCGAACTTGAGCCGACTTCTATCAAGTTTTTCTTGAAAACACTTGACATAACCATTTGTATTTGTGAAACTTGAGTCAACAAGGCTCAACTTTGAGACTTAGCTAATAAACAAGGAGAACATACACATGGCACGTGCAGTAGGTATTGACCTAGGAACCACTAACAGCGCAGTAAGCGTTCTTGAAGGTGGAGAGCCTACAGTTATCGCTAACGCAGAAGGGTTCCGCACTACCCCGTCGGTAGTTGCATTCACTAAAGACGGTGAGGTGCTAGTCGGTGAGACCGCTAAGCGTCAGGCTGTTACAAACGTTGACAGAACGATTGCTTCTGTGAAGCGTCACATGGGTACCACCTGGACCTTTGATGTTGACGGTAAGAAATACACCCCTCAGGAGATCTCAGCTCGTATCTTAGGAAAGCTAAAGCGTGATGCAGAGACTTACCTAGGTGAGCCTGTTACCGATGCTGTTATTACTGTTCCTGCATACTTCAATGACGCTGAGCGTCAAGCCACTAAAGAAGCAGGTGAGATTGCAGGTCTAAACGTTCTTCGTATCATCAACGAACCAACTGCAGCAGCTCTTGCCTATGGTTTGGACAAGGGTAAAGAAGACGAATTGATCTTGGTATTCGACCTAGGTGGTGGAACATTCGATGTTTCCCTTCTTGAAGTTGGTAAAGATGATGGCTTCTCAACCATTCAGGTGAAAGCAACCTCAGGTGATAACCGTCTTGGTGGAGATGACTGGGACAACAGAATTGTTGAGCACTTGGTTAAGAAATTCAAAGAGACAACCGGCGTTGATGTTGCTAAAGACAAGATTGCACTGCAGCGTCTGAAGGAAGCTGCTGAGCAGGCTAAGAAAGAACTTTCACAATCAATGACAACTAACGTTCAGTTGCCTTACGGATGAGTCAATCACTCGTGCACAGTTCGAACAATTAACAAATGACTTGTTGGAGAGAACTCGTAAGCCTTTCAACGATGTAATCAAAGAGGCGGGAGTCAAAGTTGCTGATATTGATCACGTTGTTCTGGTTGGTGGTTCGACTCGTATGCCTCAGGTTGCCGAACTTGTGAAGTCTCTTACTGGTAAGGATGCTAACAAGGGAGTGAACCCTGATGAGGTAGTTGCTGTTGGTGCTTCATTGCAAGCAGGTGTTCTAAAGGGTGAGCGTAAAGATGTTCTTTTGATTGACGTAACTCCGCTATCTCTTGGTATTGAAACCAAGGGTGGCATCATGACTAAGTTGATTGAACGTAATACCGCTATTCCTACTAAGCGTTCAGAAGTTTTCACAACCGCTGATGACAATCAGCCTGCGGTTTCTATTCAGGTTTTCCAAGGTGAAAGAGATTTCACCAAGGACAACAAGTCCCTTGGAAACTTCGAACTAACTGGTATTGCTCCAGCT
>RFYI01000038.1 GCA_009921165.1 Actinomycetota bacterium | reverse complement strand
TTCAACTTCGATGAAGTTATCTTCAGTAAAAGTTTTTCTAAGTGATTGCATCACCTTAGATCTGATTTGAACTACTTCTCTTGCTCTATCTCTAACAATTAGATCAACATAGCGATGACGAACACGATACTCTTCACCAAGTTCATTGTGAAGATTAGGTAGTGGTCTTAGCGTCTTAGCTGCCATCACCCAGTGCTCCACCAGGATAGAGAGCTCTCCACGCTTAGAGGTAATAACTTCACCATCAACAAATAGGTGATCACCTAGGTCAACAAGTTCTTTGTATTCTTCTAAGCTTCCTTCGCCAACCTTGTCTAAGGAAAGCATTACCTGGATACGAGCACCTGAGCCGGCTTGCAAAGTTGCAAAGCAAAGCTTTCCGGTATTTCTCTGGAACATAACTCGTCCAGCCAGAGCCACCTTGTCGCCTGTTGCAACATCAACTTCCAAATCTGGATACTTGAGCTTAACCTCATCGATGGTGTGTGTAATAGGTAGAGAAACAGGGTAGGCATCACCCGAGGCGATTAGACGCTCACGCTTAGCTAAGCGAATCGCTATCTGCTCAGGCAGATCCTGCTCTTCTTCGCTTACCTGTAATGCTTCGTCGGTCATGCCGGCTCCTGTATGTAAAAAGTTAGGTTGTCGATAAGCCTTACCCCTGTAACCACTGATGCAACTAATAGCTGGGCCTCACCCGTAAAGTCATCATCGATTGGTGCAAAGGTGCGCTTATCTACTAGCGCTAGATAATCAAGTTTAGCCAGCGGTTGTCCCTCTAGTGCCGTTCTAGCCTCAGCCAGAGCAACACTGGGCTTCACGCCGTCAGTTATCTGTTCTTGAACAGTCAGTAATGCCCTGAATAGTTCCGGAGCATATGCTCTTCCTTCAGGAGATAAGAACCTGTTACGAGAAGACTTGGCTAACAGGTCTTCCTCTCTAACTGTTTCTGCCTCAATGATCTCTATTGAGTCAGCGAATTCCCTATGAACCATGCGCTTAATCAGAAACAGCTGCTGAGCATCCTTAGCCCCGAATACTGCAACCCTTGGTTTCACTAGTTCAAAGAACCAAGAGACGACGTGTAGCATTCCCTCAAAGTGTCCTGGTCGACTAGCACCTTCGAATACTGAACCCAAAGCACCTGCTCTTGGCTTTAGAGGATCATCTATGCCATTGGCATAGACCTCGTGAACTGAAGGAGCAAACAATACATCTGGCTTTACTTCTTGAAGAGCCACTAAATCGCTAACAAGAGTTCTTGGATACTTATCGAAATCTTCACCCTTACCGAACTGGGTTGGGTTTACAAAGATACTCAGAACAACAAACGAGTTCTCAACTTCTCTAGCTTGAGCAACTAGGGATAGATGACCTTCATGTAGCGCACCCATGGTTGGCACGAAAACGCAGGATCTATTTCGGTAACAGCAGTTCTAAGTGATTCCTCCAAAGAGGATCTAAGGATTCCAGCTAAAAGATTTCTAGCTTTATCTATTTCTGCATCTTCCAGCAAGTTGATAGCTTGGCCAACAATCAAAGTAGTAAAAGTTGAAGCAACAGATACTGCTTCTGCATATTTCTCTCTAGATTCAGCTGGAACGTGCACTGGTTCTCCACCTAGTTCAATCGCAAGTGTTTGAACAACCGGTAACACTGACTTAGGTGAATCAACAGCAATGTATGACTCATTGAGTCTTGCTCTATCGATAGAACTAAAACCAGTGAACCTCATAGCTGGATGAATAGCCATCGGAACTACACCAAGGCTTAGAGCCTCATCAAATACTTCATAACCATATTCAGGTGAAGTGTGAGCAATCAGTTGTCCTCTAGTAAAGGAATCTGTTTTTACTAAACCTGAAACTAGTTTTGTTATTTCAGTTCCAGGAATTGCAAAGATAACTAAATCTGCTCCTTGCATCGCATCGATAACTGGAACAATACGAACACCAGGTAAGACAGTGCTAACTTGCTCTGCTCTATTTGGATCAGTTGTTGCAATAGCAAGTAACTGATGCCCAGCATCAGATACAGCTTTTGCTAAAGCAAGACCAACCGGCCCTGCGCCGATAACCGCAACAGATAAACGGTTTGACATTATGCCGTCACTGACTTTTCTTTTGCTGAACTGTCTCCATCATCAGGCAACTTACAAATCTCAACAACAATAAAGGCAACTGCGAGCAACAACAAGGATGCGATAGCAGCGGAAAGGTTTGGGCCTATGGCCTCATTAGCAATAACGGGAGATAAGAACTGTTTAGTAAGCACTCCTGAATGCCAGCCAATAAATAGTGCAGCAGTAACTGATGCAGCTTTGGCTAGAAGTAAAACTCGAACGGCATAGAAAGGATCAACTGGCAAAGCTTTCTTTACCTGAGTGGCGTCTTTAGCTTGAAGTATTTTTTTGAGGTTTCTCTTGTATTTCCAAATGGGAAAGACTAGTACTAAGAGAATGATCGCCACCACAGCAACTGAAATGGATAGTGAGATACCGCTTACTGGGATATGAAAGCCGTTGGCTATCGCCCAGTTGCTATAGCCAAACCCTGCCAAGGCTGAAATTAGCAACCAAGAGATTACTCCAATAACACTTATTGGCTTCACTTAATTTTCACCTGACCTACATATCCCACCGCTAGCTTTTCTATTCTCCCAATACCTGGCAGTTTCGCTGACTGGTCCATCACATACCAGGGGACAATAACGAACGACCGGTTAGCCGCCTCCGGATGAGGGATTACAAGAGATCTAGAACTAAAGGTTTCTTGGCCATAGGTAATGATGTCTATATCTATGGTTCTATCCCCCCAACGCTCCTTCCTGAGCCTGCCCAATAGGTTTTCTATAGCCTGCAGCGCGAGCAATAATTCTTCAGGTTTCAGTTTGGTCTTGACCTCTATAACTGTGTTTAGATACTCCGGTTTAGACGCGTCGATGCCAGTGAGTGTGAGTGCTTTTGACTCAAATATTGGTGCGTATTTGGTTACCTTAGTGCCAGGAATCTTGGCTATGCGAGCTATGGCCTGAATGATCCAGTTCCTGCGCTCACCTAAATTGCTACCTAAAGCAATAACTACTTTGGTAGCCATTACTGACCACGTTTAGCTTTGACAGTTACGCTAACGTCTTTGAATTCGTAAGGGATTGGAGCATTTGGCTTATGGACTGTGACTTTGGCCTTGAGCACGATACCGTGGCCAAAGTTCAAGCAGTAATCAAGAAGTCGCTGGGCAAGGGTCTCTAACAGATCCACTGGTTCATTCTTAGTGAGTTCAACCAAACCTTTTGCTAGTTCACCATAGTGAACAGTTTTAGACAGGTCATCTGAAAAAGCTGCAGCATCGCCTTCAATCCAAACGGTTGCATCGATGTAAAAATCTTGCCCGTTTTGTCTTTCAAAGTCGAAGACTCCGTGATGAGCGAAAACCCTAAGACCTTCAATAGTTATTTTGTGCCGCATAGGTCAATTCTGCCCTCTATCGGCTTGACCCTCATGCAAGGCACCAACAATGCTGATGGCATCGACGGTTGCCAGCACATTGTGAACTCTGACCCCCCAGAGTTTGCGTTGCATCAGTAATGCTGTCAGCACAGCGGTCGCAACATCTCTTCTTTCATGAGAGACAGCGTTAGGCTCATCCTCATCTAAAGCACCAGCTATGAAACGTTTTCTTGAAGCACCAACAAGTATTGGTAAACCCAGTTTCTCTATCTCATCTAAACGGGATACCAGTTGCCAGTTCTGTTTCATGTCCTTAGCAAAGCCGAGACCCGGATCAATAACTATGTTCTCTCGTAAAACACCTTTCGAAACCGCTTCATTGACTCTTCCCTGTAATTCTTGAGCTACCTCAACTGCAACATCTTGATACGAGTTCATGGTGTTCATGATGTCGCTGTGTCCACGCCAATGCGAGATAACTAAAGTTGCTTTCGTTTCTGCTGCAACGCTAAACATTTCAGAATCAGCTAAACCACCGGAGACATCATTAATTATTGAAACCCCCAGGCCAATAGCGACTCTTGCCGTTTCAGAATTCATGGTGTCGATACTTAGCCTGATACCAAGATCAGCTTCAAGAAGCTTTTTTATTACAGGAACGACTCGCCCCTGCTCCTCCTCGACAGAAATACGAACAGCACCTGGTCTAGTTGATTCACCGCCGATGTCTATGATGTCGGCACCGCTGATAGCAAGTAATCTTGCGTGATCTAAAGCTGCATCCAGGGATGAATAAAGATTGCCATCACTAAAACTATCCGGGGTGATATTTAGAACTCCCATAACAAGTGGTTTTGCTTTAGGGGCAGTTGGGTTGTATTTCATTTTGCGATAAGAGCCATCACTTCAGCGCGGTTAACCGCTTCTGAATAAACCCCTCGTGAAGCCATGGTTACAGTGTTAGCTTCTGGTTGCCTTGCACCACGAGATGCGACACAGTGATGCCTAGCTTCAATTACAACCACAACGCCTTGTGTCCCTAAACCTTGTTCTAGGGCATCCGCTATTTGAGCTGTTAGGTTCTCTTGCAATTGGGGTCTGGCTGAAAGTATTTCAACAAGCTTAGGCAATCTACCTAAACCGATAACCCGATCAGTTGGTAGATAGGCAATATGAGCAATACCGGTAAATGGCAACAGATGATGTTCGCAGATGCTAACTAGTTCAATATCCTTGAGAATTACCACATCGTTGTGTTCCGCTGGGAAAGTACTTTTCAAGGCAGCTAGTGGATCTTCACCAACGCCAGAGAAGAACCCTGCATAAGCATCAGCAACCTTTTGCGGAGTTGCCTTGAGCTCTTCGCGGTTAGGGTCTTCGCCGATAGCTAGGAGCAGTTCTTGAACTGCTGCCTTGATTCTCTCGGCGTCAACCATCTAACTAAGCCTTTTTAGTCTTAGTGCTCTTCTTTACAGCTACGCTCTGAGCGGCCCGTTTAGATGCCGTTGAACCCTTAGCGGGGATAGCGATAGGGCCCTGCTTAGGCTTAGGCCTTGACTTCTTTGATAGCCACTGCGCACGCTTAGGAAGCTTCTTCACTGTCTTGAATATCTTGGCAATCTGCTCAGCGTTAAGGGTCTCTGTTTCCATGAGCTCCTTAGCCATGGCATCTAAAACCTTGCGGTTCAGATTAATTGCCCTATAAGCCTCATCATGAGCGGCATCAAGGATGCCTCTGATTTCCTTATCAATCTGTTGGGCAGTGATATCTGAATATTCTTTGGTGTGAGCCATGTCACGGCCAATAAAGACTTCACCGGCCTGACCGTAAGAGACAGAACCAACGATGCTAGACATTCCATATTGCATCACCATTGCCTTGGCAATAGAAGTTGCTTTCTCAAAGTCATTAGATGCGCCAGTTGTTGGATCACCATAAACAATCTCTTCTGCAACACGACCACCCATTGCATATGCAATCTGGTCAAGTAACTGATTACGAGTAACTGAGTAACGATCTTCCAGAGGCAAAACCATGGTGTATCCGAGTGCACGCCCACGAGGCAAAATGGTCACCTTAGAGACAGGGTCACTGTGATTTAGAGATGCTGCAACTAGAGCGTGACCTGATTCGTGATAGGCAGTATTCAAGCGCTCGGTATCTTGCATTAGTCGAGTCTTCTTAGCGGGACCACCGATAACACGATCGATTGATTCATCAAGAATTGCATTGGTGATCTGCTTCTCGCCACTGCGTGCAGTTAGTAGTGCAGCTTCATTCAAGACGTTAGCTAAATCAGCACCAGTAAAACCAGGAGTTCTTCTGGCGACCATTGCTAGATCAACATCGCTAGAAACAGGCTTACCTTTAGCGTGTACCATCAGAATTTGTTCACGACCGATAAGGTCAGGAGCTGAAACACCAACCTGACGGTCGAAGCGACCAGGACGCAATAATGCCGGGTCAAGAATGTCTGGACGGTTTGTAGCAGCAATAAGAATTACGTTGGTCTTCGAATCAAAACCATCCATCTCAACTAGTAACTGGTTGAGGGTTTGCTCACGCTCGTCATTACCGCCACCGATACCAGCACCTCGGTGACGACCGACAGCGTCAATTTCATCAACAAAGATAATTGCAGGTGACGCCTGCTTTGCCTGTTCGAAAAGATCTCTAACCCTAGATGCACCAACACCAACAAACATTTCAACGAAGTCAGAGCCAGAAATAGTAAAGAATGGAACTCCAGCTTCACCGGCAACTGCCTTGGCAAGCAAGGTCTTACCGGTTCCCGGAGGACCGTAGAGCAAAACGCCACGAGGAATCTTTGCCCCAACAGCTTGGAATTTTTGTGGTTCTTTCAAGAAGTCTTTTATTTCTTCTAGTTCTTCGATAGCTTCATCGACTCCAGCAACATCAGCAAAGGTGACCTTAGGCATGTCTTTGTTATAAAGCTTGGCTTTAGATTTTCCGAACTGCATTGCCTTATTATTAGCGCCTTGAGCACCGCTCATCATGAACCAGAAAATACCAACAATGAGCAGGAACGGGAGAATGCTGAACAGCAAGGACAAATACCAAGGGGTGTTGGTTACCTGGTCATTGAAGCCTTCAGTGATTGTGGCATCCGAGATCACTGTTGAAACTTGTGTGCCGCGAGATAGTGAATAGAAGAACTGAATCTTGTCGCCATATTGGGTGTCCGCAGCATTCAGGGTGACATCAACGCGTTGTTCACTGTCGATCATTAGAACAGTCTTAGCCGCACCATCCTTGATGAACTGAAGTCCAACAGAGGTATCTACCTGCTTGAAGCCGGTGGTATTGACTGAGTTGAACCCAATAACCAATACCGCCACAGCTAAAGCAATCCAAATAAAAGGACCTCTAAAAAGTTTGCGTGGTTTCATAAGTGAGGCTGAGCCCCTACCTTTCTATTGCCAGAACACCAACTAATAGGCTACCCGTTGAACCGTTGGCTGTCTGCCCCTTGTTCGCAGTCAGATTAATGCTTTTTAGCTGTAAACCTTAGGGTCTAGGACCCCAACATCCTTCAAGGTTCTGTATTTTTCATCAAAATCTAGTCCATAACCAACAACGAACTCATTGGGAATGTCGAAACCGACCAACTTTACAGCAACTTCAACCTTGGCTGCCTCTGGCTTGCGAAGCAGAGCAACAATCTCAACCGAGGCTGCCCCGCGAGCAGCTAAGTTGCTCGCCAACCAGGAAAGGGTCAGACCTGAGTCAATAATGTCTTCAACGATTAGAACATGTCTACCTAAGACATCTGCGTCTAGGTCTTTGAGGATACGAACCACACCGGAAGACTGGGTTCCTGAACCATAAGAAGAGACAGCCATCCAGTCCATTGCAACCGGAATCTGGATTGCTCTGGAGAGATCAGCCATGAACATGACCGCACCTTTAAGGACACCGATAAGCAAGAGGTCTTTGCCCGCATATAAATTGTCTATTTCTAATGCCAGTTCTTTTACTCTGGTTGCGATCTGGGCTTCGGTGACTAGCACCTTAGTAATGTCGGCTTGTACCTTGTCGAGGTCCACTTAGCATGCTCCTGGTTTTAGAGTTTTAGTGCTTTTGAGAATAATCTCTTTGCCCTGTCTGACTACTCTAACGGAGTACCAAAGCATTAATCGAATCAATCTGAACCTTGGCTGGCTCTACCCCTAGCAAACCCAAAGCCTTCAAAATGACTCTGTTTCTAATAGCGGCAGAGAGTTTCTCTAAACCTTTAACTTCAAGAACAACTGAGTTGTTCGTCGTCTTAGCAACTGCTTTGAAAGCTTTAGCGGCTTGAGCATCTAAATACTCAAGATCTTCTTGCAAGATGCCGGCGGTCTTAGCTAAAGCTTCAGCGATACCTGGACCTAGTTCTTTTTCTAAAACAGGTAACACCTTCCTACGGACTTTGACTCTAGAGAACTTAGTGTCCTTGTTCTGTGGATCATTCCAAACAGCAATACCTGAATCTGAACAGAAGGCAACTGTTGTTTCTCTTCTGATACCAAGTAGTGGTCTGAGATACTTTCCATCACTTGATAGCTCTTGCATACCTGCAATCGACTTAGCTCCTGAGCCACGGGCTAAACCTAGTAACACTGTCTCTGCTTGATCATCGAGAGTGTGACCTAGCATTGTGAACTTAGCCCCATGTGTTTTAGCAAAAGAGTCCAATGCTCCATAGCGAGCATTTCTAGCGGCAGCCTCCATGCCAATGGAGGCTTGCTTGACTTGAACCTCCATAACCTCCACTGTTTCAAAACCTAAAGACAATAATGTCTCTTTAGCTTTGAGAGCTACCTCCATAGAACCCTTCTGGAGATTGTGGTTGACGATAACTGCGAAGACATCTATTCCTGCTCGTTTACCTTCAAAAATTGAAGCCGCTGCAAGAGCTAGCGAATCTGCTCCACCGGAGACAGCAACAGAAATAAGATCTCCAGAAGAGATGCCTTGCCTATCCCAGGCATCCCGGACAGCACGGCGAACATCCGCCATAGCTGGGGTTAGCCTAGGTCGCGATGCCATCTGTGCCCTTTCGGTATTCTTGTATTACCAAGCCTATTTAGGAGAACCATGTCAATTGATGCCATCATCGAGATTCCTCGTGGAAGCCGTAATAAATATGAAGTTGACCACGAGTCAGGACGTATCCGTCTAGACCGTGTTCTATACACACCTTTTGTTTATCCAGTTGACTACGGTTACTTCGATAACACCCTAGGTG
>RFYI01000037.1 GCA_009921165.1 Actinomycetota bacterium | reverse complement strand
CGCAACAAATACTGGCCAATTGTGAATCGGATCGACAACGTTTATGGTGACAGAAACCTAGTTTGTTCTTGCCCGCCTATCGAAGCATTTGCAAACTAGTTCCTTGACTCTTGGGCAGTTAGGCGCTGAGCCAAGTAAATCGGAATAATCGAAACAACCACCATAAATACTGCTACTACATCAACGATTGGTGCCTTACCCGGTCTAAACATGTTATTTAGAATCCAAATTGGCAATGTCTCTGTTCCACCCCCAGCAGTGAAAGTTGTAACGATAATCTCGTCGAAGCTCAGGCCGAAAGCTAACAAACCACCGGCTACTAAGGCTGAAAGCATTTGTGGGAAGGTGACTAATCTAAAAGTTGTGAACACTCCAGCACCCAAGTCTGCAGACGCTTCTTCCATATTCTTACCCATGCGGTTTAGTCGAGCAAGTGCATTGTTATAGACAGTGACAATACAGAAGGTAGCGTGAGCAATTATCACCGTAAGAATAGATAATTGCATGCCTAGTAAGGTTCTAAAAGCATTGTTCAGTGCGATACCGGTGACGATACCCGGTAATGCTATCGGCAAGATAATCATTAGGCTGACCGCATTCTTACCAAAGAACTTGTAACGAGACAGGGCCATTGCAAGCATCGTGCCAAGCACCAGTGCAATTCCAGCCGAGCATGCCGCAATTAGCAAACTGGTTAGCAGTGCATCAAGTAATCCAGAAGACTGGCCCGCTCTTTGCCACCACTCCAAAGTGAAACCAGGAGGTGGCCAATCCATGTTCACAGATGAATTGAATGAATTGAGTAACACTATCGCCAAAGGCAAATAAATCACTGTGAGGATGAATGAAGTGATGGACACAAGAGTCCATCTAGCAGATCTGGATAGTCTCATAGATTATCTAAAGCCCCCGTTTTTCTTACTGCACTTAGATAGCCGAACATGATGATCACGGGCACTAAGGCGATAGCTGCCGCCATTGGAAGGTTATTGGCCACTCCAACATTGGAATAAACCAAATTTCCTAACATTTGGTTAGCTCCGCCAACGATGTTTATGGTGATGTAGTCACCCATGGTTAGCGAGAAGCTAAAGATTGAACCGGCAACAATGCCGGGCAGAATCAATGGAAAAACTACTCTTCTAAGCGTTGACCAAGTTCTAGCACCTAGATCACTTGAAGCTTCAAGCAGATTACTCGAAACTTTCTCAAGCGATGCATAGATAGGAAGTATCACGTAAGGTAACCACAGGTAGCCCAGGGTTATAGCAGCTCCTATCAAAGAGTATCCAGGCGTGTCTAAGCCGATTGGTCTGAGAAGCCAAGCAAAAATACCAACATTTGAAAGAACTGATCGCCAGGCATAAGCCTTTACTAAATAACTTGCCCAGAGCGGCATAAGAATTGAAATAACAAGAATCCCTCTTGCACGAGGTGAAGCAACTTTTGCCATGTAGAACGCTATAGGTAAAGCTAATAAAACATCAATGACTGTGACTGCAAGAGCCATGCCAATTGTTCTAAAGGTCACAGTGCTATAGAGAGCATTTGTGAATAGTGAAGCAAAGTTCTCTAAAGAGAAACCTGGTACAAGGTTTCCTGTGAAGGAATCTACTGTGAAGAATGCTGTTACCAGCAATGCCAAGAGTGCCGCGATGTAAACAAGTCCAAGCCAGGTTACCGGTGCACTTAGCAATAACCGAAGTCGCAACTTTGGCTTGGAATAGAGTGTTGTCGAAATTCGGTGAGCGAGGGTAGCTTCAGCGTTTGCTGCTACCCTCGCTCCCGAACTCGATTTCAACTTAGATTAACCCTTGATCTCAAGCCAAGCTTGGGTCCAAGCAGCGTAGTCGGTGCACTTAACATCAGTGCGTCCATCTAGACACTTCTCGATTGGGGTTGTCCAATACCAGATCTGCTTCTCGAACTCCACATCACCTGCGTTGTATGTTGCACAGAAGTCCTTACTTCCGAAAGCACATGCATCTGGTGTTGCAGGAGCTTCACCGAAGTACTCTGTTGCTGCAGCATTAGCCTCTGGGCTATCGATGTAATTCAACCAAGCGTATGCACAGTTAGGACTCTTAGCCTTTGATGAGACCATCCAAGAGTCAGACCAGCCAGTTGCACCTTCGCTTGGAAGAATTGCTTCTACGTTGGCTTCAGCAGGTGTGTAGTTCTTGATTACCTGCCAGGTAGTACCAACCACTGAGTCACCGGTAGTAAATGATTGGATTGACTTTAGATAGTCGCTCCAATACTCACCAACGTTAGCCTTCTGAGCCTTTAGCAGATCAACTGCAGCTGCAAGCTGAGTAGCATCTAGCGCATATGGATTAGTAATACCGAGCTCAGTTTTGTGCTTCATAAGATATAGAGCCGCATCAGCGATGTAGATTGGTGAATCGTAAGCGGTTACCTTACCTTTGTACTTAGAGGCACCATCGAAGACAACGCTCCAAGATGTAGGGGCAGGGGTAACCACCTTGGTGTTATACATCAACAGGTTGGCACCATATCCGTGGGGAACACCGTAGGTCATACCGTCTACTGTGTTGAAGTCACGGTTCTTTAAGAAGTCGTAAACTCCTGCATAGTTAGGGATGAGTTCGGTGTTCAGAGGCTGAACATCGCCACCGGCAATCAGACGGAGAGTTGCATCTCCAGAGGCAGCAATAGCGTCGTAATCGCCAGTCTTGAACAATGTAATGGCTTCATCTGAAGTTCCGTATGACTTGAAGGTGACATCACAACCGGTTGCAGTTTCAAATGGGGTTACCCAGTCATATGCAGGATCAGTTGTTCCGTCTTCGGCGTATCCTGGCCAACCCAAAAGTGAAACGGTTTTTTCGTTATCACCTAGAGATTGAAGCATGTTGCCGCCGTTATTTGAAGAAGTACATCCGCTTAGGGCCAGCACAGCAGCTGAGCCTAGAGCGAGCAACTTCACTGTTGCAGTTATTCGCATTCCGTTTTCTCCTTTTACCGTTAGAGCACTACCAAGTCGGTAGAGCTCATATTTATTTGCACCGTCTGGTTGCGGTGAAAAACATCAGCTGGAACTGTGGCCTTGATATGTATGCCAGCAACATCAACTATCAGTCGGGTGAAGCTTCCAAGATAAATAACTTCAGAGACAACACCTTGAACACTTCCAGCCTTCTTCTTATCACTGACCGACACTTTCTCAGGTCTCAGGGCAAAACGGCCCCTCTTTCCAAATAAAGTCAAGGCAGCTTCTTCATTGAAGATGTTTGAGGTTCCCACGAAACCGGCCACAAACTCACTCTTTGGAATTTCATAGAGTTCCTGCGGGGTTCCTAGTTGCTCAATCTTTCCATTATTGAAAACTGCAATACGGTCTGAGAGTGTCAATGCTTCCTCTTGATCGTGGGTCACAAAAACAAAAGTGATGGCGAGTTCTCGCTGCAGCTGCTTGAGCTCAATCTGCATCTGCTCGCGAAGTTTCAAATCCAGAGCACCAAGTGGCTCATCTAGGAGTAAAACTTTAGGGTCAACAACTATGGCCCTAGCGAGAGCGATTCTTTGACGTTGGCCGCCTGATAACTGAGCTGGTCTTCGTTCTGCTAAATCGGCAAGTCGAACAGTATCTAAAACTTCCATCACTTTACGCTTACGTTCCGATTTTGGAATCTTTCTAACTTTTAGTCCATACTCGACGTTTTCAAATACAGACATATGCCCGAACAGTGCGTAGTCCTGAAAGACAGTATTTACATCACGGTCAAATGGGGCAAGCGAGGTAACGTCTTCACCGTCGAGTTCAACGGTTCCGCTAGAAGGGAGATCAAAACCGGCGATCATTCGAAGCACAGTAGTTTTACCTGAACCCGATGGGCCAAGCATGGAGAAGAATTCCCCTGAGGCTATCTCTAAATCCAAATGGTCGACAGCTGCTAGACTGCCAAAGTTCTTGGTTAGCCCCTTCAAGGAAATGGCAGGCGCGCTTTTAGCCAATTAGAACCTCTCTGTCTGTTCTTCTAGTCTAGAAAACTAATGCCTCATAATGAGCCATTTAGACTTATCAGATGGACACTGCTTCAATGAATGTATCCCCGAATGCCTGGCTCATCACAGCCGTGCTACTGGTTTTGGTCATCGTTATCGACCTGATATTTCAGGTGAAGAGAAAGAATGAACCTACATTTAGAGAATCAGCCATACTGAGTGCAATCTTTGTTCTTTTGGCAGTCGCTTTTGCGCCTATGGTGAGTTCAGTTTGGGGGGCTGAGTTCGGCGAGGAGTATATTGCGGGCTTTGTCACCGAAAAGAGTTTGTCGGTGGACAATCTATTTGTTTTCCTAATCATCTTCACAAAACTAAAAGTTCCCAAGAAAGCGCAAAGCCAGGCTCTCATAGTTGGAATATTGATTGCTCTAATACTGAGATTCATCTTCATCGCTGTTGGCGCAGCTGCCATAGCCGCTTTCTCATGGGTTTTCTACATCTTTGGAGCTTTCTTGATCTACACTGCAATCTCTCTCGTTAGAGAGCATTTCAGTTCTCATGATGACTCCGAAGCACCCGGAGGAAAACTTATCGAGTTTATAAAGCGACGTGTGAACGTAGTCGAAGAATATCACGGCGCAAAAGTTTCCATAAAGAAAAATGGCAAGCGTTACTACACACCATTGCTATTCGCAATGGTTGCTATCGGTAGCGCAGACATCCTCTTCGCTCTGGATAGCATCCCAGCCGTATTTGGTCTGACTAGTGAGCCATACATTGTCTTTACTGCTAACGCCTTTGCGCTTTTAGGGCTTAGACAGCTTTACTTCTTGCTAAGTGGACTGTTGCTGAGGCTGAAGTACCTGGGTCTTGGACTTTCGGTAATCCTGGGCTGGATTGGCGTAAAGCTAGCAATTCACGCTTTGCATAAAAACGAATTACCTTTCATAAACGGTGGTCAACACGTTGATTGGCTTCCAGAAATCTCCACAGAACTTTCCTTGGGAATTATTCTTGGAACAATCACTATTGCAACAGTCACTTCCCTAGTCGCGACCAGAAAGAAATAGCATGATCAAGCTAAATCAGAGCAACCTTGAAGTTTCCGACATATGTTTCGGCGGAAATGTCTTTGGGTGGACTGCAGATCAGGAGCAGTCATTTGCTCTGATCAACCGATTCATGGAACTCGGTGGAAACTTTATTGACACAGCCGATGTTTACTCTTCTTGGAAAGAGGGAAACAAAGGCGGTGAGAGCGAAACCATAATCGGTAATTGGTTAGCCAGTTCGAATAAGCGAGATCAGGTAGTTATTGCCACGAAAGTTGCGATGCTTGAAACTCGAAAAGGTCTATCCCGCAAGAACATCGTGCTAGCTTGCGAAGACTCACTTAGAAGATTGCAGACTGATCACATCGATATTTACTACGCGCACTCGGATGATTTAGAGACACCTTTGGAAGAATCTCTTGAAGGATTCAACGAGCTGGTCGTTTCCGGTAAGGTGCGATACATTGCGGCATCTAATTATTCATTTGAGCGTTTAGGTGAAGCTTTGGAGATTAGCAAAGCCAACAACTTCGCTTCTTACATAGCTTTACAAAACCGATACAGTCTGGTTGCTCGTGAGCCATACGAGTCTGATGGCGCTAAATCAGTTCAGGAATATGGAATCTCAGGATTACCTTATTCAACTCTTGGTAGTGGTTTCCTAAGCGGAAAGTATCAACCTAACGCTCAGGTAGCTTCAGCTAGAGCAGAAGGGGTGACGAACAACTACGCCAACGAAGCAAACTTTGAATTGCTCAAGAGATTAGAAGAAACTGCTAAGAGACACAGTGTTTCAAACACTGCAGTAGCGCTAGCTTGGCTTAGAAATCAACCTGGGGTTACAGTTCCCCTTGCTTCAGGAAGAACGATTGAACAACTTGATGCTCTAATGCAGAAGGTAAATCTAACTGGCGAGGAGTGCAGCTTTATAGCTGTCTAGTTACTTGAGGTTTGCCTCAATCAAAGCAATGATTTCAGGATCATCTGGCTTAGTGGTTGGTCTAAAGCGGTGAACTTCACCGTTAGGCAGAATAAGAAACTTTTCAAAGTTCCATTTCACGTTGCCTGCTTTGCCTTCAGCGTCCTCAACCTTGGTTAGCTCTTTGTAAAGCGGATGAGCTCCCTTACCGTTGAGCTTTGCTTTCTCAGTCATTGGGAATGTAACACCCCAAGTAGTTGAGCAATAATTCGAAATATCATCTGAAGACTTTAGTTCTTGGAAGAACTGGTTTGAAGGAACACCAATGACTGTAAAGCCTTTAGAACCATACTTCTTCTGCATAGCTTCTAGCGCTTCATACTGAGGGGATAGACCACATCTAGAGGCAACATTTACTACCAGCGTTACTTTCTTAGCCAGAGCAGCAAAAGTGGTTTCTTTACCTTCTAGGGTTGTCAGTTCAATTTCGTTTAGGTTCATGGTCAATAGGCTACCTCAATTAGGTCTAGTCTGAAATTGGGAACAATTATGGAGAGAGCACAAATGGAATTAGCAGGCAAAGTGGTTGTTGTAACAGGTGCAGGTAGCGGGATGGGTCGTGAGATTGCGTTAGAACTAACAAGGCGCAAGGCTAAGGTTGCTTTAGTTGACTTCCGTAAGGAAACTCTTGAAGAGACAGTTGCGCTTGTAAAAGCTATCGGTGGCACTTGCTCTGCACACATACTGGATGTTTCTGATGAGAAGGCCGTTGCAGCACTTCCAGCTCAAGTGGCTAAATCTTTAGGTGAAGCTGATGCCCTTATCAACAATGCTGGAATTATTCAGCCTTTTGTGAAAGTGAATGAACTCAGCCTCAAAGATGCTCACCATGTTATGAATGTGAACTTCACCGGCCCGCTCATGCTGACTAAAGCATTCCTACCGGGATTGCTAACTCGTCCTTCAGCGCATATCTTGAACGTTTCTTCAATGGGTGCTTATGCACCAGTCCCTGGTCAAAGCGTTTACGGTGCATCAAAAGCTGCTATCAAGTTATTCACCGAAGGACTTAGATCTGAACTTCTAAGCACCAATGTCGGCGTAACCATCGTCTTTCCTGGGGCGATAGCAACAAACATCGCAGCTAACTCAGGAATGGCAGACATGGCTGGAGATGCCAGCGAATCTTCTTTCCCGACAACAGCTGCCGATGTTGCAGCAAAAGCAATGGTTGATGCTATCCAAAAGAACACTCCACGAGTAGTCATAGGTAAAGATGCCAAAACCATGGACTTCCTATCCAGGTTGAACCCACTTTATGCAGCCAAGTTGATCTATAAGCAAATGGCTAGCCTCCTGAAGTAAGCGGAACAAAGAGTGTTTTCCCAAAATGCTAATATTTAGTTACCTGTAGCAGACGAAGTGGGGGAACATGAAAAATCTGCTTACTTATCTGAATGAGCGCTTCCCGCTGGCTGTTACCGGGACTCACTCCCTCGTAACTGCGCTGTTCTTAGTTGCTATTGCGCAGCCACTTTCTAAGAGTCCCAGTGATTACCTGGCTATGTTCTGTATTGCCATTAGCTTCTTGTTTTTTATGCTCAGGATGCGGGTAACCGATGAGTTCAAAGACGCCAGCCATGACGGAAGCAACTATCCAAATAGACCTGTCCAGCGAGGAATCATCACCAAAAGGCAGTTGGTAGTCATTGGAGTAATCTCGTTTGCCTTAGAGCTAAGCGCTGCTGTCACGGCTGGTGTGTTCCAGAACAACTTAGGTAGCGCCTTGTTTTACTTTCCGATTCTTGGCTATTCGGTGCTAACCGGCTTTGAGTTCTTTATTCCTGAATACTTGGAGAAGCACTTCAACTTTTACTTCTTGCTTCATCAAGCCATCTTTATCCTGTATCCGATATGGATATTCAACGTTTTTGGAACTGTTGTTAACTCTTCGGTTTCAATAGCTGCTGCAGTATTTTTGCTGTTTATGGCAAGCATGGAAATCATGCGTAAATACGAGATTAGACACAACCCTGAAGGTGCAGTGGTTATGGACACCTACTTAGCGGTTTGGCGCTCAGCAGCTTTCTGGCTGATGTTCCTAATCAGTGTTTTAGGCCCGGTTACTTTGTATGCATACTTTGCTACCAGCTGGTTATTTGGTGTTGCTGGAATAAGTGCAGTTTCACTTCTGGTCTTTAGAAAAAAGAATGAATTGGTTAGGGGCATCGTTGCTCTTTCCTTTATTGCAACTAGCCTGGTGATTTTCTTCTTATGAGTAATTTAGGAGCAAAAGCAGAGAACCTGTTGCGCATGCAAACAGAGTTTGAACTCAACGTACCTCCATTTGTTGCCATCGCATTTGAAGATCTAATTCTTAACTACAAGCAGAGAAAAGAATCTCTAGAAACACTTGTCAATGACTATCTAAGTTCAGGCAGGGAATTGCAAGAAACAGCTGAGCTGATTACAAAAGAACTAAGCAAGGTTGCTCTCGATAAAACTAAGACTTTTACTTATTTTGAAACTATAAAGGCTAACTCTTGGTCGGCAGTTAGTTATAGGACTTCGGCCGCTCTGGAAGATGGTGGGGCAGATTCATTTGCTGGCCAGTATCAATCTTTTATTGACCAAGAATTAACTCTTGAGAACTTAGAGAAACATACCTTATTGTGCTTTGGTTCAATGGTCAGTTCAACCGTTATCAACTACGCAAAAGAACGTGGACTTACCCAATTTCACTTAGGTGGATCAGTAATCGTTCAAGAGATGTTCTACGGAAGCTCATCTGGAGTTCTATTCACTGAAAATGGTTCCGGTGAACTGCAGATTGCTATTAGTAACAGCTGGCAGAACACTGTAGTTGAAGGTGAAGATGCCAAAGAGTTGAAAGTCAATCGTCTAGAACTTGATTCGAAGAAACTACCTTGGCAGATAAGAGAACTCTGCAAAGCAGCACTGGTTATTGAAGCAAAGGTAGGCAGACCCCTTGATGTTGAGTTCTCCTATGACTCAAAGGCGCTCGCTTTTTTGCAGTTCAGACCAATCACTAAACCGATGCTGGATTACAGCTTTGACTGGGACAGTAGCAACATCTCAGAGAACTACCCAGGTATTACCCTTCCCCTCACCTATTCGGTGATTAGGCAGTTCTATGGATCGGTTTACCTGTCCTTCTTCAAGATGCTGGGAGCATCCAATAAAGACATAGCTGATAAAGCACCGATTACTCAGAACATGCTCGGTTACCTTGAAGGTCGTGTTTATTACCGCATTACTAACTGGTATGAGGGCATCAAGCTAATCCCCGGTAGGAGAAACCAAGAGTATTTCGAGGCCATGCTTAATCCAGTCAAAAAACGAGGTGAAGCAGACAAGACACGAATGGAT
>RFYI01000036.1 GCA_009921165.1 Actinomycetota bacterium | reverse complement strand
GCATGTGTTAAGCACGCCGCCAGCGTTCATCCTGAGCCAGGATCAAACTCTCCGTAAAAGTTTTTTAGGACCAAAGCAAGCTTTGGCCCAAGTTTTACGAACCCCCGGAAATTGGGGGATTCAATTTGATCTGACTAAATCAGATTGTCTGACAATCTGTCTAATCCAATTACTACTGAACATTAAAAAGGCAAGCCTTCTTAAAGCCAGGTTCTTGGCATCGACATTGTGCACGCTGTTGAGTTCTCAAGGATCGGATGCATCTGTGATTTCCCGATGGGGTCTTACGCAGAGCAACTTCACTAACTTACCACTTTTCTCGCGTAAGTCAAATAGAAATACGCGATAAAACCCAAATAAATTGGGCCTGGTTCATGGCAAATTTTTTCAACCAAAGACGCGAAAATCAGCCAATTTACTGGCTACTTTTAGATTTCTGATTGGTTGCACTTGAGCCGAGTTCCTAATCAGGATTCTCAAACTTTGGGCAACGAGATAAAACATTACGCCTGAATAACAATCAAGTCAAATCTAAATGGCCATTTTGGCCAATTTTTTTACTTTTGGACGAAAATACCTGCCAAAGTCTTCTTGCCTCGGCGTAAAACTGCGAACTCCCCCAGAATTGCATGATCCAAAGTTGCTTGCTCGTCTTCGACCTTGTTGTTGTTGAGGTAGACACCGCCCTCGGCAATAGCTCTTCTACCGGCACTAATGCTAGCCACAAGGCCAGTCTGAACCAATAAGTCAGTAATGCTCGAGCCTAACCTGGCATCCACGACAGGAAGTTCCCTGAGGGCTGCAGCCAAAGTGTCCTTATCGAGATCATTGAGTTCACCTTGGCCGAATAGTGCATATGAAGCCTCGATAACCGCTTCGGTCGCTTCCTTGGAGTGAACCAGCGAGGTAACTTCAAAGGCTAGACGTTTCTGGGCGGCGCGTAAGTGCGGTTCTGTCGCTAATTGCTGCTCAAGGTCTTCAATCTCAGCCTTAGTCAAGAAGGTAAATACTTTAAGCAGGTTGATGGTGTTTGAATCTTCTACGTTTAGCCAAAATTGGTAAAAAGCGTAAACCGAAGTCAGCTCAGAATCTAACCAAATGGCATTACCTTCGGACTTACCGAATTTCTTACCTTCAGAATCTGTAATCAGTGGAGTTGCCAAGATATGCGCGCTTTTGCCTTCAACCTTGTGAATAAGATCGGTTCCGCTCGTGAGGTTTCCCCACTGGTCACTGCCACCAATTTGCAAAACACAGTTGTTTCTCCTAAATAACTCAAGGAAATCCATTCCTTGAAGGATTTGATAGGAAAACTCGGTAAAAGAGATACCTGCATCAGAATTCAAGCGGGCCGATACAGCATCTTTGCTCAACATCTTGCCAACTCTGAAATGCTTACCGATGTCTCGTAAGAAATCGATTGAACTCATTGGTTGCGTCCAATCCAAATTGTTTACTAGCGCAGCCGAATTACTTTCATCGAAGGAAAGAAAGCGCTTTGCTTGAACTCCCAGTTTCTCGACCCATTCAGAAACAGTTTCTTTGGTGTTCAAAACTCTTTCGGCAGTTGGTTTAGGGTCACCAATTAGACCGGTTGCCCCGCCAATAAGAACCAAAGGCTTGTGCCCAGCTAATTGCAGTCTTCTCATGACTAGCAGCTGGACCAGATTACCGAGATGCAGGCTTGGTGCTGTTGGATCAAAACCACAGTAATAAGTAACTGCTCCGGAGTTGAAGGCTTTACGCAGTTCCGCTTCGTCCGTTGATATGGCGATAAGCCCTCGCCACCTTAGTTCTTCCCAAATTTCCGAGAACGCAGGGTCATTGCTCTGAGCTTGAAGATCTGCATTAGAAGCCATTACTAAAACCTATCTGCTTGTATTAGGCACAAGTTTACGCAACGCACTGATTTGATCTAAGACACGCGGAACAGCTGTTCCACCGGTACCTGAGCGAGATTTGATAGAACCCGAAACGGTAAGAACCTCGCGAACCTCAGGAGTCAAATAATTGCTAATCGAAGCAAATTCCATATCAGACACTTCGTTAAGGTCAATTCCCCTACTCTCAGCAAAAGCAACTAGCTTGCCGGTAATCTCATGGGCCTCGCGGAAAGGAATGCGCTGCTTAACTAGCCATTCGGCAACGTCTGTTGCTAATGAGAATCCAGCCGACGAAAGTTCTTCCATCCGTTGGGTGTTGAACTCCATAGTTGCCACCATGCCTGTGAAAGCTGGCAAGGTAAGTAGCAAGCTATCGGCAATGTCGAAGACCGGCTCTTTATCCTCTTGCAAATCGCGGTTATAGGCCAAAGGCAGTGCCTTCAAGGTGGCAAGCAGACCTGTTAGGTCTCCTATGATTCGGCCGGCCTTGCCTCTAGTTAGTTCAGCGACATCAGGATTCTTCTTTTGCGGCATGATTGATGAACCAGTTGAGAAGGCATCAGCAAGTTTCACATAGTTGAACTCAGCGCTGGCCCAAATAATTATTTCTTCAGCAAATCGAGAAAGGTTTATTGCAATCAGAGCACCTATGAACGCAAACTCTGCAACAACATCCCTCGAAGAAGTTGCATCAATAGAGTTAGCCATCGGTGCGGTAAGCCCTAAAGCCTCAGAGACAATGTTTGGATCAAGCGCCAGCGAAGTTCCAGCCAGCGCACCGGCTCCGTAAGGCGAGAAAGATGCTCTGTTCTTCCACTCAGCCAGACGTTCAAGGTCTCTGACCAGAGGCCAAACATGGGCTAATAAATGATGTGATAGCAAAACAGGTTGTGCATGCTGAAAGTGTGTTCTACCAGGCATAGGTTCACTCAAGTGTTCTTCGGCAAGTGTGGTCAGAACATCAATTAGGGAAAGCACTTCCCCCCTAATGGCGGTAGCCTGATCAATCAGATAAATCCGAATCAGAGTTGCGATCTGGTCATTTCGTGAGCGACCAGCTCTGACCTTCCCACCTAGTTCAGGACCAACCATTTCAATCAAGCCGCGCTCTAGTGCGCTGTGGACATCTTCATCTGTTGGCTTAGCAACAAACATCCCGGAGGCGACGCGCTTGTCGAGCTCTACCAGAGCCTTGTCAATCTTGACTTGTTCAGCTTCGTTTAGATAGCCTGCAGCTTTTAGAGCAAGAATGTGTGCTCGGGTTCCAGCAATGTCGTATTTTGCTAAACGCCAGTCGAAATGAACCGAACGACTTAGCGCTGCCACCGCATCATTGGTAGCACCACTAAACCTTCCGCCCCAAAGTCCTGAAGAATCACTCATGATTATTTCTTGCCTCTGTTGTTTTCACGTTTAGCCGCAATCTTGCTCGGAAGTGCCCAAAGTTCGATGAACCCCTTAGCCAATGATTGATCGAAAGTGTCGCCAGTGTCATAGGTGGCCAAATCAAAATCATAAAGAGATTCCTCAGACTTACGTCCGGTCACAACAGCACGACCACCCTGCAACCTAAGGCGAACATCACCTGTCACATGTTCCTGAGTGTGATCGATGAAGACATCAAGTGAGCGCTTGAGTCCAGAGAACCAAAGTCCCTCATAAACCAAATCGGCCCAACGAGATTCAATTCCGCGCTTGAATCGATTCACATCTCTTTCCAAAGTTAGGTTCTCTAATTCTTCGTGGGCTGCAATCAAGGCAATACCTGCAGGTGACTCATAAACTTCGCGACTCTTAATACCAACTAAACGATCTTCAACAATGTCTATACGTCCAACACCATGGGCTCCTGCGAGGTCATTCATCTTTTGCACAAGGTCAATAGCTGCGTATTTGACCCCATCGATGGCAACAGGAATACCAGCTTCAAATCGAATGGTGATTTCAGTTGGTTCACGGAAAACATCTGGGTCTTGAGTGTATGAATAGAGATCTTCAATCGGAGCATTCCAAGGGTCTTCCAGAAAACCAGTCTCCACTGCCCTACCCCAAACGTTTTGGTCTACTGAGTAAGGAGATTTCTTGCTCTGAGCAATCGGAAGATTGTTCTTCTCGGCAAACTCAATTGCCTTATCGCGAGTTAGTGCAAGGTCTCTAATAGGAGCAATTGAAATAAGTTCTGGGGCTATTGCCGCAACAGCCGCCTCGAAGCGAACCTGATCATTACCTTTACCTGTGCAACCGTGAGCAACACTGTCAGCTCCTAGTTGTCTTGCAACGCTAGCAAGATGCTTACCGATTAGCGGACGTGAAAGCGCCGAAACCAGAGGGTAACGCTTCTGATACAGAGCATTTGCTTTCAGAGCTGGCATCAGATAATCATCTGCAAACTCAGCCTTGGCATCGATAACAATTGCTTCAACCGCACCGCAGTCCAAGGCACGTTGACGGATAACATTCATATCTTCGCCGCCTTGACCAACGTCAATAGCAAGAGCAACAACTTCTTTGCCGGTAGCTTCCTTTAGCCAACCGATACCAACAGAGGTATCTAGCCCACCTGAGTAGGCAAGAACTACGCGTTCAGACATTCTGCTCCTTAAATACCCGCCACCTTGAGCGACATTGGGAATACTTTGATTTTACTTGGCGTGCTGGTCCAACCAAACCATCAGAGCCTTTTGAGCATGCAGACGGTTCTCAGCCTCATCCCAAATAACTGCTTGTGATCCGTCCAACACTTCGGCACTGATCTCGTAACCTCGATACGCCGGCAGACAGTGCAACACAATTGCATCGGCCTTAGCCTGAGCCAAGACAGCCGAGTCAATAGTGAAACCAGCAAAAGCTTTAACTCGTTCTGCCTTTTCTGCCTCTTGACCCATCGAGACCCAAGTATCAGTTGCCAACACATCAGCATCCGAAACTGTCGCCGATACTGAAGTTGAAACTGAGAGTGACCCGCCATTTTGTGTTGCAAGCTCAGTAGCACGAGCGACAACATCAGCATCAGGTGCGTAAGCAATAGGTGTTGCAATAGCAACGTGCATTCCAGCAATTGCTCCCGCAAGCATGTATGAGTTGGCCATGTTATTACCATCACCTATGTATGCAAGCTTTAGCCCAGCTAGTCTGCCCTTGTGTTCGAGAACTGTTAGTAGATCAGCAAGTAGCTGGCATGGGTGATAATCATCACTCAAAGCATTGATTACCGGAACCTTAGAATTCTCAGCCATCTCAACTAAACCTGCTTGAGCATAGGTTCGCCAAACAATCTGAGCCACCTGGCGATCTAAAACTCTTGCTGTGTCAGCAACTGATTCTTTGACTCCAAGCTGTGATCCTTGGGCATCAATAATCAACGGTGAACCACCTAAATCTGAAATACCAACAGCAAACGAAACTCTAGTTCTTGTTGAGGTCTTATCGAAGATGACTGCGACAGTCTTTGGCCCAGCAAAGGGCTTAGCCGAGTATGGATCTTTCTTCAATTTCAGAGCAAGTTGCAGAATATCTGCTTGCTCTTGAGCTGAGATGTCATCATCTTTCAGGAAGTGTCTAGTCATGTTTATCTTTCTTACCTATGGAAGAACTAAAGTACCTATGCCTGATGGTGTGAAAATTTCTAGTAGCACAGAGTGTGGAATACGTCCGTCGATGATGTGCGCCTGTGGCACACCTTCACTGACAGCTGCATGGGCTGCAGTCATCTTTGGAATCATCCCTGACTCTAAATCTGGAAGTAATTCTTCAAGTTCACCCAAGGTGATCTCACTAACTAGTGAATCCTTGTTTGGCCAGTCGCTATAAAGACCAGCAACATCAGTAAGCACCACTAGCTTTGAAGCTCCAAGAGCAACGGCTAACGAAGATGCGGCTAGGTCAGCATTCACATTCAATAACTGACCAGTCTTATCTGGACCAACGGTTGAAATTACTGGGACTAGATCCTGCGCAATGGCTTTATTGATCACAGAAACATTTATAGAAGTAACTTCACCAACAAGACCTAAATCTTCTCGAGTGATACTTGCTGTGAATAGTCCTTCACTCTCGCCGTTTAAAACCTGTGCCTTAGCACCAGAGTCTTCAATCATTTTGGCCAACGGGACGCTTATCTCATCGCGTAAGACATCTCGAATAATGCTGATTGCCTCTGGCGTAGTAACTCTCAAGCCATCGACAAATTTGCTTTCAATACCGGCTGCAGATAGTTTCGCTGAGATCTGTGGGCCTCCCCCGTGGACCACAACTGGCTTGATACCAACTAGTTGAAGATAAGCAATGTCTTCAGCGAATGCCTGTTCTAAGCCCTCATCCACCATGGCATTTCCACCAAATTTGATTACCAGAATCTCACCCTGGAACTTTCGAATCCAAGGAGCTGATTCAACTAACGTCTGTGTCTTTAGTCTCACCAAGTCCAAGTTGTTATTATCGGCACTAATCATTAGCCAACCCAGTATCTTCTTTGAAACCTGAGGCGATGTTCAAGCTCTGGATCGCAGCTCCTGCAGTTCCTTTGACTAAATTATCGATAGCACTTATGACAACCACTCGATTAGTTACTTCATCAATACCAAAACCGATAAGAGCTAAGTTCTTGTGTTCAACATGGGCTGTGTTTGGATAATCGCCATCGGCTAGTAATTGGATGTTATGTTCTGACGAATATGCAGATTCAAATGCAGATCGAACATCACTCAAAGTTTTACCAGCAACTAGTTCGGCTGTGTTTACTGCAAGAATTCCTCTAAACATTGGAACCAAAACTGGTGTGAAGGTGAGTGTAATTCCGAAACCAGACACTCTATTGAGATTCTGAGCAATCTCAGGAATATGTCTATGTACGCCGCCAACTTGATAGGCATAGGCAGAGCTAAGCGCTGGCTTATTGCCATCATTTACTTCTGAATTCTTACCGGCACCACTGGTTCCAACTGAAAGTGTTGAGACTAGATCTTTTGGTTCAATGACACCTGAAGCGAGTAATGGAGCGAAGGCTAGGGTTACCGCTGTCGCATTACAGCCTGGCACAGCAATTCTTTTAGCTCCGGCTAGTTGCTCACGTAACTTGACGTCCTTTGACACTAGAAGTTCTGGCATGCCATAGGCCCAAGTACCTGCATGCGGGGATTTATAGAACTTCTCAAAATCTTCTGCTGATTCCAATCTGAAATCAGCACCGCAATCCAAAACCAAAGTTTCAGCGCTAAGCCACTGCGCTACTTCTGCTGACTTGGTGTGTGGCAGTGCTAGAAAAACAACATCGTGATCCGCTAAGACCTCTTTTGACGTTTCTTGAAAAACTAATTCAGCAAACTTGTCATCAACTTCATGAATAGAACCGAGAGATTGCCCAACATTACTATTTGCGGTGACAGTAACAAGTTGAAGATTTGGATGTTGTTGGATTAGACCAATCAGTTCACCACCGACGTAGCCACTGGCACCAGCAACGGCAACCCTAAGTTTCATGGCTGTCTCCTTGTGTTCTAAGTGGTTAGGTTCTGATGGTTGCGCCGAATTTGGCATTTGCTGCAGTTACTGCAGCGTCTCGAGACTCCGTTGCCTCGACCTGAGTCAAAGTGCGATCCTTGGCTCTAAATCGCAATGCGAAAGTCAAAGACTTCTTGTCCTCTGCTAAATTATTTCCTCGATAGTCATCAACTAAGACAATCTCTTCTAGTAGTTCGCCAGCGGCTACTTTCAAAACTTCCAAGACATCACCTGCTGGAATGGTTTGATCTATTACTAATGAAAGGTCTTGGGTTGCTGCCGGGTGCGTGTAAACGGCCTGAGCTTGAATAAGTTCTGGAGCGTTAGCGAATAGGACCTCAAGGTTTAGTTCAAGAACCGCTACCTGTCTTGGCAGATCGTTTTCAACTGCTAATTCAGGATGAAGTTCACCTGCAAAACCGAGAAGAGCATCAGAACCCTGAACTTTTATAGCTGCTGTTCGACCAGGGTGATAACCCTTAGGCGTTGCCTGCTCAAGGTAAATTTCAACGCCAACAGAATGTGCTGCTGTTCTTGCAGCCTGAATAGCATCAGAGTAACTAGCCTTCAAAGCTTTTCTACCGACCTGCTGTGAGAGCCTGTCTCCTACAAATAAAGCACCAAGGGTAAGCGGTTGGTTGGGAATACTCGCATGGAGCTTTGCTAAATCTTGTTCGTTAGGTAACGAAGTACCAATTGGTAGCGAAACCTTTTCGTCTGAAGCTGAAGGTAAGAAAACCAAACCAAGTTCATAAATCGCTAGATCAGTTAGCGTTCTCGACAGGTTGCGCTTAGCCGCATCGATTAGCCCAGGCAAGATGCTCAAACGAAGTTCATTAACTTCTTCCTGCATCGCATTAGCAAGCACCACTCTCGTGTCTTTTTCATCTGCAAAATAAGAGTTCTGCGCGTGAGTCAAGAACGGATAGTTCAAGACTTCAGTGAGACCTGTTGCAGCAAGCTGGTTCGCAACCGAGCGGCGGTGCTTTTGTCTTGTGGTCAAACCTGTACCAGGAGGAGCCACTGGAAGTCTCGATGGAATTCTGTTGTAACCGGTGATTCTGGCAACTTCTTCAACGAGATCAGTCTTGTGAGTCAAATCTGGTCGCCATGATGGCGGCAACACTTCATAGCCATCAGAAACTGTGGCAACTACACAGCCAATATCCGTCAGAGTGTCAACTATCTCTTTAGCTGGATACGCAACACCTGTGATACTTGTTGCGAAATCTGCAGGTAAGAAAACTTTTGCAGTTGCAGGAGTTTCATCAAAATAAGCACCGAGTGCATCAGCCTTAGCTCCAGTGAGTTCTTCCAGTAGTTGAATAACTCTTGCTGCAGCGTATTCGGCAATGTTGGAATCAACGCCACGCTCGAAGCGTTTTGATGCTTCGCTAGGAAGCTTGTGTCTTCTCGCAGTTCTAGCAATTGACACACCATCAAAGTTCGCAGCTTCAATTAGAACTGAAGTAGTTGCGGCAGATACTTCAGTGCTCTGCCCACCCATAACTCCAGCTAAACCAATAGCAACAGATCCATCTGCAATTACTAAATCTTCTTCATGCAATGAACGAGTCTGACCATCAAGAGTGACTAGAGATTCGCCTTTATTTGCTCGACGAACGATTAGTCCATCTTTTACTTTTGTTTGATCGTAAGCGTGAATTGGCTGACCAAGTTCGAGCATCACATAGTTGGTAATGTCAACTACAACTGAAATTGATCGCATGCCTGAGAGCTTTAGTCTTGACACCATCCAAGCTGGTGTTTGCGCCTTAGCGTTCACATTAGAAGCCGAACGAACCACAAACTTAGTTGAACCAACTTTGCCTCTGATTGGTGCAGCATCTGAAATCTTTAGTCCAAAGCCATCAGTTTTTACAGGATTTACTTTTGAAATCGGATCGGTGAAGGCTGCTCCGGTTGCGTGCGAGAACTCACGAGCAATGCCTCTAATCGAGAAACAGTATCCCCTATCCGGTGTGACATTTACTTCTGCAGCTTCATCATTGAGATTCAATAAAGCCAAGGCATCTGAGCCTATTTCTGGGTCTAAACCAATCTCTTTTAGGCGCAGGATTCCGTCATGGTCATCGCTAACACCAAGTTCACGAGCGGATGCAATCATGCCGTCACTGGTGTGACCGTAAGTACTTCTTGCCGCAATCTTGAAATCTCCAGGCAGTACCGCTCCTGGCAAAGTAACAACTACCTTGTCATTGACTTCAAAGTTTCT
>RFYI01000035.1 GCA_009921165.1 Actinomycetota bacterium | reverse complement strand
TCATCTTTGACTATAGCCACCACTAACGCTTTAGGCCGACTTGTCGCTGGTCTTTACCTGGTGGGATTGGGTTTAGCAATGATGATTCATACGGGGTTAGGTGTGCCACCCTGGGATGTTTTGACTCAAGGATTGCAGCATCAAACTGGATTGAGTTTTGGTATAGCTGCCACGATCATTAGTGCCATAGTTCTGTTGCTGTGGATTCCTATTAAGCAAAAACCCGGAGTTGGAACAGTTGTCAATGCGGTCTCAATTGGCCCATTTGCCGATCTGAGCAAACCTCTGATGCCCGAATTGGACGGACTCTTTTTGAACCTCGTTTGGCTTTGTTTGGGATTAGCCTGCGTTGCCTTAGGTTCAGGTCTTTACATCTCAGCCAACCTTGGAGGTGGCCCTAGAGACGGTCTGATGGTCGGACTGACCAGGTTCAGCGGTTGGCCATTCTGGATTGTCAGGAGCCTGGGAGAGGGGACTGTGTTGTTATCTGGGTGGCTACTCGGAGGAACGGTGGGGATAGGCACTGCCCTGTTTGCCGTTGGAATTGGCTATATGCTCCAATACACAATGAAATTGTTCGGATTTGACCCAAAAAAGAGTCAAAATGGAGCAAAAACCTCAAAATGACGGACAAAATTCACGTTAAACACCGCGCCACAGCCAGAGTGCTGCTGATTAATCAGCAAAATCAAATATTCATGCTTAAAACTCATTTTGATCCCGAAGTTGGGTTACCACCAAGATGGCTTGTTCCAGGCGGTGGAATCGATGAGGGCGAGAACATTTTGACAGCAGCTATCAGAGAGCTCTACGAAGAAACTGGACTGGTTGTGCGTCCAGAAACTTTAGGAGAACCTGTACTGGAAGCTTCAGGTCGTTGGGACTGGGCTGACGGTTTGAATTACCACACGTATACAGACACGATTTATGAACTCCAAGTTCACGATTTTGAGTTAGATACTTCAGGTTTTACTCAAGATGAATTGCGTGACGTTGTGGAATATCGTTGGTGGAATTTGTCAGACTTGTTTGCAAGCGAAGAGTTGGTAGCACCACATGAGCTCATTGGCTGGCTAAAGACCAGGTTCTCAATCTAGGCGTATCTTTATCTATTCGCCGATAATGAACATTATGTCAAGTTGTGTTTTATTGGGCTAGATTGACTACTCCCCAGCGGATTGGCTTGCTGAGACCCATTCATTAAGTTTTGCAAATGCTCTGCCATCGTTGATAGCAGCGATTGCTTCTTGGAAATGTTTAGATAATCTTGAGTTCAAATCAAAACCTTCAAGACTGTCGATTTTGCTCAATTCGTAGGCAAGCATTCCAGCAGCCGCATTTAGGGCCACAATGTCTCGAACAGCGATCTGCTCCCCTGTTAGCTGATTCTGATTGCTCAAAACAGTCCTGGCTACCTGTGCATTATCAGCAGCATCTCCACCGATCAGTTGGCTAATTTCAGCCCTAGGAATGCCTATTTCTAGAGGGTCGAACTCAAATTCATGGACTGAACCACTAAAAACGACCCAAACTTTGCTTGGACCGGTTGTTGTGAGCTCGTCTAAGCCATCAGAACCCCTAAAAACAAGTCCAATACGGCCCCTTGATGCCAATTCTGCGGCTAAAAGTGGGGCCATTTTCTCGTTAGCGACTCCTAAAGCTGTAGCAATCGGCTGTGCTGGATTGGCTAAAGGCCCGAGGAAATTGAAAGTAGTTGGCACCCCTAGCGATTTCCTTGTTGGTCCCACGTTTTTCAGAGAGGGGTGGAACATTGGAGCGAAAAAGAAGGTTATCTGTGTTTTAGCGAAGACTTTCGCTAGTTGCTCTGGGGTTAGATCTAAGCGAATTCCTAGTTCCTCTAACATCTCTGAAGAGCCCGTTTTACCTGAGGCAGATCTGCTGCCGTGCTTTAGAACTGGATAGCCACAAGCCGCGGCAAGAATAGCTGACATTGAAGAAATGTTTACCGTTCCTAGCTGGTCCCCTCCTGTGCCAACGATGTCAATCGCATCATTGCCTAATGGAAACTTAAGAGAGTTCTCTAACATCACATCAACGAATCCAGAGAGTTCATCGATGTGTTCGCCCTTGGATCTCAGTGCAAGTAAGAAGCCTCCCATTTGGGCTTCAGTTGCTTCCCCTGACATGATTTGGTTCATCGCCCACTTGGCTTCTACCCTAGACAAATCTTTTTTGGCTAAGAGCGTTGTGAGGATGTTGACCCAAGTCAAATCTGAATTCATGTTCCTTAGTTTAGCCTTCATGCGAAGTTGAAAAATGAATAAATACCGCACAACCATGCGGTTTTAGCCGATTTATAACGATTTGGGAAGGTAAGATTAAGGCATGTCAACAGCTCCCCTCGCTCACCAACAAATTCACCGTCCAAGTTCAACTTCAGTTGGAACGATCGTGTGGCTTGGTAGCGAAGTCATGTTCTTTGCGGCCTTGTTTGCCATGTATTTCAGCCTTCGAGCCAACTCTCCTGAAATATGGGCAGTTGACACTGAGAAACTAAACATCCCTTTTGCTTTGGTCAATACTTTGATCCTGGTCGCCTCTTCTTTCACCGCACAATTCGGTGTTTTTGCCGCTGAGCGCATGCAACCTAGAGCAACTGGCAAGTCTCCACTCAAATGGGGAATGGTTGAGTGGTTCATTCTTAGTTATGTATTAGGTGCAGTATTCGTCTCAGGTCAGGTTTGGGAATATGCCACCTTGATTTCTGAAGGTGTTTCCCTTTCAAGCAATAGCTATGGCTCTTCTTTCTACATAACAACGGGTTTCCACGCATTGCATGTTACAGGCGGTCTAATCGCCTTTCTGTTTGTGATTGGTAGAACTTTTGCGGCCAAGAAGTTTGGGCATAAGGAAGCAACAGCAGCAATTGTGGTCTCTTACTACTGGCACTTTGTCGATGTTGTTTGGATCGGCTTGTTCCTAATTATTTACGTCTTGAAATAACCCCGAAACCGAAAGAATTACCAAGATATGGCTCAGTTAAAGCGCAAAATGAACGGACTACGTCGAAGCCCCATGGCATTTGGTATCGTCCTTTTTGCTGGCTTGCTTGTAGTCGGAACTGGTTACACCGCAGTTCAGGCAGCTGTTTCCCCAAGTTCTGCTGTTTCTAGAAGCCAAGAGCAAATTGATTTCGGCAAGAGGTTGTTCTTGTCAAACTGTGCTTCATGCCACGGCAAGAATGCTGAGGGAACTCTGAATGCGCCAAGTCTTATAGGTGTTGGTGAAGCTTCGGTTGATTTCCAAGTTTCAACCGGTCGTATGCCGGGAGCTGCCAGTGGACCACAACTTCAGGTAAAGCCGGTTCAGTTCACCGAAGAGCAGATTTCAGCGCTTGCGGCATATGTTGGTTCGCTTGCCGATGGTCCGTCAATTCCAGATGCAGCTTATCTAAAAGCAAATGGTGACCCAAACAAGGGTGGCGAACTATTCAGAATCAACTGTGCAATGTGTCATAACGCAGCTGGAGCTGGTGGTGCTCTTACTCAAGGTAAATACGCCCCTAACCTAATGGGTTCTTCAGAGAAAACAATTTATGAAGCAATGTTGACCGGTCCCCAGAACATGCCAGTGTTCAACGATGCCAACATCACACCTCAAGAAAAAAATGACATCATCACTTACTTGAAGTATCTCCAGAACAACAGATCAGCGGGTGGAGACGAATTAGGAAATCTAGGCCCAGTAGCTGAGGGTCTAGTTGCTTGGTTAGGAATGCTAGGACTAATCATCGCAATCACAATCTGGCTTGGCGCAAAGTCGAACTAAAGAGAAAGATTAAATTGAGCGAGAAGTCTAAGGCAGTAGCCAACAAGAGTTCCGGTGCTTACTCAGATCATGAGTATGAGAAGGGACTCACTGTCATACATGAAGATGCGGTAGCAAACCCTGGTATTGAACCTCATCGTGTTCGAATGACGGATAAGTCTGAGAAGCACGAGAAGAACGCAGTTCGTCAGGTAGCTTTGTTGTTTAGTCTTTCGATGCTTGGTAGCGCTTTAGCTCTGTATGCCTACTTTGCCTTCCCAATCTCTGAAGACCTCACCACTGTTCGAATCAACACTTTGTTCCTCGGAGTAGGAATAACGCTTGGTCTACTTGGAATCGGTATCGGTGCTGTTCACTGGGCTAAAACTCTTATGCCAGATAATGAAGTTTCTGAGGAGCGTCACTTGACCCGTGGCTCCGATGAGAAGCGCGCAGCAGCAATTGAAATTATCAACCTAGCTAACCAAGAGTCAGGATTCTCTAGAAGAAAACTTATCCGTAGAACACTTTATGGATCCCTCGCTCTCTTCCCACTTCCAGGAATAATCCTGTTTGCAGACCTTGGTCCAAATCTTGGAGACAAGCTCAGGCACACAGCTTGGAAGCAAGGGACACGCCTCACTAAAGACCCATACGGATCACCCATCAAGGCATCTGAAGTCACTGTAGGCTCTGTTTTCCATGTGATTCCTGAGGGGTTAAATCCTGATCAAGAAGACTATCTAGAGCAGAAGGCTAAGGCCGCTGTTCTTCTAGTTCGAGTAGATCAAGATGAATTAGTCGAAACTGCTGAACGCGCGACCTGGTCATACCAAGGTATCGTCGCTTACTCAAAGATTTGTACACATGTGGGTTGTCCAGTTGCTCTTTATGAACAACACACCCACCATTTGCTTTGCCCATGCCACCAGTCAACTTTTGATCTGGTAAATGGCTGCAAGGTAGTCTTCGGACCTGCAACTAGGCCACTGCCTCAACTTCCTATTGCTGTTGACTCAGAGGGCTATTTGATTGCGCAAAGTGATTTTCACGAGCCAGTAGGTCCATCATTCTGGGATAGGAGCGTACAACAGTGAGTAACGTTGCAAACACTCAAAAGAAGAATGGCTTTCTCGCCGGAACTGCTAACTACGTAGATGAGAGAGTTGGCGTTGCTGGAATTCTAAAAGAGTTCGGACGTAAGATTTTCCCTGACCACTGGTCATTCATGCTTGGTGAAGTCGCTCTTTACTCATTCTTGGTTTTGCTCCTTTCAGGAACTTTCCTAACTTTCTTCTTCCAGCCTTCAATGACTGATGTCATCTACGACGGTGTCTACGCTCCACTAAAAGGTGCACACATGTCAATTGCTTATTCCTCGAGCTTAGATATCACATTCGAAGTTCGAGGTGGCTTGCTGATGAGGCAAGTGCATCACTGGTCAGCACTTTTATTTGTAGCTGCTGCCGGTTTACACATGCTCAGAGTTTTCTTCACCGGTGCATTCCGTAAGCCACGCGAGATTAACTGGGTTGTTGGTTTCGTACTCTTTGTTTTAGGTATGGCTGCTGGTTTCACCGGTTACTCACTTCCAGATGATCTGCTCTCTGGAAATGGTCTTCGCATCATCGATGGGATGATAAAGGGCGTTCCAGTAATCGGTACCGGCATATCTTCACTGCTATTCGGCGGAGAATTCCCTGGACATGCCATTGTTGGACGGCTATACAGCCTTCACATCATGCTTATCCCAGCGTTGATTCTGGTTTTCTTAGCGGTTCACCTATTCATGCTGGTAATCCACAAGCACACTCATTACTCAGGTCCTGGTAAGAAGGACACAAACGTTGTTGGTTATCCACTTATGCCTGTGTATGTTGCTAAGGCTGGCGGATTCTTCTTTATTGTCTTCGGTGTGATCATGCTTATCGCAACCTTCTTCACAATCAACCCAATCTGGAACTATGGCGGGTATGACCCCTCCCCTGTTTCAGCCGGAACACAACCGGATTGGTATATCGGTTGGTTGGATGGCGCTCTACGTTTGGCACCAACAGGTATTGAATTCATGATTGGTGATTACACTGTGTCAACAAATATCTTGTTGCCACTGGTAATCAGTCTCGTCTTCCTAGCAGCTGTTGCCATCTACCCATTCGTTGAGAACTGGGTAACTGGCGACAAGCGTGAGCACCACGTGCTTGACCGTCCTAGAAACGCTCCGGTTAGAACTGCTATCGGTGCAGCAGGCGTGACTTTCTATGCTGTCCTCTGGGCAGGTGCATCAACAGACTTGATTGCTACTAATTTCAAGATGAACCTGAACCAGGTTCTATTGTCGATGCAAATTTCTCTGATCATTCTTCCTATCGTTGCGTTCTTAGTCACCAAACGAGTTTGTCTAGCGCTTCAACGCAAGGATAAGGAAATTGCTATCCACGGTAGAGAGTCGGGACGCATCGTTCGTCTCCCTCATGGCGAATATATTGAAGTTCATGAACCGCTGGATCCACACGATCTTTATAAGTTAGTTGACTTCAAGGATTACAAGCCGACACTGGCAAGGCCAAATGCTCAGGGAAAGATTACAGTTGCTGCAAGGCTGCGTTCATCCCTATCTAAGTTCTATTTCGAAGACAGAATTGCACCTGCAACTCAGACTGAAATTGATGAGGCTGCTCACCATGCGCACGAGCTCGAAGTTGAAGTTCAGAAAGCTATTGAGTCTGCAAAGTAATTAGTAAAGGAAACCCTGGCCTGCAAAAGCAGCCAGGGTTCTCCTTTTACTTGATTTAATGAATTAGTGAGCGTGTTGTCCTCTTGAATGTTCGAATACGAAACCGATTAGAGCAACTAGCGCTAACGGTAAGCCGATAACAAACATCCACCACCCGATTGCGAGTGAAGTAAAGCACAGGGCACCGCCAATACCTAACATCAAAGGCCACCAAGACCATGGCGCAAAAAAGCCTACTTCGGCTTCCCCATCTTCGATGTTTGCATCTGGCATGTCTTCAGGTCCAGTAAAGTTTCTAGCTGTCTTGCCTAGATAGAAGGCGATAAATCCTGATAGAAACACCAACATTCCAATAGCTGCTGTTCCGATAACCTCAATCTTCTTATCCCCTTCAGGAGACGCTAACCAGGACCAGTAACCGTAAACTGCTGTGACGATTAAGTAGAAGAAAGTTAGAAGAGTAAAGATCCTAGTATTAGTCTTCATCTGCTAACCCTTTACCTTCTCTTTTTTCGGTGCCACTGGTTGCGCATCAGGAGAAGCAAACTCAGGATGGTTCAGATCAAAAGCTGGTGACTCACTTCTTATTCTTGGAATGGAAGTGAAGTTGTGGCGAGGTACTGGCGAACCTGTTGCCCACTCAAGTGAGCGTCCGTAACCCCAAGGGTCATTCATTTCAACCTTCACGCCGTTACGATGGGTAATCCAAACATTCCAAAGGAATGGCAACATTGAAAGCCCAAGCAAAGCAGCTCCTCCAGTGGATACTTGGTTCATCCAAGTAAAGCCATCGCCTTCAAGATAAGTAGCGTACCTTCTTGGCATACCGATTACACCAAGCCAGTGCTGAATTAGGAATGTCACATGGAAACCCAAGAACAGCATCCAGAAATGTATCTTTCCTAGACGTTCATTGAGCATTTTGCCTGTCATCTTTGGCCACCAGAAATAGAAACCAGCGAACATAGCAAAAACTACAGTTCCGAAAACTACATAGTGGAAGTGAGCTACCACAAAGTATGAATCACTCAAGTGAAAATCCAGCGCAGGTGAGGCAAGGATTACTCCGGTTAGTCCACCGAAGATAAATGTTGTTAGGAAGCCCAAACTCCAAAGCATTGGCGTTTCGAATGTGACAGATCCCCGCCACATAGTTCCAATCCAGTTAAAGATTTTCACGCCTGTTGGAACTGCGATCAGCATCGTTGTGAATGCAAAGAATGGCAACAGAACTGAACCTGTTACATACATGTGGTGAGCCCAGACTGTCATAGATAAAGCCGCAATCGCAATTGTTGCGTATACCAGTGTGCGGTAACCGAATACTGGTTTGCGACTGAATACCGGGAATATTTCAGAGACGATGCCGAAAAATGGCAACGCCAAGATGTATACCTCTGGGTGTCCAAAGAACCAGAACAAGTGCTGCCACAACATCGGTCCCCCGTTAGCCGGATCGAAGATGTGTGCTCCAAACTTGCGGTCAGCCCCAAGTGCAAACAAAGCTGCTGCCAAAGGCGGGAAGCACATGATTACAAGAATTGATGTGACCAAAGTGTTCCAAGTGAAAATTGGCATGCGGAACATAGTCATACCTGGAGCACGCATAGTGATGATAGTTGTGATGAAGTTCACTCCACCCATGATGGTTCCGAACCCAGAAAGCGCTAAACCAAATACCCAGAGATCGCCACCAAGCCCTGGAGAGAAAGTAGTGCTAGATAAAGGCGCATAAGCAAACCATCCGAACCCTGCCGCGCCTTGGGGCGTGAAGAAGCCGGCAACAGCGATGAAAGAACCGAAGAAATAGAACCAGTAAGCGATCGCGTTCAATCTTGGGAATGCAACATCTGGTGCACCAATTTGCAAAGGCATAAGTACGTTAGCGAAACCGGCAAACAACGGAGTTGCGAACATTAGCAACATAATTGTTCCATGCATGGTAAAGAGCTGGTTGTATTGCTCCTTAGTTTCAACTATTGAAAGTCCAGGCATAGCAAGCTGCGCGCGAATCAAGAGTGCCATGACTCCGGCAATCATGAAGTAGATAAAAGCGGTAATCAGATATAGATAACCGATTTTCTTGTGGTCGGTAGTTGTCAACCAATCGACAACGATACGTCCTTTAGATTTCTTCACTTCGCTAATCATGATTAACCCTTTATCTCTGGGTTGTCACCCGGCAAGTTGTTATTGCGGTTTAGGTTGTTTGGATCATTTGGATCAGCAGTGAGCTGCCCGGTATATCCCTGCTCAGCAAGATCTGAAACATGGGCTTCATAGTCGGCTTGTGAAACTACTTTCACGTTGAAAAGCATCATCGAGTGGAATTCTCCACAGAGCTCAGCACATTTACCTTTGTATTCCCCAATTACCTGTGGAGTTAGATACATCTTGTTGACATGACCTGGGAAAACATCCTTCTTGTATAGGAAATCAATTACCCAAAAAGAGTGGATTACGTCTCTGGAAACTAAATCAATCTCGATTTTCTTATTTACAGGTAAATAGAGAGTCGGAAGCTCTGCCTCTGTGCCATCTGTTTGGTACTGAATACCACTGTCAAAAACATTGTTGTTGGTGTAGTTGAAATCCCATGACCATTGTTTACCGATAACTTCAATTCGGTAGTCACTGGCAACAGGCTTCTCAATCTCTCCCATGTCTCTTGCTGTCAGAGCAAAGAAACCAAGAACTAAAACGAAAGGGACGACTGTAAACAAAGTCTCAATAGGCATGTTGTAACGAAGCTGGGGTGGGATTTCAACGTCACCTTTTCGGCGGCGATACACGATAATTGCCCAAAACATCAGCCCCCAGGCAATTAAACCAACGGACCAGAGGACGATCCAAGAACCTGTCCAAAGCGACACGATGCGCTCAGTGTGATTGGTTACTCCAGAGACTCCAGGCAGGAAGCCTCTTGAAATCTCTTGCGAGCTGCAACCGGTTAGCGTAGCTATCAGAATTGCAAATACAGGCAGGGCAGCCCATTTAAATCGCGGCTTACGAGGCACAATCGACCCTTCAATATCATTTCGTTACATTCAAAGTTTATAACCTAGATTGAAGCGATTCCGCCTAAACACAGAGCAAAAGCGGTTGTTTATAGAAAAAGACCTGCATCTTCGAAGATGCA
>RFYI01000034.1 GCA_009921165.1 Actinomycetota bacterium | reverse complement strand
GTTAGTCGGCGGGTTGTGAAAAATAACCCGCCGATAATCATTACTGCAAAATAAGCGATGTGTCCCAACATTGCGGCATTCAAGATTCCCAGCGTCAATCCTCTAATTAGTTCAATTGCTTGCCAGAGCGGCATGGCTTGGATGAACCACTGAACAAACTCAGGATAGATCGATAGCGGGTAGAAGGTTCCTGAGAAGAGGAACATCGGTAGCATCACCAACTGAATCCACTGCATCTGCTGATGATTCTTCAGGTAACTGGTTACCCCCATTCCGATTGAAGCGAAACCGAAAGCGATTAATACCGCAGCCGGGATAGCAAGCACTCCCCACCATGAAGGCACCAACCCCATTGGAGCAACTACTGCCATAAAACCAATAGCGTAAGCCAGCCCTCTAAGTAGTGCCCAACTTATTTCTCCCAGTGCGACATCTAGGGTTCCCATAGAAGTTGAAAGCATTCCGTTATAGATTTTGCCGAAATGCATCTTGAAGAACACATTCCAGGTTGAGTCATATATTGCACCATTCATAGCAGAGGTTGCTAGTAGTGCGGGAGCGATGAACTGAGCATAAGTAATTGGATTACCACTACCGTCAGTAGTCCCAGTAATGAACTGGCCAATACCGTAACCGAAAGCTAAGAGATAGAAAACTGGTTCAACAAACCCGGAGGCTACCACCATCCAGGTTGAAGACTTCAGAGCGTAGAAGCCGCGCTCTAAAACAACTCTTGATCTTCCGGAATAAACTCCAGCCCCTACCCTATTCCTTCTTCGTTCAGCTATCGCGATAGCCGTATCTATTGTGGTGTTTATCAAGCTCATTTTGATAACCTTCTTTCGAAGACTCGATGAGCCCAGCTAAACCCAACTACTGCCATGGCTAGCATGACGCTCCAGTGCAGGATTAATAACCATGGCTCCACTGGCATGCCATAAAACATTGCTCTACCTAGATTGGTGGCGTGCCACTGCGGAGAAATCCAACCTATCCACTGCAAGTAAATTGGCATGGATGTAATCGGATAAAAGGTTCCAGAGAACATAAACATAGGTGTGATTACGAATCGACCAACCAGGGCAAATACGCCGTCATCATCATCTTTGATATTTGCCGAGAAGGCAAGCATGATGGCAGCAAATCCTAGGCCCGCTGTTGATGAGACTAGCAAGAGAATAGGGACTGACTCCCAAGTAATTGCACCAAAGGCAAGTAGACACAGTTCATACATAAACACTTGAAGCACGCATCTAGCCATAGCGGCTAACATCACACCGTTGACGATTTGCTTACCGGTGATGGCCGTCGAGTTCATCGAGAAGAAAGTTCTATCCCAGACAAAACCTTCCATGGTCGGCCATGTGACTTCATCCGAAGCACCTTGAATACCAGCCGTAGCAAGGAGCGCTGGAGCTAGAAAGGTTAGATAACTGACACCATCAATAGCATTCGGTCCAAGTGAGGAATCCACTAAAGACCCGATGCCGATACCGATTGAAAGCAGGTAAAGAGTTGGGTTACCTATCCCGAAAGCAACAATTGCGGGCCACCATTTGAGCATATTCTTGATGCGATTCTCAGCAACATAAAGAAATCCTCTTCTGATGCTTAGCTGGGGGTCAACTAATCTTGCTGCCCCAGTCCATGTCATCTTTGATTCTTTAGAGATATCGATGGACATTACTCAACCAAAGTTCTTCCAGTTAGGCGAAGGAAGACATCTTCCAATGAAGATCTTCTAACCAAAGATGTGACCGGATGTAAACCTTTCTTCACGATCTGCTCAAGGCATTTCTCACCGTTTTCTGCGTAAACCAAAATGCGATCTGGAAGAACTTCAAGACGGGTACCTATCCCCTTTAGATCCTTAGCTACCTGAGCATTATTGGCACTACCGAAACGAACCTCAAGAACTTCCTTGGAGGAATATTTCTTTATCAGTTCAGCAGGAGAGCCTTCAGCCATGATCTTGCCTTTGTCCATCACCATCAAACGATCACAGAGTTGTTCAGCTTCATCCATGTAATGAGTAGTGATAACCAGTGTCACTCCTTGCTCCTTGAGACGAAACAATCTGTCCCAAAGGATGTGTCTCGCTTGTGGGTCTAAACCTGTGGTGGGTTCATCAAGCAAAAGAATTTCTGGTTCATTTACTAATCCACGGGCAATAGTGAGCCTTCGCTTCATCCCACCAGAGAGTTCATCTGTCTTGCTGTTCCGTTTTTCGACTAATTGGGCAAATTCAAGTAACTCTTCGATCTTTACTTTTAGCCACTTGCGAGGCAGGCCGAAATAACGTCCATAAACCATCAGGTTTTCCCAAACCTTTAGTTCACGATCTAAGTTATCCTGCTGCGGAACGACTCCTAGGTGTGCCCTTATTTCAGGGCCCTTAGAGTTAGGGTCTTTACCCAAGATCATAAGTTCACCGCCAGTTCTCTGGCTGGTGGCGGCAATCATCTTCATGGTGGTTGATTTACCAGCACCGTTTGGGCCGAGTAATCCAAATGATTCACCCTTGCGGACAGTGAAGTCAATACTGTCAACGGCATTGAAATCACCATAGGTCTTGGTCAAGCCCTTGGCAATAATCATTGCCTCTGCTTCAGTTTTCTTCATAGCCACAGCTTTGTGTCTTTCATTTAGGGTCTTTGTGCAGTTCAATCTGCACAGTCTTTAAGTCTATTTAGGGAAAGTGATATCCTTAGCATATGACCCCTGCCGAGAGCGACAAGGTTCGCCCTGGCAATCGCAGGGTGACTGGCAAAGAACAGTTCTATACCCCAAAAGAACTTGCCCAAACACTATCTAACAAGGTCTCTCAACTTATCGGTGGTTTGGCCAACAGAACTGTCATCGAACCTGCCGGCGGCACCGGTTCATTCGTATCTGCGGCTAAGGATCTTGGCGCTGAAAGAGTGGTTAGTTTTGACATTGAACCAAAAGCCGATGGGGTAATCCTCGCTGATTTTCTAACCAGTGATATTCAGAATATAACTGATGCAGTGACTATCTCTAATCCACCTTTTGGGAGGAATAATTCTTTGAGCATCCCCTTTTTCAATAAGGCGGCCAAGCATAGCCAATTCATCGCTTTTATTGTTCCTAGAAGTTGGCGCAAGTGGTCTGTCATCAATCGATTAGATAGAAACTTTCACCTAATCCACGATGAAGATTTAGCTATCGATTACGTTGATGAAATTGGGGAAATGCTCTGGCAGAAGGCTCGCCTAAATACTTGCTTCCAAATCTGGGAACGAAAAGATCATCCGAGAGACCTAATCAAGGTGAAAGATTTTGGACTGATAACCAAAGTAAATCCGTTAGATGCTGATGTTGCCCTAACCGTCTTCGGTTATAGCTGTGGGAAGGTCAGAACAGAGTTTGATAGGGTACCTAACAGCACAGTTATGTTTCTCAAACTTAACGACAACAGGGTTTTAGCAGCGCTCAATAGAGTTGATTTCAGCATGTTTTATCGAAATACCGCATACACAGAGGCACTTTCTCTCCAAGAGATTAGGTATCTGCTAAACCAAGAGATACTTGGCGATCCAGGTCTAGAGCAGCAAGAAGGATAACAAATGAGCATGATGGGTGGCCGCGGTCGTAGACCTGGCAAAAAGGATTCAGGACCTAAGGCTAAGTTCAGCCAGCTGCTTCCATACATGAAAGAACAGAAGGGTTTACTAACTATAGCGGTGGTCTTCTCACTGATTGGCGCTGCGGTTAACCTTGCCCAGCCTCTGGTAGTTGGCAATATCATCAGCACAGTTCAAAATGGACAAGATGTCCTACCCATAGCACTTGCATTACTTGTCATCACACTGCTCAGCGCTGTTGCAAGCGGAGCAATGTATTTAGTCCTGGCTAAAGCAGGTGAAGGCGTTGTCTACTCGGCCCGAGGAAAACTAGCTACCCGATTGCTTAGGTTGCCAATAGCCGAGTATGACCTTAGAAGAACCGGTGATCTAGTCTCCAGAGTTGGCTCAGATACCACGCTGCTTAGAGCAGCTCTAACCCAGGGGCTTGTCGATGGTGCTGGTGGAGCACTGGTATTTATTGGCTCGGTAATTGCAATGGCAGTTATCGACTGGCTTTTGTTAGTTCTAACTCTTCTGATGATTGCGGTTGCTGGTGCTGCCATTGGTATTACTTCACGAAGGATTAGGGCAGCAACCACTAGAGCCCAAGAACGAGTTGGCAATATGTCAGCATCGGTAGAACGAGCACTTTCTGCAGTTAGAACCATTAGAGCGGCTAGAGCAGAGTCCAGGGAATCTGCTCAGATAGAGCAAGATGCCAAAGAAGCTTATGTCCAAGGCGTCAAGATAGCTCGAATCAATGCCTGGGTTACCCCCATCGGTGGTCTAGCTGCAAACGGAGCATTTATCGTCGTCCTTGGTGTTGGCGGTTATCGTGTTGCGACTGGGCAAACTGAAGTTGCATCGTTAATCACTTTTATCCTGCTTATGTTTCTAATGATTAGACCAGTGGGACAATTCTTTGGAGCTTACTCTTCAGTCCAATCTGCTTTAGGTGCGCTTGCTCGCATTCAGGAGATTCTGGATATCCCGCTTGAAGATAGCGATACTGAGCGGGCTTTGGTATCAAGACGAAAGGCAGTCAACAAAACTGCAATCGAATTCAAGAAAGTGAAGTTTAGTTATCCAGCTCGAGCAGAAGTTGCAATCGATGCAACGGGTAAACCTATCGAAGATGCCGAACCAGTAATGAGTGAACCTAAAGAAGTTTTGAAGGGTATCTCCTTCAAAATTGAACGTGGTTCCAGAGTTGCCATCGTCGGACCATCAGGAGCTGGTAAATCAACGGTCTTCAGTTTGATGGAGCGATTCTACGAACCAACTAATGGCGAGATACTTCTTGATGGTCAACCGGTCCATGCCATGAGTAGAGCAGATCTTCGAGCTCAAATTGGTTATGTTGAGCAGGATGCCCCGGTACTTGCTGGGAGCATTAGGGAGAACTTACTAATCGGGGCACCGGATGCAAGTGAAAGAGACCTGAAGCGAGTGTTGAATGAAGTGAATCTAACCGCTGTTCTAAAAAGAGATAAACGTGGCTTAGATGCAGAAGTTGGCGAGCAGGGAATCATGCTCTCAGGCGGAGAAAGACAACGACTCGCTATTGCAAGAACACTTTTAAGTGCGCCTCCAATAATGCTGCTTGATGAATCAACTTCCTCTTTGGATGGTCTAAATGAACAGCGGATGCGTGAGGCTATCGACGCGGTTGCAAAGAACCGAACCATGATTGTGATTGCCCATCGACTCTCAACGGTCGTTGACAGCGATCAAATAATCGTTGTCGATGGTGGCAAGGTGATTGGCACTGGAACACACAAACAGCTTCTTCGCTCTACTCCGCTATACAAAGAGCTAGCAGCAACTCAAATGCTTGCTTAGTTTGCGAAGTTATTGGTAGCAAACCATTAACTGCTGACTCAATAACTACTAACTAGTTGCGTCCGGCTGCGGTAATAACGTTCTTGACCAACATCGCTCTAGTCATCGGCCCCACTCCACCAGGATTCGGAGACAGGTGGCCAGCTATTTCGACAACCGCTGGATCTACATCACCAATCAGGGAGCTACCCTCAGCATTATCAACCCTGGTTATCCCAACATCTAGCACGGCAGCACCTGGCTTAATCCACTCCGCCTTGACAAAGTGTGGCACTCCGAGAGCAGCAATCACGATATCTGCTCGCTTCACAGCATGACCAATATCCTTTGAACCTGAGTGCAAGAGAGTCACAGTGCTGTCGATACCCTTCTTATTCAGAAGTAAACCTAGCGGTCTCCCAACAGTGATGCCTCTTCCGATAATGGCAACCTCAGCACCTCTTAACTGGACCTGGTACCGTTCCAAGAGTTCGACAATTCCTGCTGGCGTGCAAGGAAGTGGTGAGGTTAGTTCTCCACTACCAGCTAGGACTAATCTGCCTAGATTGATTGGATGCAAACCATCGGCATCCTTGTCGGGATCGATAAGCTCAAGAATCTCATTCGTATCAAATCCAAAAGGAAGTGGGAGCTGAACAATATATCCCGTTACATCTTTGGCAGTATTTAGATCTCTTATCGCTGATCTAACATCTGCCTCTTTGGCATTTGCCGGTAAATCAATTCTTACCGAATGAACTCCGACTTGTTCACAGTCTCTATGTTTGCCTGCAACATAGCTATGTGAACCTGGGTCATCGCCGACCAGCAAAGTTCCGAGCCCTGGGGTAATACCCCTTTTCTTTAGAGCTACGACCTCTTGAGTCAACTCTGTCTTAATGGCTCCAGCGGTTGCCCTGCCGTCAAGAATTATTGCACTCAAAGTTTTACCAGTTCTCTAGACCGCTGTATAGCGGGTAAGCGTGAGTCAATTTGCGAACGCGATCTGCTAGAGCATCGATATCTGGGTTAGGCATCAGAACGCCAGCGATGATATCCGCTACCTCGGTGAATTCGACATCACCAAAACCACGAGTGGCTAGAGCTGGGGTTCCAATTCGAACACCACTTGTAACAAGAGCTGGTCTTGGATCATTAGGAACGGAGTTTCTGTTCACCGTAATTCCAACATCATGTAACAAGTCTTCAGCAGTCTTACCGTCAATTGGCGAGTTACGCAAATCTACAAGAACTAGGTGAACATCAGTTCCACCGGTTAATACGTCGACGCCGTTGGCTCTAACATCAGCCTGCATTAAGCGGTCAGCAATTAGCTGCGCTCCGCGAATTGTTCTTGCTTGTCTTTCTTTGAATTCGTCAGACATAGCGGCCTTGAATGCGACTGCTTTAGCAGCAATGACATGCATTAGCGGCCCACCCTGTTGACCAGGGAAAACACTTGAATCAATCTTCTTGGCATATTCAGCTTTACAAAGAATCAAACCTGAACGAGGGCCGGATAGTGTCTTATGCACAGTGGTTGAGAGAACATCAGCGTAAGGGACTGGATTCGGATGAATACCGGCCGCAACAAGGCCTGCAAAGTGAGCCATATCCACCCAGAGCTTTGCCCCAACCTCATCGGCAATTTTTCTAAACTCAGCAAAATCAAGATGACGAGAGTAAGCAGACCAGCCGGCAATCAAAACTGCAGGTTTTACTTCATGTGCTCTTTGCCGAACTACATCCATGTCAATCAAGAATGAGTCTGGATCAAGACCGTAGGCATGACCTTCATACATCCTGCCTGAGAAGTTCAACTTCATGCCGTGGGTTAGATGACCACCGTGAGCAAGTTCCAATCCGAGGATGCGATCACCCGGGTTTGCTAATGCCATTAAGACCGCTGCGTTGGCACTAGCACCGGAATGTGGTTGAACGTTAGCATGCTCTGCGCCAAATAGTTCCTTAGCTCTATCGCGAGCAAGATTTTCAGCTACATCAACTGCTTCACAGCCTCCGTAGTAACGCTTGCCTGGATAACCTTCGGCATATTTATTTGTGAGGACTGACCCTTGAGCTTCAAGAACAGCCCGGGATACAAAGTTTTCACTTGCAATCATTTCGAGGAAATTACGTTGGCGATCCAGTTCAGCCTGCAAAACAGCCGCTATCTCCGGATCTGAGGCTGCTAATGGTGAGTTGAACGATGACGGTAAATTAGACAATTTGGGAACTCCTATTATGGCTATACGGTTTGGCCCAGGCGCACGACCAAATTGCCTTCGCTCCCTGATGGAACCCCATCTTTAGCGCCAGTTGCGATAACCCAATTCTACCCCAGAGCCAAGCAGACTCGAATTTGTCTCAACACGGACACTCAGCGCTGCAAGGTGTGTCGAGCGGGTCAATACTTGGCTAAAATTTGGAGGGAAACGAACTAGCAGAAATTAGGTCAAATAATGCCCGTAGCCACTCTGATTGGTGTCAGCATGATTGTCTCTGGGCTCATTTTGACAGGTATAGTGATCTGGCGGGCAGGAGTTTTCCGCCGTCGTGATAAAGAAGCTCGCAAGCCGCTCGACGACTAGCACCTAAACTTGACCCTATGACAACTCCCCTAAACCACTGGGTACTCACCTTTGTCTGCGATGACAAACCCGGAATCGTCCACGCCATCTCGGGAGCCATTGTTCAGGCCCATGGCAATATCACCGAGAGTCAGCAGTTCACCTCAACTGGCAGTGGGAAGTTTTTTATGCGCCTTCAGGTGGAAGTTTCTGCCAGCAAGGACGAATTCGCCAAACAAATAGCACCGGTCACCGAGCAATTTGGTTTGGAATGGAACCTGGATGAAGTTGGCAGAAAGATCAAAACTCTTGTCCTTGTCAGTAAGAGCGCGCATTGCCTAAATGACTTGCTATTCAATCAACGCTCAGGTCAAATTCCAATTGAAGTGCCTGCCGTTTTTGGAAACCATGCTGATCTCGCCGATCTCTCATCCTTCTATGGAATAAAGTTCGAATCACATGCGATCACCGATTTAGCTAGCAAAGCAGCATTTGAACACATGCTTCGCGATTACATAAAACTTGCTGGCATTGAATTAATTGTTTTAGCCAGGTTCATGCAGGTGCTATCCCCAGAGTTTTGCAAAGAGTTTGAAGGCAAAATAATAAACATTCACCACTCGTTCTTACCCGGTTTCAAAGGTGCGAACCCGTATGCTCAGGCTCATGCTCGAGGCGTAAAACTTATCGGTGCAACCGCTCACTTCGTAACTGCATATCTAGATGAAGGCCCCATTATCGAGCAAAATGTTGTTCGAGTCGACCACGGGGATTCAAAATCAGAACTTGTTGCTATCGGTCAGGATGTTGAGTCAAAAACCCTCGCCCAAGCAGTTAGATGGTTTGCAGAGCACCGCGTACTTCTCGATGCAGACCGCACCATCATCTTCCGCTAAGACGAGGGTCTAACTAACCTCTAGTGTCGTCGTCTTTTAACCCGAAGTTGCGAACCAATTGCAAACGAGCCCAAAGCTATCGCTAAAGCAATTAGAACGGCTGCCATGAATAGTGGTTGTTGCTGAGTGGGACCAATAACGAGCTTTTCATTGCCTTGAGCTTTCAGTTCTGACGTTATAAGCGCTGTTCCACTTGGTATAGCTACCGCTTTCTTCTTTGGCTGAGCTTTCTTGAGCCCTGGGATTTTACTTTTTGTCTTTGTCTTGGTTTTTGTTTTTGATTTGACTGTTTTAGGTGATTGCTTCTTTTCTGGCGCTTTTACTGTTACACCTTGAGCACCAGTTGGCGGATTTATCTTTTGGTTCACAATCTCGTCTGCCGTAATCGTGATGAAATTCGAAGCTAGCGCCGTTGTCGGACCTAAGTTTCCCGCTAGGTCTGCTACCGCATTAGCCGCCAGGGTAACGTGAGCGGTTCCAACACCACAACCGGTAAGCCCTACCTGCCAGCCAAGACCAGCTCTAAGAACCGAGTAATTCATGGAACAGGATGTAGCGGTTCCTGAGAAGGTAAACTTGGCGGCAGTCATACCCGTTGTTGGTTCTTCGCTATCGAATACCCAAGTTGGTAAACCTCCAATACCAGGGGCGGTCACATCGGTGACACTAAAAACTGGTGCTTTCGTGTCAATCTTGGTAGCGGCTGTTTGATTGGGCAAACTCGGTCCTATGTTTCCAGCAGTGTCAACCACCGAAAGCGAATTCAACACAAGACCTGCAAGATTGCCATCCAAACAATTTGAGATAGTTATCACATAGTCAGTTCCAGAACCAGTCATGGATTGAATTACACAGCCGTTACCTTTAACCAACCAGTCAGTGCTATCAGCAGCCAAACCTGTCACCGATTCAGTGAATACTGCTTTGTAAATGACAAGATCATTAGTGCTTGGTTGTTTGGTTAGAGTGTTAATTTCCGGAAGAGTTCTATCCAGGGTAATAGTTGGCGTTGATACTGCTCGAACTGGACCTAAGATATTTCCGGACACGCTGTCTGCCTTGAGGGTCAGCGCTATGGTTCCATCAGCACAACCAGAAACGGTGGCAGCATAACTTGCACCGCTACCGGCAAGTGTTGACACGTAGCAGCCAGTTGCAGTTCCAGAGATAGTAAAGTCATCGGCTGTGATACCGGTGATACTTTGACCAAAGGTGATATTAAATACCGGGTTCACCGCATTACTAGGTGATGTTGGAGCTGTGAACGAAGTGACACTCGGACTGAAGTTGTATGTAATGGACGCTATTCCATCACCAGCTTGAGCTGCTGAGTAATAGGCGATTGATTGCAACTTAGCCGAGTTTGCGTAACTTGAGCCGGAACCGCCACCGCCACCGTCAACTCCAACTG
>RFYI01000033.1 GCA_009921165.1 Actinomycetota bacterium | reverse complement strand
TTTAGGTTCATCCCTGTACCTTTCAGTGGTTGAAGATCCATGTCGTAGAACGCTTCAGCGACATAGGGTAAAGCTCGTCAGATGAATGACTTGTTTAGACTTTATGCCTGAAACCGCTTACTAGAAACCGCTTTCATAGAGTCGATACCTATTTGTTATCAATTGGTATGTAAGCGTTTCCCTTTATTTAATAGGGATTTAGGGCTTTTTGAAGTATCCGAGGATGCCTCTTACTGTGGCTACCCGCCACAGATCAGATGGCTTATAAATTGAGCGCCAAAGACCGCCATGAACGGCCAAACGACTATACATAGCAGTTGGGTTACCTTTATCTATAGAAATGGGGCTGTTTAGCTCAGAAAGCAACAAACAGGCAGCAAGTGAGACGGCAACGTCTGTTTTATAGGGATAAAGACCAAAATGAGGGGCTCCATGGTAGCTAGCCCGCAGAATCCTATGGCTGAGCACTGAATCCGTGTATGCCGGGGGCATAACCGTGTAGATCACCTTTCTATCAGCAACTTGCTGCTGATAGGCCATCCAGCGTTGAACCCGCTTAGCCAAGGCATAAGAGGATCCTTGGACTGATGACGTTGGGTCAATAACAGCTAGTTCAAGCCCATTGGCGTTAGTGAACAGAACAGGCTTATTTTCCTTAGCTCCATAAAAGAAGTCTCTGAATTTAGTAAAACCACTTCTTGAACTAAATCTTGCCTTTATATCCTCTGCAATTTCAGCTGGAACAACATGTGAATCGGTTGGCGTTGCTAACCAGGTTAGAACCACTCTGGTTTTAGGCAAGGATTCTGTCATTACTCTGCCCAAACAGTGTTGCACAGCCTGCACCTTTATATGCTCAGCCCCTGGTGCATATGCATAGTTACCTAAAACAAGCCTCCTAGTGTCAGATCTTGCCAAGGTGGATAGCCAGCCAGCTATTGCTGCAAAGTCAGTTACTAAATCAAGCCCAGCTACCTTGGCAATCTCTTCATCACTGAGAGTTTGAGCATCAATTTCATTGAGTTTTGATTTAAGAACTGGAACATAAAGTGTTCCAGCACTCTTTCTTGCCCTCTTGATCAATTCTTGCCAGAGTTCCACTCTTGGTCTTGCAACTATTGCAACACTGCCACCCCAATCAAGCCACATTCTTGAAGGTGAATATTCAGCACCACCGGCTAAAGCAATTAGCAAATCATTGTTGACTGATGTGGCATCCATATTCTTGATGGCAGAAACAATCCCAGGTTCAGCAATGTGTTTAGCAACCATCTGCTCAAGGGTTTCTTCTCCTAGCACTCTAGGAACTTGGGATTGGCCTAAACCTTTAATAACAACTGTTGCAACTAGGTCTTTGTTGGTTCTCCAAGCATTTCGAAGAACATCAATTAGTAATTCCCCAGATTCAGTTGCTACTCTTTTCTCGAATTCGGCTAATCCCCTTGTAGCAATATCAATCATCGAGTTTGATGTTGCGAATTCTGCTTTAGCAACGGAAGCAAAAGCTCCCTGGTAAGTCTTTCGCCATTGCGGTTGTTGCTTTAAGTTTTCAGCTAGTTGGTCATCAACGCCAGTAACCACTGAGGTGAGGATTGCTTTGCCAAGAGCGGTCGAACCTACTAGTTCTTTTGAAATAGGGTCTATGAAATTCAGAGCCATTTACTTCTAACTAATGCTTAGGTTTACTAAATGGCGCACGAAGCGTTGGCATTATGAGAGCTCTGTTGATCCAGAAATAAACCAGTGCAATCAGAAGGTGGACAGCACCCAATACAGTTCTAAAGGTCTCATCTGGGATCACACTAACTAGGAACAAACCAAGCATCAGGATGGAAGAGCCAAAGCCCCATCGAAGTGTCAGCAGAATAGCAACACCTAATAGAGTCTGGGCTGTGGTCAGCCATAGCTCTTCTGCACCTCTGCCATCAACTGGTAAGGCAGCATTAGCGCCACCACCGATGACGTATGCAATTGGCATGGAACCGGCAAGTAATGTCCACTGGTTCAACTTGCTTGAAATAAGAATTGCTAATGCAGCCGCTTCCTTGCCGCGAGCGGCAAACAGGAAGGCCAATGTGAACTCTGGTGCTTCAGAAGCGATAGGCGCTAGCCACTGAACCAAGATGTACTCATCGATAGTGCGCTCAAGAAAATTACTGTTGCAGCGAATGCCAGCATCAAGAGAATGAAGATTCTCCTACCCCACTTGGGTAATGCTCCGACATAAGCTGCAGTTCCTTCAAGTTCTGGTTCCTCACGAGATGATCCTGAAACTCGCCAAAGATAAACACAGTAAATAACAACAAGCAAAATACCTATAAGAAGGTGCATAGAAGCTGCTACCGGTACTACCAGCATCACTATTGAACCAAAAATCAAAAATCCAAGATCTGCTCTTGAGTCTTCTTCTAGTTTGATTCCGAACTTCTTGCCATTGCCAGCTTTACGAGCCTTTACTGCTCTAACTGACATAAATGCGATAAGTGCAACTATTGGCCAACCGAAACCTTGAACAATTCTGTTTGCACCAGTCAGGTTTGCGGTTGCATACTCAATCATCTTGGGATCTGCTCCAGCAGCCCAAGAGAAGTAAATTGAAACTACGTATTCTGGCAGGATGGCAACCAGCGCCAAGATGCTAACTGCAAGACCACCTGATAAATCCAGTTCAGCAGCTTCGCCTATCCAACCAAGAATGAAGGCTGCTGCAACGATTGCCAAACCAAAAGATAACAAGCCCTCCATCGCTGAATGCTCAAAGTGACCGAGTTCTAACCTAAGAGCTGGAACACATGCTGCGCTAGCTATTAAAAATGGAAGGCACAGCTTCAGCCAAAAAGACAGGCCACTATTGAAGCGCACTAGATGTTTAGACAATATGTTCCTTGAAGTTATTTAGTTAAAGACTAGGGTCTGGAATCATCACGTACTTGGTTTCCAGATATTCGTGGATACCTTCTAGCCCGCCTTCGCGACCCAAACCCGACTGCTTGACTCCACCAAAAGGTGCTGCAGCGTTAGATACCAGTCCTGTGTTCAAGCCTGTCATACCGGTATCTAATCTTTCGATAAGGCGTAGCCCACGCTTTAAATCCTGTGTATAGGCATAGGAGACCAATCCATACACAGTGTCATTGGCTAAACGAATAGCTTCGTCTTCATCCTGGAATCGGACGATAGGAGCGACTGGACCAAAGATCTCTTCATTCAAGATGGTTGAACCTGGTTTCACATCACTTAGCACGGTTGGCTGGAAGAAGTAACCAGCACCTGAAACTGAGCTACCTCCAGTGACGATATTTCCGCCTTCTTTTACCGTTAGATCGACTAAGCGCTGAAGATTGGTTCTAGCGCTCTCATTGATTACAGGACCAATCTTGGTATCAGGGTCTAACCCCCTGCCCAAAGGCATAGCTTCCATCTTGGCCGCCAGCTTTGAAGCAAACTCATCCGCTAGAGAATCATGCACAATGAAACGGTTTGCCGCCGTGCAGGCCTGACCAATGTTACGAAGTTTAGCTAGCATCGCTCCTTCAACAGCTGCATCAATATCTGCATCTTCGAATACTAGGAATGGAGCATTGCCGCCTAATTCCATAGAGGTTCTAAGAACTTGCTTAGCGGACTGTTCGAGAAGTCTCACACCAACCTGTGTCGAACCAGTAAAAGTAATCTTGCGAAGTCTTGGATCAGCAATTATTGGTGCACTGGTTTTAGCTGAAGTGCTAGTCGTGATGATGTTCACAACTCCTGCAGGTAATCCAGCCTCTTCTAAGGTTGCAGTTAGCAACAGCGTAGTAAGTGGAGTTAGCTCTGCTGGCTTTACCACCATGGTGCAGCCCGCAGCGATCGCAGGGCCAATCTTTCTTGTTGCCATGGCAAGAGGGAAGTTCCAAGGAGTAATTGCAAACGCAGGACCCACCGGCCGTTGAGTAACCAACATTCTTCCAGTGCCCTCAGGCGAAGAACCAAATCGGCCTGAAATTCTGACAGCCTCCTCAGAGAACCATCGAAGGAATTCATTACCGTAGGTAACCTCTCCTCTTGCTTCGGCAATTGGTTTACCCATCTCGAGCGAGATAAGCATTGCAAATTCTTCACTACGAGCTTTTACTAATTCAAAAGTTCGTCTAAGTATCTCAGCGCGCTCGCGAGGAGGTGTCTTAGCCCAAGCTTCTTGGGCTTCGCTGGCAGCAGTAAGGGCAGCTAAGCCATCGACTTCTGTAGCGTTGGCAATCTCAATCAGTGTTTTACCAGTGGCAGGGTCCTCAACAGCAATGCTGTTTTCTCCGTGGCCATCAACCCATTTACCGGCTATGTATAGCTTGGTCGGGACATTAGCCAGCAGCTCTTTTTCGGTTAGCGACATTGCTACCTTCTTTTCTACTTGATCTTTGGAGTTGTTTCAGCGGAAAGTTTGTCACCACATCGATAGATACCGGTAGCCAAATTATCAATAGCTTCCTTGGCAGTGTCTTTAATGTTGGCATCAATAGCGGCAATACTAAAAACTAGGTCGGTGCCATCTTTAGCCATAATGATTCCGGCCAGTGAGTACTCATGTCTAGTCCAACCAGTCTTAGCAAGAATATGTCCAGCGGCATCAATGTTGTCGCCTTTGAATCTGTTAGCCAGCGAACCTGATTCACCGGCAACTGGGAGGGCTTGTTTGATGATCCCAAAGTTACCCTCACCATTTAAGATTTTTTTCAGCAAAGCATTTATAAAAGTAGCTGGAACCTGGTTCTCCTCATTTTCACCCGAACCATCTTTTAGATTTAGCCCAGTAGTTACCAAGCCTGCGCTTGTTAGTGCTGACTTGATTGCGACATCGATTGATGAGAATGAACCATCGTAGCCAAGTTGCTTTGAAACTAGTCTGGCTAGATACTCGGCTTCAGTGTTATCACTTACTTGAAGCATGTGTGAGATCCATTTGCTAATTGGCTGCGACTGAACAACGCCAATCTGCAATAAGTTAGTCCCAGCCTTCGCCTGGGTAAGCGTGGCCATTTCGGCTAGCGGGCCAATGGCCTTCTTTAGGGCAACACCAACTCGATCTACGGGATCTGCACTTCTAGCGGAGACCCCGCGCGTTGGATTATCTCTATCGCCGTCAACTTGCAACGCGGTAACTATGGACTGATAGCCGATGGTTCTTTCACTGTCATCGACCCCAGGCTCCCAGCCAGGTTCTGGGAAGTATGTGCTGTCTAAGACAATGCTGGTGATAGGAGTAGCCCTAGCCCACTTATTGATTTGCACTGCAAGGTCACTGAGCTTTGGGGCATCTTCATACACAGACTGTTTACCAACACCGACTCTAGAGAGAGTCGGGTCACCTGCACCAATAATGACGATTTGACCAGGTAAATCTATATCTGCATACACCTTTGTTTGCACTCTAAAGTTAGGACCCAAAACTTGTAATGCAGCAGCAGCTGTCAGAAGTTTCATCACGGAAGCTGTTTGGGCTGGAGTATCGCCAAGAATGTCAAAAAGAACTTCATTGGTTGCTGGGTTCATAACCTGAGCATGCAGCCCTAAGAGTCTCTTATCGGCTGCAAGCTCTGCAACCGAGCAATCCCTACCGCTAGCGGTTGGTGTCACTGTTGGACTATCAGTTGGAGTATTGGTAGCGGAGCTAGTTGGCTCGGCTGACGGAGCTGCCAAAGTGAATCCACCAATGATCAGCACCAGCAACAAGAGGCCACTTGCTGCGCCTATGGCTATTTGTCGCACATAACTCAGTGGTGAGTTGGATTTCGACATCTTTGCTCCGAACGGTTCTATTGCCTCCAAATTTATCAGTAGCGACGGCAAATAGAATGGGCTCATGCCTAAGTTCTCAGTTTCAGCCGTCATTTTGGCGACTTTTCTGACTTTTAGCGTAAGCCCTGCACATGCTCACAATGAACTGATTTCCACCAGTCCTGTTACAGATTCCACCGTTGAAGCGGGGAATATTCGTATCACTCTGCATTTTCAGGAAGCACCGATGGCACTGCCTTTTGGCGAGGGAAATCTAATTGCCATAGCCAAATCGGATACTGGAGAGCAACTTGGTCCAGCCTGCGCTAAAACTGAAGGCACCGACCTGACCACTTCGGTAAGCCTCTCATCCCCAGGCCAATACAAAATTCTCTGGCGATCAGTATCTGACGATGGTCACGTCGCTTCAGGTGACTTTCAAATAACAGTGAAGAACAACATCGCATATACCAGTGAACATATTGGGAACCAATGTTTCGATGAGCAAGGTAAAGAGTTAGATGCTTCCAAGCAAGCAGCTCTATCGAAGAAAATAGAACAGAATGACGGCTTTTTCCGCAGCGTGATTCTAGGTTCGGTAGTTATCTTGTTGAGTAGTTTTGCTGGTGTAATTCTCTTGAAGCGAAGTCAAAAGAAGAAAGCGGCATAAAAACTACGTCTCTTGGTAAGGTCGAACCAGCTTGTCGACATCTCCTAGGATGTCGTTGAATTCCTTCTCAGTCATTAGACCTAGTCGAAGAACTACTTCTTTCACAGTGCTATTTTCTGCCAACGCTGTTTGAGCAACCAGTGTGGCATTCTCGTAGCCCAACATCGGTGAAAGCGCGGTAACAGTTCCAATAGACCTCTCAACATCTGCTCTAAGTCGGTCAGCATTTGCTGTGATGCCATCAATGCATTTATCTGCAAGGGTGTAACAACCTTGCCGTAGATAGATGATGCTCATCATTAAAGCCCTAGCAATTATTGGCTCAAAAGCATTTAGTTGAAGCTGCCCACCTTCACAAGCCATAGTTACTGTCATGTCGTTACCGATAACGGTGAAAGCAATCTGATTGACAACCTCAGGAATAACTGGGTTAACCTTGCCTGGCATTATTGATGATCCGGCTTGCATAGCTGGAAGGTTAATTTCACCAAAGCCAGCACGAGGACCAGATGAAAGTAATCTCAAGTCATTCGCTGTCTTAGATAACTTCACTGCAACTCGCTTTAGCACGCCACTAACTAAAACAAAGACTCCGCTGTCCTGAGTTGCTTCAACCATGTCCTCCGCAACTACGAACTGCCAACCAGCCAGTTCACTCAAATGCCTGCAAGCAGCTTCTGCATAACCCTTAGGCGCATTGAGTTGTGTTCCAATAGCTGTTCCACCTAAGTTGATTTCACTTAGTAGTGGAATGACCTCTTTGAGACGCTGTTCATCTTCACCAGTCATGCGAGCAAAGGTTGCAAACTCTTGACCTAAGGTCATTGGAACAGCATCCTGTAATTGAGTTCTACCCATCTTGATTAGGTCTTTGAACTCAATAGCTTTTTTAGTGTATGAAGCTCGAAGATGCTCCATCGCTTTTATAAGTTCTCTAATTTCAAGAATCAAAGCAACTTTTAATGCAGTTGGATAAACGTCATTCGTTGACTGCGACATGTTCACATGATTTAGTGGGTGAATCTTTTCGTAGTCACCTTTTTCAAAGCCAGCTAGCTCTAATGCTCTATTAGCAATAACCTCATTGGCATTCATATTGGTGCTGGTTCCAGCACCACCCTGAATAGCATCAACAATAAATTCTTTATCGAACTTGCCAACTGCCACTTCATGACAAGCAGCAATGATTGCACTTGCAATCTTTTCGTCTAGTTCACCAACTTCTAAGTTAGCTTTAGCTGTTGCCTCTTTGACGATGGCTAATGCTCTGATGAGAGATCTGTAGTGCCCGATTGGGACACCGGAAATAGGGAAATTCTCGACTGCCCTAGCTGTATGAACGCCCCAGTAAGCACTAGCAGGTACCTCGTAGTTACCGAGCAGGTCATGTTCTAGCCTCATTGCTGACATAACTTCAGTCTGCCACTAAATCGTTAGTTTCCTAACCAAACAGAAAAGCCCAGACAAAAGAGTCTGGGCTTCTGTGTTCTTACCGTTTAGGAAAGGATGTCATCACTCATTTTTGAGTCATCGTTCTTATTTACCAAGCCCCAGATAAAACCTGCAACTAGAGCTACGAAAGGCAACAAGACCAGCGTCCAACCAAGCGGGGTCATAGCCCAGGCGTTACCTGACTCCTCAGGAGATGGAGCAAGACCTGAGAGTAAGTTGAAGCGTGACATTAGCAAGTACTCACCAACACCAAGCATCAACAAAGACAGCACTGGAGCAACCAGTGCCTTGAACCAATGGGTGCCAGGGTTCTGCATAAAGAAGCGAATAACAGCAGCGCTTACCAGGAACTCCACGAGCATGATGGCAATTGCTGTAATGGCACTCATCCAGAAGAACAAGTTCAGGATTGGGTCTAACTGCTGAACTGCAAACAAGATGATCACAATTGCTGCCAAAACTGAAGTAACAATAACTCCGCCTTGCGGTGCACCTGACTGGTTGGTGTTACCCAGTGACTTAGGAAGAACACCTGAACGACCAAGCGCAAACACATAACGAGCGTTTGCATTCTGGAATGCAAGTAGCCCTGCGAATAGTGATGAAACAACTAGCCATTCCATAATCGAAACTAGCCAGTGGCCAACATTGGTCTCAACAAGAGTAAATAGCACTGCTGCTGGGTTTGCTCCACCACCAGAAATTGTTGCAACTTGGTCAACAACGGTTGCTGAACCTAGACCAGTAACCATTGCAAATGAAACGATTGTGAATAGCACTGTGATAATTCCAATGGCCCAGTAGGTCGCGCGAGGAACTGCGCGCTTAGGGTCTTTTGACTCTTCTCCATAGATAGCGGTTGCTTCAAAACCAATGTATGAAGCTAAAGCGAAAGCGATAGCGATACCCGCTCCGCCGGAGAAGCCTCCAACGAAGATGTTCTCCGGTGAGAACGATGCGGCGAAGTTCATCTCTCCTGCATGGTTGGCAAGTATTGCAATTCCTGAGATCAAGAGTGAAAGAACTTCAAGTGCCATTAGAGCGCCAAGCACCTTTGCACCAACATCAACGCTCAAAAGTGAAAGGGCTGTCACAACAACCCAAGCAAGCGCTGCCCATAGATACCAAGGAAGAGCAAAACCAAATTCTGCCTCTACTTGACCTTGCAGTAAACCACCAAAGAAACCGTAGATTGCTAACTGAATAGTTACGTAACCAACGATAGAAACTAGAGCAGAACCAATACCTGCGTTCTTACCTAAACCTCTACCAACGTAAGCAAAGAAAGCTCCTGCGTTAGTTACCTTGCTGGTCATCGCAGTGAAACCTACGCTGAACACAATCAAAGTCAGACCAACCAGGAGATATGCTCCGGGAGCCGCTGCACCGTTACCGGCAAGAATGGCGATTGGCACAGCGCCAGTCATACCAACCAGTGGAGCAGACGCTGCCACCACAAAAAATACAATTCCGAGAACGCCAAGGCGGTTCTTCCGCAATGAGTTATCGCTAGTTTCCATAGACATTATTGAATCTCCTAGTCGGGTCTTGGAATCGTTCGGGTATGAACGACCTCTTACTAGATTGGTGCAAATTTGACGGTTATTTTCGATTAAAGGCAGTAAATAGCCCGATGGTTAGTTAATCGTTATCAGAAAGGGCTATTGCTTCATTTGGATACAAATGGTTAGTAATCTAGGTTTCATGACTGAATTACATGGATTTATGGCCCCTAAGACCCCAACCGGTAAAAGCGCAATTATTCCTGATATGCCTTGGTTCTATTCAGGTACTCTGCTCACAGTTGAGTATCTAACCGATGAAGCCAACGTAAGAGCAATACTTCCACCAGAACTAGAACTAGCTGATGAGCACCCAGGAGCTGTTGCTCTTATCTGGGCTGACTGGCAGTCGTGCTCCAACGGTGGGGCCGAATTACTAGATCCTGTTAGGTCGCAGTATCTAGAAGCTTTCGTAGTGGTCAGATGTAATGGGTTACTAAAGACTTTGCTATTGCACGTGGTTGGTTCCAGGGCTATCCAAAGAAGCTTGGCAATGTTGCCGTTACCCGTATCTTCAATCACGGTAAAGCAACTCCAAAACTAGAACCAGGAGCAAAGCTAGGTGCTTCTCTTGCTGCCTACGATCACAGACTTGCTTCTGCTGTTGTTACTTTGAGAAAACCAGCTGATTCAAATGGTTTTGTAAATGGTCACCCAATGATTCATTCAAGATGGATGCCCTCGATTACTCCAGGCCTTGGTAACTCAATGGATCAACTAATCACCATGGGTGGAGTTGATGCAGATCTTGGAACACCTTGGGTAGGAGATGCTGAACTTACTCTCGCTGATTCACAGTGGGATGAACTAGCTTCGATTCTTCCAGTCAAGGAAATACTCGGTGGTTACTA
>RFYI01000032.1 GCA_009921165.1 Actinomycetota bacterium | reverse complement strand
TGTTCGTTGCGTGCAATCTTGCTCTTCTTAGCCATTTTTAGCGCTCCTCGCGGAATTCAACGTGCTTACGCACAACTGGGTCGTACTTCTTTAGCACGATACGGTCTGGGTCGTTACGACGGTTCTTACGGGTTACGTAGGTGTAACCGGTGCCCGCTGTGGACTTCATCTTGATGATTGGACGAATGTCTCTGTCTTTAGCCATGGTCTATTCCTTAGATCTTCTCGCCACGAGCTTTTAGCTCAGCAACAACAGATTCGATGCCACGAACATCAATAACCTTGATGCCACGGGCAGATAGGTTTAGAGTCACGTTGCGCTTTAGTGAAGGCACGAAGTAGGTGCGCTTCTGAATGTTTGGGTTGAAACGACGCTTAGTTTTGTTCTGAGCGTGCGAAACAGCGTGTCCAAACTGCGGACTGGTCTGAGTGACCTGGCAGTAAGCAGACATCGTCTTCCTCCGTGCTAAAAATGGTGGTAGGTCCTATTTACGACCTGATTGTGGCTGACCCAAAGATTTCGGGCAACCACCCAAGTTTAGACCTGTTTGGGTGGTGTGTGCAAGTCCTAATCAGGCAAAATATCTGTTATTTCGGGATCTGTTAGTCCAAAAAGAAGGGTTTTTGCCTGCTTTCCCAACAGGACGGCTAAAAGAATTAAGGCAAGAGCTGCGATGATGGGTTGGAACGCGGAGAGAATCCAGACCACGGGAAGAGGCCCCGAGACAACAATGGTCGATGGGCTCGCATAGTTAATGGCAGAGAGCAAACTCCACAACCCGTTGAGCGCAAAAGCCGAGCCGACAATAAACAGGGCCTTTACATTTTTTCGAAGATTTCTCGAGTACGCCTCGATCAGTGCACCGGCAACCTCTGGTTGAGCTTCATATTCCAAACTCTTTTCCAGATCCTTGATGCGAGGCTTAAGAGCAAAATCCAAGGCGACAAAAGTCATAGCCAAAGAAAGGATCGCAACTTCCAAGAAGCCCATGTTGTTTACATATGCTTGGGATAGTGGAGAGAGTGACCGCAAAGGTGGGATCAGATATACAGAAAACATAAAAATCAGTGGGCTCAGCGCCAGAACTCCAAGCACAATTGAAAGGCTTTTTAGAAGCTTTCTAATTTCTTTAATTTGCTTGATTGATGCACTTACAGAACTCATGTTCCCCCGTCTCTAACCTTTTAGTTAACCCTACTTAGTGCACTGCTTACACAGACCAAATATGTCTATGGTGTGAGAGACATCGGTAAAGCCATGGTCTTTAGCTACCTTACTTGCCCAGGCCTCTGCTTGCTTGGCTTCTATCTCAACCGCAACCCCACAGCCGTTGCAAATTAGATGATGGTGATGGTCCTTAGAGCAATCCCTAAATAAGCTCTCACCTTCTCTGCCGACTAGTGAATCCGCAAGCCCGTCGGCCACTAGGGAATTCAGAGTTCGATAAACGGTTGCTAACCCTATTGCGGAGCCATGTTGAGTTAGTTGTCTATGCAATTGTTGAGCTGAAACAAATCCTTGAGACGTGCCCAAAGCATGTAATACGGCATCCTTTTGCCAAGTTTGTCTCCGAGATGGAACAGAGTCGCTAGTCGTCATCGTGACTAATGTTGTGTTCTTCATCAATTTCTTTATGGATTTCTCTTCTTAGGCGAGGAAGCACCATCTTCTTCCAAACTGTTCCATAGAGTAGCCAGATAATCACGAAGTCTTGAATAATGGTCCAGGAAAGTTCAGCGATGATGTGGGCAGGATCCGTGAAAATTGACCAGGCTTCCCCGAATAATGAAGTGTCTGTCGATGTAGCTTCTGCTGCAAATTGAATTAGGTGCACATTTGCCTCCAAGGCTTCTTACTTGGAGTCTAGCCTTACTGATAATGGATATCAATAAGACTTAGTCGAGCAGAAGAGCCGGTTCCTCGATAACCGAAGCAACGTCCTGCACAAATCGGCTAGCAACGTCACCATCAACCACTCTGTGATCGAAAGTAGCACCGATAGTTGTCACTTGACGAACCAAGATCTCGTTGTCTACCACCCAAGGCTTGGGCCTGATTGAACCCAAGGCAACAATGCCAACTTCACCCGGATTTAAAATTGGAGTACCGGTATCGACACCGAAGACACCAATGTTCGTGATGGTGATAGTTCCATTCGCCATATCCTGAGGAGTTGTCCTGCCCTCACGCGCAGTAGCAGCTAGCTTCTCGAGCGCCATCGCTAGCTCCAACATTGAGAGCTGGTCAGCGTCTTTAATGTTCGGAACGATAAGGCCTCTGGGAGTCGCTGCGGCAACTCCGAAGTTGACGTAGTTATGAACGATGATTTCTGTGTCCGTCCAAGTTGAGTTAACCGTCGGATTTCTTCTAACCGCCCAGATCATCGCCTTAGCCATGATCAAAAGTGGCGTTACTTTAACTCCAGCGAAATCAGCGCTTGCTTTCAAACGCTTGACGTATTCCATTGTTCTGGTTGCATCAACGTCAACAAAAATACTCACGTGCGGAGCAGTAAATGCTGATTGCACCATGGCCGACGCAATTGCTTTACGAACACCCTTAACAGGAATTCGCTCTTCCCGCTCTGTTTTTGGTTCAGGGGTTGTCTGGTTTTTGAAAACACCGGCGACCTGAGCTGCCGCCAGAATATCCTCCCTAGTTACTTCCCCAGATAGCCCAGTTGGCTTAACTTTAGAAATATCGACATTCATGTCTTTAGCTAGTTTGCGAACCGGGGGTTTAGCTAACACAGCATCGGTAGTTGGCACAACAGCAATCAAATCTGTTGCAGGTGCAGCATTACTCACAACTGCTTGCGTTGCCGCAATGCCCGCCGCCGCTCTTCTTCGGCTAGGTGCTGCAGATGAAACTCCGTAACCGACGAGATTCGGTTGAGGTTTTTCTTCTACGCTTGAAGCTGCAACATCGCTAACCGTTTGAATCGCTTCAGTTACAACTGCATTACTTGCGATAATTTCGTGCATTGATGTTGCAGCACTCACAGCTGAAGTTGCTTCGCTAACTGTTACAGCAATAATTGGGCTTCCGACGTTAACTGTGTCACCTTCGCCAGCCATCAACTGTGTAACTGTGCCAGCGAATGGACATGGCAGCTCTACTAAAGATTTCGCCGTTTCGATTTCGACAATAATTTGATTCACAGAAACAACGTCACCGACTTTAACTTTCCAAGTAACAATTTCAGCTTCGGTTAATCCCTCGCCGACATCCGGCAAATTAAAATAAGCAAGTTGAGACATTATTCATTCCGCCTTAGTAAGCCAACACTCGATCGACTGCTTCCATCAAGCGGTCGGCATCTGGCAAATATAGTTCTTCGAGCTTTGCTGCTGGGTAAGGGACATCGAATCCACCTACCCTAATTACTGGTGCCTCCAAGTGATAGAAACAAAGCTCTGCAATTTTGGCGGCGACCTCGGATGAGATGCTCACAAAAGTTCCAGCCTCGTGAGTCACAATTAATCTTCCGGTTCGCTTCACTGATTCAACAATATGTCCGAAATCAATTGGTGACATCGAGCGCATGTCGATTACCTCGATGTTGATTCCTTCGCTGGCCGCTAGCTCGGCGGCTTGCAGAGCTGTGACCACCATCGGACCGTAGGTGGCGATGGTTACGTCTTTACCCTGTCGCAGTGTTGCCGCAGAATGTAAGGGCTGTGGGGCTTGATCAAGATTTACCATGCCCTTCTGCCAATAACGTCGCTTGGGCTCAAAAAACATCACTGGATCTTTAGATTGAATGGCTTGCTGAATCATCCAGTAAGCATCGTTGGCATTACTTGGACTGACAACTCTAAGGCCGGCAGTGTGAGCAAAGTATGCCTCCGGTGATTCGCTGTGATGCTCAACAGCGCCAATGCCGCCACCATAAGGAACACGAATCACAACCGGCATCTGAAACGAGCCTTCGGAACGATTGGTTAACTTTGCTAACTGACTTACGATCTGATTGAAAGCTGGATAGATGAAACCATCGAATTGAATTTCAGCAACTGGTCTAAAGCCGCGCATTGCCAAACCGATTGCCGTTCCAACAATTCCTGATTCAGCGATTGGAGAATTGAATATTCTCTTATCTCCAAACTCATCTAACAATCCCTCAGTAACACGAAACACACCACCAAGCTGCGCAACATCTTCACCAAAAACTAAAACCTTTTCGTCTTCTTGCATCGACTTACGCATACCGGCGTTGATTGCTTTTGCAATTGCAAGTTCCACAGAATTACTCATTAGGCAGTGCCTCCGTAACCTAAAGAGTTATCGCCATCATTATTCGGATTGTGTCCGCCTAAGGATTCTTCGTAACCCAATAGCCAAGCACGCTGCTCTTCAATGAGCGGATGTGGTTCTGAATAAACGTGATCAAACATATCCTCGAGCGCAGGCTCTTTCAAAGCAAAAGTTGCCTCGCGAAGTTCGGCTGCAAGGTCGTTACCAGCCTGTTCAACTTCATCAAAGAAATCTTGCCCGACTCCCTGCTTACGTAAGAATTTCTCAAAACGTGAAATAGGATCTTTAGCTTGCCAGTGCGCAACTTCATCAGCATCGCGATATTTAGAAGGATCATCGCTTGTGGTGTGAGCACCGATTCTGTATGTCAGAGCTTCAACCAGCGTTGGGCCTAAACCAGCCCTTGCATCATCCATGTGTTTTTTAGTCACCGCATAACAAGCAAGAACGTCGTTACCGTCAACTCGAACGCCTGGAACACCAAAGCCCTCTCCGCGCTTAAAAAGTGGAACCGTTGTTTGAGTCCCTACTGGTGAGGAAATAGCCCATTGATTGTTTTGACAGAAAAACACCTGAGGAGTTTTATGTGTCGCCGCAAATAGAAATGCTTCGCTGATATCTCCCTCAGCAGTTGCACCGTCACCGAAGTATGTGATTACAGCAAGGTCATTTTCTGGAATTCCAGTTCCGACTCGCCCCTCAAAGTTCAACCCCATTGCATAACCGGTTGCGTGGAGTGCTTGAGTTCCTAAAACAATTGCATATAGGTGGAAGCGTGTTTCGTTAGGGTTCCAACCACCATGGTTGACGCCTCGAAACATCTTCACAATTGACATCAGGTCGACTCCGTGGGTGATGGCCACTCCATGCTCACGATAAGAAGGGAAGATGTGATCGTTTGGCCCAACGCCGTAACCAGAACCAATCTGGGCGGCTTCTTGCCCTATGGCTGGAACCCAAAGTCCCATCTGCCCCTGACGTTGTAAAGCTGTTGCTTCATTGTCAAACCGACGGATACGTGCCATGTCTCTGTAGAACTTGAGAAAATCAGCTTCTCTAAGGTCTCTAACAAATTCGGCATAGCCAGCGTGCTCTTTAGGAACACTGAAATCGCCATCAACCGATAACAGTTGCACCATGGGAATTTCAGAAGATTGGGCAGTCACAAAGACCAATTTACTTCAGTGGTGGCACAATCGAACCATGAAACGTTTTATAGTCTCCACAGTTATAAATGGCCTAGGCCTCTGGCTGGTCTCTGCAATCATCCCAGGCGTGCAATTGCACCCATACGGTGGCACCGAATTGTGGCAGTTGGTACTGACTTTGTTAGTGATTGGAGCTATTTTCGGTCTAATTAACTCGGTTATTGCCCCAGTCATCAAAGTGATTGCTATCCCGCTATACATAGTTACCTTTGGTTTGATCTCTTTCGTCATAAATGGCGCATTACTGCTCCTAGTTGCTTGGATAAGCCAACAAATAAGCCCGCAAACCTTCACTATCGATGGTTTCACCTCAACTGGCTTGACTGTAACCTCACTAGGTTGGGCTATTTTGGCATCTCTAGTAATGAGTGTCTGCTCCTTCATTGGCCGGGGCATCTTCAAGGCCCTAAGAATTCTCTAAGTCCTCCATCCGGAAGACATTCACCTCACCACCAGTAACATCGCTGTGAAGTTGTCTGGCCTTGCCGTCCGGAATTACAAGTTCACCTTCACTCTCTGCTACGTAATAGATCTGACTTGAATCTGTAACCCTGTTCCTGATGAAATCCTCCAGTCGTTCATCGATTGGACTTGGCGGCGAGTAACTATTAACTACTGCCCAGTCATGATTTTTCGGCAAATAGAACCAGTGGGATGATCCACCACCAAATAGCTGATAAGTTTCCTGTCTAATGAGGCTCTGGTTCGACCAAGTAGTTTCCTGAAATCTTTGCTGAATGATGTCAACGCTTGTCGGTGCCATGATGCTTACCGGCGGAACATGTTGGCTAAAGCCAAATGGTAAATCTTTTAACGGGGACAGCTCAATTGCCCACGAACTGAATTCTTGCAACAGCTTTGGGACATCGATTGTCTCAATAACTGTTTGCAGCATCGTCTCGGTTTGCATGTATGAATGTGCCGAAGAGATTATTCCTTGTTGCAAATGCCAAAGTTTGGCAAGTATAAAAGGTAATTCAACAGTGAATAGGCCGGCAGCCCATGGCGCTGTCGCGAATTTATCTGGAGTGAGTTCGGTGAGCAAACTGACCGCCACCGCCCAAAGATCTCTCGCGCTTCTAACTAGCTCCTCATGCGAGGCAACTACTACGACTGGAGCAACTATCGGGGTTGTGATTTGGTTATTCATGGAATTAGCCCGAGTAACTGCATCTGCCACATCAAAGACTTAAGTTGATGTGCAAGTTTTTGCATTTCGAGTCGACAGGTGTCTGCCGCTGCACCTTGCCAAAGGTGTGGGCTAGGTTGCGCATGCTGTAACAATGCAACTGTGATAGCCAAGTGATTATTGAATATGTTCATTGCAATAATCTGCCTAAACTTTCTGAACAACCTTGGCTAACTAGCCGTTTCTGTGCATAATTCAGGGCAATATAGACATGTGAGCAAACTTTCAAATCAACCACTCAGCCCGCTAGATGGTCGCTACCAAGCAGTCGTATCTGGCTTAGGTTCGCACCTTAGCGAAGCTGGCTTGAACAGAGCCCGCATCCTGGTTGAAGTTGAATGGATTATCTTTTTAGCCAACCGAAACCTGCTGGGCACTAATACACCAGTTGATAATGTCGCTATGCAACAGCTCAGAGATCTAGTTGCAAATTTCAACGACGATGACATTCTCGAGTTAGCAACCACAGAAGCACAAACCAAACATGACGTGAAGGCAATTGAGTACTTCATCAGAAATCGTCTTACTAGCTTGGGTCGCGCAGACTTACTGGAACTTACTCACTTTGGTTGCACAAGTGAAGACATCAATAATCTCTCTTACGCCATAACAATTCATGATGCGATAAATGATGTTTGGCTTCCTGAGGCAAAAAACTTGATAGATACCATCAGAGCCTTAGCCCTTAGGTATCAGGATGCCGCAATGCTTGCCAGAACTCATGGGCAGCCGGCAACGCCAACGACCATGGGTAAAGAGCTGGCCGTTTTTGTTCACAGACTTGAGCGACAAATTCAAAGAATTGAAAAGACTGAATATATGGGGAAGTTCTCAGGCGCGACTGGCACCTGGTCTGCTCACTTAGTCGCAGCCCCTGATGTCGATTGGTTTAACGAATCAAAAGCCTTCGTCGAGTCTTTAGGTTTGAAATTCAATCCGTTAACGACACAAATTGAATCTCATGACTGGCAGGCGGAGCTGTATGTTGCAGTGACGCACTTTAACAGGATTTTGCACAACCTCTGCACAGACATCTGGACCTATATCTCGATGAACTACTTCAAGCAGATCCCCGTTGCAGGCGCTACTGGTTCATCAACAATGCCTCACAAAGTAAATCCGATCCGCTTCGAGAATGCTGAATCAAACCTTGAGTTATCTAACGCGATTCTTGATTCCTTGGCTAATACCCTAGTAACTTCAAGGCTGCAAAGAGATCTCACTGACTCTTCATCGCAGAGGAACATCGGATTAGGTTTAGGCCATTCACTCTTGGCTCTAGATAACGTGGCCCGTGGACTAGGCGAACTTGAATTATCTCAACCAGTTCTCGAGGCTGACTTAGCTGAAAACTGGGAAGTATTGGCCGAAGCCGTGCAGACTGTCATTAGGGCTGAGGTGGCTGCTGGAAAAAGCGATATCAGCGACCCTTACCAACTCTTGAAAGAGCTAACTCGCGGGCGGCGTATAGCAAATGAGGACCTACTCGGGTTCGTTTCTAACCTAAACATCAGCCAAGAGGCAAAAGACCGCCTTATTTTGCTAAAACCTAACACTTATACGGGTATCGCTTCAGCCTTAGTTCGGCTCATTTCCGAAAAATAGGTCTTATAAAAAGTTCGTTCTCACCGCAGATTTTCGGTCTGAATGATGTTTCCATGTGGCAGACTTGTCATTGAAAAAGCGACTTGCGAGCACCCGGTGGTTCTCTTCAGATAGCGCTTGAACATAAAAAATAATGGAGAAAATCATGAACCTAAAGGGGAAATTCCTCGCTGCGAGCATAGTTGTTGCTCTAGTCGCTTTGCCAACTGTGGCAATGGCTGCCGACACAACTGTTGCAGTCACTAAAGAGGGTGCCGCAGTAACAGCAATTCAATCCGGTGATGCAATCAAGGTCACCTCGTCAAGCCCAATTGATGCCTCAGGCTCAATCAGTCAAAGCCTGGCTTCGGTCTGGTCTAAAGAATCACTTCACCTCACAGATCCAGCATCCATTGTTTTGCCTGAGGGCTGGACTTTGGAATACACCACCGACAGTGAAACTTGGTCAGCAGAAGTTCCAGCTGATCTAACTACTGTCACAGGTGTTAGAGCTGTCGGCGATGTCTCATCAAATGGAAAGAACCTGTTCGAGACCAAGGCAAACAGCCAGGTTGTCGTTACCCAATCAAACTTCCAAGGTTCTTCAGGTGGTGACGGTTTCTCAGTTACTTTCGGAGGTGACCGCGTTTACAACGTATTCCACCACGATTCACTATTGCGAGTTGACTGTCACGTTAAGTCAACGGGTGCATCTTGCTACGAAGGAGCGACCTCTTTCACCGGTTACCAAACTGGAAGATATTCGGAAGCTTACTGGGATGCAACAAGACAGGCTCTCTGGGTTCAGGCATACCAGATTTCATCTGCTAAGAGCGGTATGGTTTGTGTTGACTACAGCGACAAGGCTCACCCAAAACTTTGTGCAACAGCATTCGTGCCTCTAGAAACTTCACGCGGTCAGTTCGACATGGAGACTTCAACTCGAATTGAAAACAAAGTTTACGTAATCAACCAAAAGACCTGGAACTTGCTTTGCTTCGACATCGCAGCGGGTGCTGCCTGTGCGAACAGCGGATTTGCTCTTCCTAACAGCGGTGCAGCAGCCAACAATTACTACTGGGGCCGTGTTAGCTCCGCTGGTGATGGAAAAGTTTATTGGGCAACCTGGAACAAGATGGGTTGTTACGATCCTGCTACCAACGCATTGTGCGGAACTGAATTAACTATTTCAAACACTGCAGCACAATTCCCGATGTTCCCAGTCAGAAATGCTGCTGGTGTTTTGCAGGGAATGTGTTTGTTCTCTAGCAAGCAGTGCATTAATTCTTCAGGTGCTCTTGTGGATGTTCTTCCAACAGCACTCTCGACTTGGATGACAGCACACGCGATTCCGGAATGGAACACTAACGACGCCGGAATCTGGGCCGAGCAGAACAACAAGATTTACCTTCCTGTTGGGCCATCTGACTCAGCTGGAAACGATGTTTACTGTTTCGATTTCAAGACAGCTGCAGCCTGTGATGGTTTCTCTGGCAGTGCTGTTGGTGGAGAAATCTACGCGATTATCCCAGACCCATCGATTCCTAACTGTATGTGGACCAACGGTAACAAGGGCCAACTCACAACCTTCAATGGAAAGACTGGTCTAGCTGGTTGTTCTCTGGATTACCCAATCGTTGAGATGCCTTACAGCGCTGTTGCACCTCGTATGGCTTGTAATGAAAGTGGTCGTGTGCTCACTTGGGACACGATTACATTCAACATCCCCGACGGGTTAACTGCTTCTCAACTCAAGGTAACCATCCTTGACTCAAACGGTGCGCCGATTGAAGGTTGGACAGATGTATCTCCAAACGCGAAGGGTGTTCTAGATATGAACTCACTCACAGTTGAGTCAACTGGAACCAAACCAACCATTCAGGTAAACGCTGGAATTGTTGAGGAAGCACTGCTATCTCAACTGACTGCAAACGTTAAGTTCGAAGCGGAAGATCCACAACTATGTTTCGACCTAAACGTTCTACCTAGCTGTCCTGACTTCACCCCAACAGCAGGTGACTTGAGTGTTCCTGACGGTCTGATTCAGTCCGCAGCAATCTCAACAAGTTCGGCTGGTAAGACAGTGGCTGCTGGTGAAGCTGACATCACACTTACTGGTACCAACACAGAGACTGTCTGTGCAGCAAGTCTGGCAAGAATGGCCCTACCGGACCTGGAAGAGCCAGACACTGACACGACCGGTGGCACGACTGATGATAAAGAGTTGGCTGACACCGGTGCTGACTCAGGCATCGCAGCGCTAGCGGTTCTAGCCTTGATGATGTTGGCTGCTGGTTCAGTTCTAGTCACTAGAACTAAGCGCTAAATCTAAATAATAGAACTTCAGGCCCACTATAGATTTGAGTGGGCCTGAAGTTTTTTAACAAAGTTTTGTTATTTGAGTCTTGGCTCTCCGGGTTTGACATTCTCATCTTTGGCAAGTGCATTCAGCACAAGGAAACCAAACAAGACGGTGCCAAAAGTTACGCCTGCCGCAACTAATACTCTTAGGCTGTCTTGAACCGCACCCCAGGTAATGATCCCAACAAATACTGCTGCTGCTAGGCCTAGTTTCACAATTGTGTAAATTGATGTTGCAGACTTAGCTCGCTTCAATTTATTTCTTTCTCTGAATGTTTGGTGCTGCTGCCCAAATCGCTCTTTGCACTGCTGACACACTCAAGTATGCGCTAAAGAAACCTACCGCGTTCAGCCCATCTAGCGGCGCCAGCCAGAATACAAATCCAGTCACTAAACCAATTGCACTGGCTATACGAAGTTCGAGTTTGTCCCCCTCGTCTGCACTAGAAGAAAACAAAAGTTCGGCTATCGCAGTTCCTCCAGCGAACAGAGCTACCAGCGATTTGAATACCAGGAAACGTGACTCTGCATCCAATAAACTTTGTGAACCAAAAATAATTGTTACAGACAAAACGAAACCCGCAACCGCTGCTGGAACGAGTATTGCCTTAGGGTTTGTCTTAGTTCCCCCCACCACATAAAGTGCTAGTCCACCGATGGCAAGCGCTCCTGTTGTGAATTGTAAAACGCCCATGCCAACAGGAACTGAATGATCCTGAATAAAAATAAGAAATGTTGCTCCGACTGCAAATACACTTGCGCGAAGAATATTTACAGATTTCATAAAGTTATTCCTTTGGGTTTACGAATCTAGAGTACTGCCCCTGGAACAAGACAGTTGACGAACCAGTCGGCCCATTTCGTTGCTTGGCAAGAATAAGTTCAGCTTCACCTGGTCGTGCTTGTTCTCCACCAGTTAGATCACGATGGATCAAAATAACAACATCCGCGTCTTGTTCCAAAGATCCGGACTCACGAAGCTGCGATAGCTCAGGACGTTTATTTGTTCCGTCTTCCGATTTTCTGTTCAGCTGCGATAGTGCGATGACCGGAACCTTAAGTTCCTTCGCTAAAAGTTTTAAAGATCTTGAGAATTCTGAAACTTCTTGCTGACGGTTTTCAACTTTCTTGCCTGAGGTCATTAGTTGGATGTAATCGATAACGACGAGTTTCAAATCGAATTCTTTAAGCATTCTGCGACACTTCGCTCTAATCTCAACGATGTTCAGGTTAGGGCTGTCATCAATGACAAGTGGTGCCGCGCCGATGTTACTCCTGCGCTCAGCCATGATGGCCCACTCATTATCAGTGATGCTTCCCTTACGCATGTTCTGCAGCAAGATTCCAGTTTCTGCTGAGAGTAGCCTCATTGCGATTTCAGTCGAACTCATTTCAAGTGAGAAAACTGCTGTTGCATGTTTTTTATTAATAGCGGCTTCGCGCGCAATGTCCAAGGCAAGTGTTGACTTACCAAGTGCTGGACGAGCTGCAATGAGAACAAGTTGTCCCGGATGAAAACCGTTAGTGGATTTATCTAGTTCAGTGAAGCCTGTGGTGATACCTGAGGCCCCATCGTTTTTCTGAATGAGTTCGATTTCATCTGCGGCAATTTGCAGCGCAGTACTTAGACGAATCCAATCGGCACCAGTTGATTCATCTGCGACTGTGTAAATTTCGTTCTGTGCAGTGTTAACCAGGTCTTCGATTTCACCTTCAGCGTCATAACCGCGTTGTGCAATTCTGGTTCCTGCTTCAATCAAACGTCTAAGAATTGCTTTTTCACGAACGATCTTCGCGTAGAAGTTTGCACTAGCCGCAGTTGGGACAATAGATGTCAATTCATGCAAATATTCTGCGCCGCCGATGGTTGCAAGCTTTCCTAGCTTTACAAGTTCCGCATTTACAGTAATTACGTCGGTTGGTTCACCATGATTGGCAAGTGCCATGATTGCACTAAAGATGATCTCGTGCTTCGGTGCGTAGAAGTCACGCGGGTTTACCTTGCTTTCGGCAAGGATGGAGTGAACCACATCAGCTGAGAGCATCATGCCGCCAAGGGTGCTCTGTTCGGCATTTAGGTCGTGAGGAAGCAGGCGATCTTCCGATCTGAAGGCCTTACCTGAAGGTGCAATAGACATTTATTTATTTCCTCGAAGAGATTAAATCTATAGAAAGTTATTTGTAGCATCCACCATAGACATGTAGGAAGCAAGTAAGGCTGTTATCTATTTTGTGGATAACCTGTGGAACACGCCGAGGTGCATGTGGATAACTTGTGGATAACTCGGTGTGAAATCCCATGCTCAGTACCAAGAAGCCTGTGTTTATAAGGGATTTAGGCCTTTTTCGAGCTTTTTAGTAAACCCTAAACCTGTGAATTAAGGTTATGAAATGGATCTGTTTTTCATTCAAATTTCAGTACTTATCCACAGGTTATCCACAGCCTGCG
>RFYI01000031.1 GCA_009921165.1 Actinomycetota bacterium | reverse complement strand
GCAACACAGGCGGCTGGTTGTTCACTAGCTATTTCTAGCGAGAGATTAGGTCCTGAAACAACGCAGATCTGATCATGGCTAACCTTGAGCACCTCTGCGATTACCTCACTCATGCGAAGTCCAGAGCCCTGCTCGACACCTTTCATCAAAGAGACGATGATGGCATCTGGAGAAATGAATTCACCCCACTCTTCTAAATTGGTTCTAAGCGATTGGGATGGAACTGCAATATAAACCTGCTCAGCACCAGTCAAAACTTCTTCGATGTCACTAGAGGCTACAAGTGCTACTGGCAAGTTAATGCCTGGCATGTAATCACCATTGCGATGAGTGCTATTTATCTCTTCGGTTAGTTCTGGTCTTCTAGACCAAAGAGCTACCTCGTTGCCAGCATCAACTAGAACTTTGGCAAAGGTAGTTCCCCAAGAACCTGCACCGATAACAGCAATCCGAGCCATGATTATTTACCCTTACTCTTCTTGACTACGATTTTGCCACCAGTTACCTTGGCATGAGCCGGAAGCGGCTCTAACCCGGCAGCAATTCTTCTGTCATTCTCTGCTTTTATAATCAGGAATTTCTTGAAATTGCCGTGTTCGGGTAAGCCGTGTTCACTTGGAACAAATCTAGTTGCAGGTGCTTTTTCACCTCTAAGTTGTTCAACAAGTTTTGTAATCTCGACCATAACCTGGTCGCTAAGTTCGACCATTTCCTCTACGCTTACCTTTTTCCCAACGTAAGCACTCATCTCAATTGGCTTACCGATGACCATGTGCACGGTGTGCCATGGCTTAGGGAATATCTTTGATGAGTAGGTGTCCATAACCACTTCAGTACCCCATTGGGCCATTGGAACTAGAGGAACACCGGTTTCCAAAGCCAAACGAATAGCACCAGTTCTTGCTCGCATCGGCCACTGGTTGGGTTCACGGGTAAGGGTTCCCTCTGGGAAGATACCGATTACGTGACCCGCTCGCAGCACCTTATACGCCGATTCCATTGGGTCTGAGTTTCCTCGACCACTTCTGAATACAGGAATCTGACCACAAGCTAACAACACTGGACCAACGATAGGGGTTCTAAACAAACCTTCTTTAGCTAAGAAGTGTGGTGCTCTTCCCAATTTGAAGAACATCATGAATGCTACCGCCAACGCATCAACAGTGGTCACATGGTTTGCGGTGAGAACATAGCCACCAGATTTTGGCAGATTCTCTTTACCAGTGACCTTCACTCGATAAAGCAATCTCACCCATGGCCACAAGATCCAAGCTAGAGTTCTGATTTGCCAAGTAATCTCCTTGCCCGGCTTGAGCTCAGGCATCTTGATTTGGGCAGCAGTTTTTCTTGCCATTAGTTATTCCGAATAACTAAAGTCAGCACCCAAAGTTGTGAGCTTGTCTAAGAAATGTTCGTAACCTCTTGAAATTAGTTGAACGTTAGAAACATTCGAGGTTCCTTCAGCAGCTAAGGCTGCCACCATGTGTGAGAAACCACCACGAAGATCTGGAACTCGAATGTCAGCACCTCGCAATTTGGTCGGACCTGAGATTACAGCTGAATGATAGAAGTTTCTTTGTCCGAAACGACAAGAGTTACCACCTAAACATTCACGGTAAATCTGAATTTGAGCACCCATCTGAACCAATGCATCGGTAAAACCAAACCTGTTTTCATAAACAGTTTCGTGGACTATTGAAAAACCTGTGGCCTGAGTCATCGCAACTACCAAAGGCTGCTGCCAGTCCGTCATGAAACCAGGGTGAACATCGGTTTCGATAACCACTGGCTGCAATTGGCCGCCTGGGTGCTTGAATCTGATGCCTTCTTCTTCGATTTCAAAAGCGCCACCAATTTTCCTAAACACGTTCAGGAATGTTGTCATCTCTTGCTGACGCGCTCCGCCAACCATTATCTCCCCACCAGTGGCAAGTGCGGCAGCGGCCCATGATGCTGCTTCGTTTCTATCAAACAAGGCGCGATGTGAGTATCCGTTTAGAACAGAAACTCCTTCAATGCGGATAACGCGATCAGTATCCACCGAAATGATGGCACCCATCTTTTGCAAGATAGCTATTAGATCCATAATCTCAGGTTCAACGGCTGCACCTGATAATTCAGTTAGACCTTGAGCCCTCGTCGCAGTAAGCAACACTTGTTCGGTAGCGCCAACTGAAGGATATGGAAGTGAAATTTTTGCACCGTGCAAGCCATTAGGTGCTGACATTCGAGTGCCATTTGGAAGTTTTTCAATTACCGCACCAAAGTTACGAAGCACATCTAGGTGGAAGTCAACCGGACGATCTCCGATGTGGCAACCACCAAGATCTGGAATGAAAGCTTCGCCCAATTGATGAAGTAAAGGGCCGCAAAACAAAATAGGTATTCGAGATGAGCCAGCGTGTGCATCAATGTCAATCATTCGAGCCGATTTGACATTGCTCGGGTCTAGTTTCATCACGCCGGTATCGCTGAAATCTATCTTCACACCGTGTAGTTCGAGAAGTCTTTGAACAACTTCGACGTCTGATATCTTGGGAACATCTCGCAATTCGCTTGGAGTCTCCCCAAGCAGAGCTGCAACCATTGCCTTGGTTACTAAGTTCTTTGCCCCGCGGACGTCAACACGACCAACCAGTGCCTTGCCACCTTTAACTTGAATCTGACTCATTGCTCTCCTAGTGCCTTGCCGGTAATGTCTTAGGCATCCAAGCTGGACGCTTTGCCTCAAAGGCCGTGATTGCAGCTTCGTCTCTAAGAGTTAGGCCAATGTCGTCTAGCCCTTCAAGTAAGCGCCACCTAGTGTATTCGTCTATAGCGAATGGGACAGAGAGATCACCTAGGGTGGCAACCTTTTTGATGAGATCAATCTCTATCTTCACTCCGGGGTTAGCTTCAATTGCTGTCCAAAGTTTCTCGGTATCTGACTCCGAAATCTCACCAGTGACGAGACCTTGTTTGCCCGCATTACCTCTAAAGATATCGGCAAACTTAGCAGAGAGAACTGCCTTGAAACCGTAGTCTCTCAGCGCCCACACCGCATGCTCGCGAGAAGAACCCGTTCCAAAATCAGGGCCGGCCACTAATACTTCACCATGCTTATAAGCATCCTGATTCAAAATAAACTCAGGGTCATTGCGCCATGAGGCGAACAGAGCATCATCAAAACCTGTTTTAGTAATTCGTTTTAGATAGACAGCAGGAATGATCTGGTCAGTATCAACATTGGATCTTCGTAGTGGAACTCCAACACCACTGAATCTTGTGAACTTATCCATTAGTTCTCCTCCAAATCTGAAGGTGCAGAAAGAGTTCCTCTAATGGCTGTTGCTGCTGCAACCAAAGGTGAAACAAGGTGAGTTCTGGCTCCCTTACCCTGTCTTCCTTCGAAGTTACGGTTAGAAGTTGATGCTGCACGCTCACCTGGTGCTAACTGGTCAGGGTTCATGCCTAGACACATCGAACAACCCGCAAATCGCCACTCAGCACCAAAGTCTTTGAAGATTTGATCTAAGCCTTCTTGTTCAGCTTGCAAACGAACTCTTGCAGAACCAGGAACTACCAACATACGAACGTGATCTGATTTCTTCTTACCATTGATGATTGCCGCCGCTGCTCGAAGGTCTTCTATTCGGGAATTAGTGCAAGAGCCCAAGAACACGGTATCAACCTTGATGTCTTTCATCTTGGTACCGGGCACTAGATCCATGTATTCCAAGGCTCTCTGAGCTGCAGCATTTTCATTTGGATCAGCAAAAGAAGATGGCGCAGGAACGACATCATTCAGCGAAACACCTTGACCTGGGTTAGTTCCCCAAGTCACAAAAGGGTCAAGAATATTTGCATCTAAGAAAACTTCTGCATCAAAAGTTGCACCGTCATCGGTTGGAAGACTCTTCCAATACTCAACCGCATCTTCCCAATCTTTACCTTGAGGGGCATGAGCTCTTCCCTTGAGATATTCAAAAGTTATCTCATCCGGAGCAACCATCCCTGCACGTGCTCCCGCTTCGATAGACATGTTGCAGATTGTCATGCGAGCTTCCATCGAAAGTGACCTGATAGCGCTGCCACGGTATTCAAGAACGTACCCTTGGCCTCCACCGGTACCAATCTTGGCAATAACTGCCAAGATAATGTCCTTAGCAGTAACACCTTTACGAAGAGTGCCTTCAACGTTTATCGCCATGGTCTTGAAAGGTTTTAGTGGCAAAGTCTGAGTAGCTAGCACATGCTCCACTTCACTAGTTCCAATTCCAATGGCAAGAGCACCAAAAGCTCCATGGGTTGAAGTGTGAGAATCACCACAGACAACTGTGATGCCGGGCATGGTTAGACCTAGCTGTGGGCCAACCACGTGAACAATGCCCTGCTCAACATCGCCAAGTGAATGAATACGAATTCCAAACTCCTTTGCGTTGTGTCTAAGAGCCTCAATCTGAGTTCGGCTGGTTGGGTCAGCAATTGGCTTATCGATATCTACCGTTGGGGTGTTGTGATCTTCGGTAGCGATGGTCAGATCTGGTCGCCTAATCGAACGTCCTGCCAATCTGAGTCCATCAAAGGCCTGAGGGCTGGTTACCTCGTGGATTAGGTGCAAATCGATGAACAATAAATCGGGTGCGCCGTTCTCCCCTTTTGCCACTAGGTGGTCATTCCACACCTTTTCGGCAAGGGTTAGGGGTTGGTTAGTCATTAGACACCTCAAAATACGGCTGAAACTCAAGTTTACCAGCGTGGCGTAGATTGGCAGAGTGAATGATATTGAGCAGATCCAACGTAGAACCATCAAAATATTGGCTGCAGGCCAGGTTTTAGGCGGTTTTGGGCTAGGTTCAGTACTCTCAATTGGGTCTCTTTTGGCTCGTGATTTAAGTGGATCTGAGTCCTGGGCCGGTGCCGCTGCAACCTTTAGCACCCTTGGGGCGGCTATCTGGGCTATCCCGTTATCAAGGCTCGCCTATGCCAAAGGCAGAAGAATCTCACTGGCATCTGGAGCTGCCTTGGCAATTTCCGGCGCAACAACAGTTATCAATGCGGCCAGCCTTCGACTGTTCCCATTATTGCTACTGGGAATATTCTTACTTGGCGCTGGCTCCGCAACCTCTCTGCAAGCAAGATTTGCGGCTACTGACATACCTGCTTCAGGCAGAACCGGAAGATCAATCGGTCTTGTAGTTTGGGCCACTACCGTTGGAGCTGTTACCGGCCCTAACCTCTTCGGTCCAGGTGAAGCACTAGGAAAGTTCCTGGGACTGCCAACAATGACCGGTCCGTTCCTATTTACCGTTGCGGCTCAAATACTTTCAACTCTGGTTTTTTGGTTTGGACTTAGGCCAGATCCTTTGAAGTTTGCCCAAGAACTACAAAAAGATTCTGGAAAGGCAATACACAAGATTTCATTTAAGAGTGCGGTCGAAACTCTCAAGGCTTACCCCATTGCCCTCTATGCAGTAATTAGCGTTGCTCTCTCACACATGGTCATGGTTTCAGTGATGTCAATGACGCCGGTTCACATGCAAGACATGGGCTATGACCTAGTCGTAGTTGGATTCACAATAAGCCTTCACATTGCCGGCATGTATGCCCTATCGCCCGTGATGGGTTTTCTTGCTGACCGAGTTGGCAAACTAAGAATGATTTTGATTGGGCAAGGAATTTATATTTCAGCCTTAGCCATCGCTGGGTTTGGTAGTAATAATCGTTGGCTGGTAACGCTTGGACTTTTCCTATTAGGTTTGGGTTGGTCTGCCTCAACTGTCTCAGGGTCTGCTCTGTTAGCTTCAACACTGCCTAGTAATGAAAAAACAAATGTTCAAGGGGTTAGCGATTCACTGATGAACCTAAGTGGTGCGTTCGGTGGTGCAATTTCAGGATCTATTCTTGGTGCAGTTCAATTTGGTGGGTTGAATCTGTTTGCGATTATTCCAGTATCAATCATCACGGTGTTGAGCATTGTGAACTACAAGAAGGCTATCTAAGGGCTAGTAGCTCCTCCCAAGTTGGACCAGCGCAGCCACCTTCAAGTTGAATCGAATATTCAGCTGCACGACAGGCTAGTTCTAATGATTCTTGCAATCCATTACCAGCCGCCAACGCAGCCAAGAAAGCACCGGTGTGAACATCACCTGCCCCATTGGTATCTACAACTGGAACTTTACGACCAGGAGCTAACGCAACAACGTTACCTTGATGATGCAATTCCGCACCTTCTGCACCTTTACGAAGTAAAAGCCAAGCATCAGAAGACACATGCGGTGCTAATTTCTGGTACTCACTCTGATTGCAGGAGATCAATGTGGCATTTTTTCCAATCCAATCCAAGACTTCATCAGTAAGCTGTGCCGTGGTTGGTCCCGGATCAAAAACAATTTTGCTTCGAATTAAGCCGCTTGCAAAGAGCTCTTCGAAGGCAGCACTGGATGTTGGATACACCAATTCATAGCCATAAACCACTAGCCAACAATCCTCGGAATAGTCATATTGCTTTAGCTCTTCAAATGATCTAATTCCTTCAGCTCCGCTCTGAGTTACAAAGCTCCGCTGGCCATCCGGTTCAACCAAGGTTATGCAGAGCCCAGAATCCCCGTGGCTAAAGGTTTCAATACCAATGGCCTCAACCCCTTCGATTGCCATAGCGGCCCGAATGGCATCAGATCTTGGGCCTTGCCCAATTGGTGAGCAATGAACTGCTCTGAGTCCTAAACGTGTAGCCGCTGCCTCAAGATTTAGCGCGCCACCAACCTGATCGAAGGTTCGAGTGGCTAAGACATCACCGCCAGGTGCGGGTAAGTGTGGCACAAAAGTCACCTGGTCAACCAGCCCACTGGCTAAGGACTTGATGTGAGTTGGACGAAATTCAGCTAATTGCATTAGTTAAACCCTACCTTTTAAGGCAAACCCGCCTCCAAGAATCAATTCTTTGAAGGCGAGATTGGTGACCCCAGCGGGATTCGAACCCGCGCTACTGCCGTGAGAGGGCAGCGTCCTAGGCCGCTAAACGATGGGGCCGAAGAGCAACCTCTGTGCAATTCAACTTTCTTTGCTCTAATTATTTCAACCGCTGGATGAGTAACATGCTTACCTTCATAAACGGTTGGAAATATCTTTATGAGTTCTAGCCGGCTAATCGAATTCAAAATGAATAAGTCCATTTCTCCATCGATAACTGAAGCTTCTGGAGTTATCAAAAGTCCACCGCCGTAAGAAGGTGAGTTGGCTACTGTACATAGGTTTGCCTCAAAGACTCGCTCAACTCCATCAATAACTGCTCGATAAGGAATTGGCTTGAAGGCGGCTAATTCTCGATACATCGCCAAACGATATTTGATCGGACCGGTAATCCACTTCCAAGTATTTGCTCGAGCATTAACTAAGGCATCAAAACCAGCACTGACAGCTCCAAACGAATAAAACGTCTTTGAATTTGAAACTGATTCAATCAAATCCACTTTTCTTATTTCACTAAGTTTAGAAACTATGTGTTTGACACCATTGACAACATCATGGATGGGAAGCCCCAATGCCCTAGCAGAATCGTTTCCAGTACCTGAAGCAATTAGCCCCAGCGGCATGTCTGTTTTAGCCGTGATGTTAACACCAAGATGAAACATGCCATCGCCACCAACGACTATCAGCCCATCAATAAGTTTGTTCTCAACAGCTTCTCTAGCTTTGTTTGAAGCAGCTAGAAAACTCTCTGCGGAAAGATCTATCAAGTTGATGGCATGCTTAGCGAACTCTTTCACCGCCAGTGCTCCGTCGGCTTTACCCCGACCTTTCCCCGATGTCGGGTTGATCACTATGCCAAAAGTTGTCATCAGTTACTTTCTGAGCGTCTGCGCATTGAGGGCAACAATCAACGTCGATAGAGACATCAAGACAGCTCCCAATGCTGGAGTCAGAACTAAACCTAGTGGCATGAAAACACCCGCTGCTAGCGGTATTGCCAGAATGTTATAACCTGCTGCCCACCAAAGGTTCTGCATGGACTTCCGTCTGACCTTCTTACTTAGTTTCACCGCTCGCACTACTGCTGTTGGATCATCACTGATAAGGACAATTCCTGCCGATTCGATGGCCACATTTGTTCCAGCACCGACGGCAAAACTCACATCCGCCTGGGCGAGTGCTGGTGCATCATTGATGCCATCTCCGACGAAGCCAATAACAGCTTTATCTGCCTGCAAACTCTTCACAATCTCTGCTTTGTGCCAAGGCAAAGCTTCAGCAAAAATTTCTGTTATCTTCAGCTCCTTAGAAATTGTCTCAGCCACCCCTTGAGAGTCTCCGGTGAGCATTCCGACTCGGATTCTCTCAACTTGGAGTTGGTAGACAGCCTCAGCCGACGATTCTCTGATTGAATCGCCTATCTTTAGAATTCCTTCAAGGATGCCGTCAACCACAATACAGATAACCGTGTAACCGTTACTTGCAGCTTCTGACGCCCAGAGCACTTCCGCTACTTCCATTCGGACATTGTTCTCAAGCAGTAAAGCAGGTGAGCCGACTATAACCTGTGCTTTACCGACCTGTGCTTTGACTCCTCTACCGGCTAGCGACTCAAAGTTCTTAGCCTTAGCAATCTTCAACTTCCTGGTTTGTGCTTCAGAAACAATTGCTTTAGCAATTGAGTGCTCGCTACCGAACTCAACTGAGGCAGCAAGAGCTAGCAACCTGTCTACATCTTTGATCTTTGAGAAAGTTGCTGGCTCGATAGCCGCAACTCCCCGACTTCCCTTGGTTAGAGTCCCCGTCTTATCAAATAAAACAAAATGTATTTTGGCTGCCTGCTCAAACATCTGACGATTACGAATCAACAATCCAGAAGTTGCTGCCTTAGCGGTTGTAATTGCAGTTACAAGAGGAATTGCCAGACCAAGGGCATGCGGGCAAGCTATTACAAGAACTGTCACAACTCGCTCCAAAACAAAATTCACATCCTGTGTGCCATTAGCTAGCCAGTAACCAAGAGTCAATCCGGCCGATGCGATGGCAACATAGAATAACCAACCAGCAGCCTTATCGGCTAATCGTTGTGTCTTTGATTTAGATTTCTGGGCTTCATCAACCATCTTCACAATTTGTGAGAATGCAGTATTTGCTCCAGTAGCAGTGGCTTCAATGACAAGCGAACCAGCCTTGAGGTCTGAGTCTAGAGAGTTCACAGTACCTGCAAATACGGAAGAGCCCTTGGATTTATCGACAAGTGCAGCTTCACCAGTAAGCATCGATTCGTTAACCTTAGCCGAGCCAGATAAGACAATGCCATCGATTGCTATCACTGATCCTGGCCGAACGACTACCTTGTCGCCTGCTCGAATTCTGATAACAGGCATAGTTACATAGTTTTTTCCACTCAACACTTCAGCAGTATCAGGTAACAGGTTTTGTAATTCACCCAAGGCGTTGGATGCTTGCAGCACAGCAGACATTTCAATCCAGTGACCAACCAACATGATGGTGATAAGTGTTGCCAGTTCCCACCAGAAGTCCATGTGACCGATTGGTGAGCCGATAATTTCTGCAACTGTGAGTGCGAAGCTATATCCAAAAGCGACAACCAGCGCCATGGCGATAAGTGCCATCATCCCTGGTTTACGAGCTGTTATCTCCTGCCAACCAGTGGTGAGAAATATCCTCCCTGATGTAAAGAACATGACAATACCTAGAACTGCAGGAATGTAACTAGAAAGTGGAAAAGATAGAGCCTGGTAACCAAGCAGCATCTGAACAGTGTGAGAGAAGTAGACGGTAGGGATAGTAAGCGCAGTGGCTCTCAGAACTTGCTTCTTGAACATAGCTGGATCGTGGTGAGAATGGTCATGACCTTCGTGACCCGAGTGATCACCGTGACTACGCTCTCCCACATCTTGATGATCGCTACCAGTTACACAGCAGTTATGACCTTCTTGAGTTTCCCCAACCAAATGGTGCTCTTGATTACATTTGCATTCGTTAGGTGGGCAGTGACACTCCCCGCCAGGGTTGTGGTCACAAACACACATTGGGTCTTTTGCTGAGTTATGTGCCGTGCAGTCGTGGTCTTGCTTCTTAGCCAAGTTTCTCTCCGTCAGATTGGTACCCAACCTAGTTTGCCACGCCTGTATTCTGAAAAGTATGAAAATCACTAAGCAAGGTCATGCCTGTCTAATCTTTGAAGACGCCGGTAAAAAGCTCATTCTCGACCCAGGTGCTTATACAGAGCCACTCGATAGCCTTTGCGATGTAGTAGCTGTTGTGATTACCCATGCTCATGATGACCACTGTTTCGAGGCTCAACTAGACAGGTTGCTGGTGAATAACCCTGACCTTCAGATTTATGGAACACCACAGGTCAAAACCCGTCTTGCTAAGTACAACGTAACTGCTGTTTATCACGGTGACTACTATCCAGTTGGTCCTTTCACAGTTGAATTCTTTGGTGATCTTCATGCTGAGATTCATCGAAGCATTCCCATCATTGAAAACAGAGGTGTCTTAGTAAATGACAAGGTTTACTACCCAGGTGATTCATTCACACTGCCAGATAGGCCGGTTGAACTACTAGCTGTTCCAACTAGCGCTCCATGGCTCAAAGTTGGCGAGATTATGGACTTTGTCCAAGCAGTTCATCACAAGAAATCCATCGCCACACACAATGCACTGCTAAGTGAATTTGGACATAACCTCAACAATGGTCGAGTGAAGGCAATCACTGAATCAAAGGGTGGTCAGTTCACCTATTTACTCTCAGGTGAAAGCATCGAGATTTAGCATTTAAAGCAAAACAGCCAGACTATAAAGTCTGACTGTCAAAGCTGGGGTACCAGGACTCGAACCTAGAACAAATGAACCAGAATCACTCGTGTTGCCAATTACACCATACCCCAAGGGTTTTTTGCCGAGCTTTTGGCTCGACTCCCCATTCTACCTTTGACTATAAAGAGCGAGCAAACAGGCTAAGACGTTGAAGGGTTTCTGCCTTACCGAGGATCTGCATGGACTCAAAAAGAGGCGGTGAAATACGCTTGCCTGAGATTGCTGTCCTCAGTGGGCCGAAGGCGTTTCTAGGCTTCTGCGCCATCTCCTCAATCAGCTTCTGGTTCAATACCTCTTGAATCTTTGCTGTTTCAAAATCATCTAATCCTTCAAGTGCAGAGATAGCTGCCTCGGTAATTTCCTTGCTGTTCTCAGGTAGACCAGTTTTAGCATCCTGCTCAACAACAATCTGATCCGCTGTGACAAACAGGAACGAGAGCATAGCAACGGCTTCACTCAGAACGACTATACGTTCCTGAATCAAGGGAGCAGCTTCAGTCAAGATAGCCAACTCTTGCTCAGTGATGGTTGCGCCAATAACACCGGCACTCTGCAAATACGGGATTATCCGCTTAGTGAAATCTTCAAGTGAGAGTAGCCGCAAGTGGCTGGCATTTATTGAATCTGCCTTCTTCTGGTCAAAGCGAGCAGGGTTAGGATTTACGTTCTTAACATCGAAAGCTTCCACCAACTCATCAAGACTAAACACATCTCTATCTGCGCTAATGCTCCAACCAAGCAAGGCTAGATAGTTCAAAAGCCCTTCTGGAATAAAACCACGGTCTCGGTGATGGAACAGATTGGATTCAGGGTCACGCTTGGATAGCTTCTTGTTACCTTCGCCCATCACAAATGGAAGATGACCAAACTGAGGAATGAACTTAGTAATCCCTGCTTCAAACATGGCGTTATAAAGAGCAATCTGTCTTGGAGTTGAAGACAATAAGTCTTCCCCGCGAAGCACGTGAGTAACCCCCATTAGAGCATCGTCAACTGGGTTCACAAGTGTGTATAGCGGTTGACCATTAGGTCTCACCACAACAAAATCTGGGAAAGATCCTGCAGGGAAAGTAATCTCTCCTCTGACTAGGTCATTGAAAGTAATATCAACATCTGGAACACGAAGTCGAAGAGCGGGAGATCTTCCCTCTGCTTTATAAGTAGCCCTCACTTCTTCAGATAACTCCCGCTCAGAGTTGTCATAACCTAGCTGAACAGCTCTGCCGTTTGCCTTGTTACGCTCATCTATTTCTTCACCGGTTAGGAAACTCTCATAGATATGACCTGAGGCTTTCAGCTTTTCAATTACATCAAGATAGATATCTGTTCTCTCCGACTGACGGTAAGGCTCATGAGGGCCCCCTACGTCGATACCCTCATCCCAATTCAAACCCAGCCAACGAAGACCATCGAGAATCATCTCAAATGACTCTTCGCTGTCGCGTTCAGCATCAGTATCTTCGATACGGAAAACGAACTTACCCCCGGTGTGACGGGCATAAGCCCAGTTAAACAATGCTGTTCGAACTAGACCTACGTGAGGAGTTCCGGTTGGTGAAGGACAGAAACGGACTCTGACATCAGATCCAGTAGCTGTTGAAAAAGGTGCAGTAATAAGGTTTGACATAACTAGACAAGTCTAAGCGACAGGGTTAGTCAGTGTTCCTATACCCTCAATCGTTATCTCAACTGATTGGCCAGACTCAATCTGCCCAATACCGGCTGGCGTTCCAGTAAGGATTACATCTCCTGGAAGTAAGGTCATGGCTTCTGAAACATGCTGAATGATTCTTGGCACTTTATGAATTAGAAGATCAACGGAAGCGTGTTGTCTAACTTCCCCATCAACCCTGGTCTCAAGTATCTGACCATCAACAACAAATTCAGTTTCAACCCAAGGACCCAGCGGACAGAAGGTATCAAAACTCTTAGCTCTGGTCCACTGAACATCTTTGTTTTGGATATCTCTAGCTGTCACATCGTTAGCAATAGTAAATCCCCAGACATAGTCCAAAGCCTTATCAATAGACACATCTTTAGCCACTTGACCGATGACGATGGCTAATTCACCTTCATGATCAACACGATCAGAAATCTTTGGCAAGATAATAGCTTCGCCTTGACCAATAACTGTGGTTAGTGGTTTGAGGAAGATGAGTGGTTCAGCAGGTAGCTCTCCACCCATCTCAGCGGCATGATCTGCATAGTTCTTTCCGATGCAAATGATTTTGCTGGTAGGCAATACTGGTGGAAGTAATTGGACATCTTTGAGTGAGATTC
>RFYI01000004.1 GCA_009921165.1 Actinomycetota bacterium | reverse complement strand
CATCAAAAATCAGATTCTTAGAAGAACAGGGCTTAGTAAATCCGATTAGGACAGATGCTGGCTACCGTAAATACTCTGAAGCCGACATTGAACGCGTGAAGTTGATACTTGAACTGCAAAGAGATAAGTTTTTGCCGCTAAAAGTCATACGCACCTATCTAGATGATTTAGACGCAGGGAAGCAGCCTTCACTTCCTAGTGGGACGAGACGACCTAGCGTGAATCGCAAGTTTTCAAAACTTGAACTTATAGCTGAGTCAGGTATAAATGAGACTTTGCTTGCAGAAGCGCAGTCAAATGCGCTGATAGGAATTGAACCGTTTGAATACAGCGACATCGAGATTGCTAGATCTTTGATGCAGCTTCAGCGTTTTGGAATCTCAGCGAGACATCTTCGAGGCATAAAGACTGCTGCTGATCGTGACCTCGGCTTGATTCAAGGGGTGGTAGCCAGCGTTAAAAAGCAAAGAGATCCAGCAGCAAAATCCCGCGCAGCTGCCTACGCAGCCGAGATAGAGGCGCAGTTTGCCAATATTCGATCTGAGCTAATTCGCTCAGTTATCGACAAGATTGACTGACGCGACACGCCGATAAAGAATATGAACTGCCCTAAGTCGTAGGTAGCGGCAAGAATTAACAAAAGGTTCAAGTATTAGTTGAACTTTAGACAACTAGAGAGGAGGCCAGAATGGACTCGACACAATTAGAAAATATTGAACCGACTACAGATACTGGCCGAATCGATCTAAGCAAAGCTAGTGATTTTGCATATCTGCAAGATGATTTATTCGCAGTTTCTCAACCCTGGCATGACCCGAATGTTGGCTACCGCGGAACATCAGCTGCTGGAGCAGCCGGAATTAGTTATCGCCAGCTTGACTACTGGGATAGAACTGCACTGGTCCAGCCAAGCGTCAGGGGCGCTTCAGGATCTGGAACGCAAAGACTGTATTCTTTCCGCGACATTCTGGTTTTGAAATTAGTAAAGAACTTCCTGGATACCGGGGTTTCATTGCAGCAGATTCGAGTGGCAATCACGGAACTTCGGGCAGCGGGAATCAGCGACCTAGCTAAAATTACTCTTTTTTCTGATGGGGCTAAGGTTTACTTATTTACTTCAGCTGATGAAATTATTGACCTTATGGACAAAGGTCAGGGTGTCTTCGGCATATCTGTTGGCAAGGTGTTGAACGAGGTTGAAGCTACCCTTGCACAAATCGATCCAAGTCATGTTGAAGAGATGGATGAGCTGACTCTTAGACGACTAAATAAAAAGGCAGTTTAGTTAGTCTTCTTCATCAGGCTCGGTAAGAGCTCTTATTTGCTTTTCAGTCATTGTTTGTCGTAAAACTTCATTGAACTTATCTTGGTATTCGGGAGAAACCGAAAGATTGGTTACCATTTCAATTCGCGGGCCCTTAGCTAATAAATCACGGTCAGTTTCAAGCCTTGATTTCGAATTACTAGAATCGGTCGGTTCGTGAGTTCTCTTAGAATGCCTATTTTTCTGGTTAGGTTTCCTGGTCTCTTCGATTCTGTCAATATCTTCAGAAGCAAAAGAAAACGACATTTCTTCTAGCAGTTGATCGAATTTAGCTGCAATTTTGGCAGCGCTTTGACCCGGCCATGAGTGGATTGAACGTCCAGCTCCTTGGGCTTGTTGAATCGCAGATTTCTCTTCAAAGGACGTCGTGATAAGCGCTTGACCGTAAAGCTCTTCAATTTCATTAATTCGATATTGGTGTTCGGCCACGCTTGGTCGGATCCGATTGATCAGTATGCCGAAAAGGCTGACTTGGCGATTGACCTGCTTTCTAACTTCAGCGAGAGCTTTCATACCCGATTCGATGGCTAACACGGCATTTATCGAAGGTTCGGTTACTAAAAGGACTCGATCGCTGGCAACCCAGGCCATTCGAGTTAGAGCATTGATGCTTGGGGGAGTATCTATCAGCACTAGGTCATAGTCCTTCTCGATGCGCGAAAGGGCTTGCTCGAGGTTCCATAGTGATTTGAAAGTCGGGTTTGTAGTGTTTCTGGCCGTAAGCCTAGAATGACCAACCATTATGTCTAGGCGTCCAGTCTGTCCCTTAGCCCAAGATGACGCTACAATTGCTTTGAACACAGCGCTGTGTCGGGGCTTCTTGATTACCTCAGCTGCTGAATAGTTAAAATCCCCAACCGCACCTAATCCATTGCTGACGTTGCACTGAGGGTCTAGATCGATCACCAGTGTGCGTAGGCCTTTAGACATGGCAGCAGAAGCAAGACCAAGGGTAACGGTAGTCTTACCAACTCCGCCCTTCAGGGCGCTAATGCTTAATACATGCACCCTATAAGGCTACCTTTTGATTGAAGTGCAAACCGCTATTTGTTCGCTTGACTGCAGGAACGGAACTCATGTTCAAGAAGATTTTGGTCGCCAACCGAGGTGAAATTGCCATCCGTGCATTCCGTGCTGCCTATGAGTTAGGCTCTAAGACCGTTGCCGTGTTTGCCTATGAGGACCGTAATTCATCACACCGCCTAAAAGCTGACGAGGCATACCAAATTGGTGCACTTGGTCACCCGGTTCGTGCTTACCTGGATGTTTCAGAAATCATCAGAGTGGCTATCGAATGTGGTGCTGACGCTATTTACCCCGGTTATGGTTTCCTAAGTGAGAATCCAGAACTTGCTGAAGCTGCAGCTGCCAATGGGATAACTTTCATTGGCCCTGGTTCACATGTTCTTGAACTTGCCGGAAACAAAGTCAACGCCAAAGAAGCAGCTATTGCAGCCGGTGTTCCAGTGTTGAAGTCTTCTCGTCAATCAGATGATGTTGATCTGCTTATCTCGGACTCTGAAGAAATCGGCTTCCCGCTGTTTGTAAAAGCTGTCGCGGGTGGTGGCGGTAGAGGGATGCGTCGAGTTGCCAAACTAGAGGAACTTTCTGGTGCAATTGGTGAGGCGATGCGTGAAGCCCAATCAGCTTTTGGTGATGCCAGAGTTTTCTTAGAGCAAGCTGTGCTTCGCCCGAGACACATTGAAGTTCAAATCCTGGCTGATAGCCAAGGCAACGTTGTTCATCTTTTTGAACGTGATTGTTCGGTGCAAAGAAGAAACCAAAAAGTAGTTGAGATTGCTCCCGCACCAAACATAGATGAAAAACTTCGCCAAGCACTTTACAAAGACGCGGTGGCTTTCGCAAAAGAGATTGGTTATGTCAACGCTGGAACAGTTGAGTTCCTGATTGACACAGTCGGCGAGAACGCGGGCAAACACGTTTTTATTGAAATGAATCCTCGTATTCAAGTGGAGCACACTGTCACCGAAGAGATCACTGAAATTGATTTAGTTCAATCGCAGATGAGAATTGCAGCAGGCGAGTCAATTCCAGAGCTTGGACTTACCCAGGACAAGATTGAAATGCACGGGTTTGCAATTCAATGTCGAATTACTACCGAAGATCCAACTGCAGGGTTCAGACCTGACACCGGAAAGATAACCACCTACCGCTCACCAGGTGGAGCAGGCATCAGACTTGATGGCGGTACTGCCTCGACTGGAAGCGAAATTAGTCCACACTTTGATTCCCTCTTGGTCAAGCTGATTACTCGTGGTCGTGATTTGAAATCTGCTGTCAGCAGAGCTCAACGTGCATTAGCGGAATTCCGTATTAGAGGTGTTTCAACAAACATTGCTTTCCTTCAAGGTGTACTCAGTGACGCAAGCTTTGCAGCTGGAGATTTGAGCACTGCCTTTATTGACGAGCGACCAGAACTCTTAAATGCTTATCCGTCCCAAGACCGCGGAACTAAAATCTTGAACTGGTTGGCTGATGTAACAGTAAATCAACCACATGGTTCAAGAGGTAGCCTGGCTTCGCCAGCACTTAAACTTCCAAAGCTGGACATAACTAAACCTGCGCCAGCCGGGTCAAGGCAGAAACTCCTTGAATTAGGACCGGTTGCCTTTGCAAAAGAGCTTCGCGAACAGCAAGCGGTAGCTATTACCGACACAACTTTCCGGGATGCTCACCAGTCACTATTGGCAACTAGAGTTCGAAGTCGTGACTTAGTTCAGGTTGCACCTTACGAGGCAAGAATCTTGAACAAATTGTTCTCAGTTGAAGCTTGGGGCGGAGCAACTTACGATGTTGCTCTTCGATTCCTCGGTGAAGATCCGTGGGCAAGACTGAGTGCTCTGCGCGAGGCAATGCCAAACATTTGTATTCAAATGCTTCTGCGCGGTCAAAATACTGTTGGTTACACTCCTTACCCTGTCGAGGTAACGGATGCCTTCGTTTCTGAAGCAGCTGCCACTGGTGTCGACATTTTTAGAATCTTCGATGCACTAAATGATGTTGATCAGATGATTCCTGCCATTACGGCCGTTCTAAAAACGAAGACTGCAGTTGCTGAAGTTGCTATTTGTTACACAGGTGATTTACTTGATCCAGCAGAAGACCTTTACACGCTTGATTACTACTTAGACCTTGCAAGTCAAGTTGTTGCAGCCGGTGCCCACATCCTTGCAATAAAAGACATGGCAGGTTTATTACGTCCGCAAGCAGCAGCAAAGTTGGTCAAAGCTTTACGCGAGAAGTTCGATTTACCCATTCACTTACACACTCATGACACTGCTGGTGGCCAACTGGCAACTCTGATTGCCGCCATCGATGCCGGAGTAGATGCGGTAGATGTCGCTGCAGCTCCTATGGCTGGAACAACATCGCAACCTTCAGCATCAGCTTTGGTAGCGGCTTTGGAACACACGGACAGAGATTCAGGTATCACTCTTGAACAAATGACGATGCTTGAGCCTTATTGGGAGGCTGTTCGTAATGTCTATGCACCATTCGAGTCGGGTTTGCGCGGACCGACCGGTCGTGTTTACAAGCACGAGATTCCAGGTGGCCAGCTAAGCAACCTAAGACAACAGGCGATAGCGCTTGGTTTAGGTAACCAGTTTGAACGTGTTGAAGACATGTATGCGGCAGCGAATGAGATTTTAGGACGACCCCCTAAGGTGACTCCTTCTTCTAAGGTGGTGGGCGATCTAGCTCTTCATCTTGTTGCAGTAAATGCAGATCCAGCTGAGTTTGCTAGGAACCCACAGAACTATGACATTCCAGATTCTGTTGTTGGTTTTATGGCCGGCGAGCTTGGTGATCTACCTGGAGGTTGGCCAGAACCATTCAGGACCAAAGTTCTTCAAGGAAAGAGTCCTAAGTTTGGCTTAACGCCTCTTTCTGAGAATGATCTAGAGAATCTGAAATCTGCTGTGGCGCAGGTGAGAAGAAACACCTTGAACAGACTGCTATTTGCTGGTCCAACTGCTGAGTTTGAGAAGAACCGGGCAACCTTTGGAAATCTGGACCCGGTTGACACAATCGACTACCTCTATGGTTTGGAGCAGGGCCAGGAACATGTAGTAGAAATTTCCAAGGGTGTCAGAATCTTTGTTGGTCTTGAAGCCATCGGTAGCCCCGACACTAAGGGCTTCAGAACGGTAATGGCCACCCTCAATGGTCAACTTAGGCCTATCAACGTGCGTGACCGCAAGATTGCCACAGCGGTGGTCTCAGCAGAGAAAGCCAACTTGGCAAACCCTGCAGAAGTGGCAGCTCCTTTCGCTGGGGTGGTCACCCTACAGGTTGTTGAAGGTACCCCGGTTGAGTTAGGTCAACCGGTGGCTACCATCGAGGCCATGAAGATGGAGGCCACGATTACCTCAAATACAGCAGGTATCGTCAGGCGTTTAGCCATTTCTAAGACTCAATCAGTCGAGTCTGGGGACCTGATTCTCGTAGTCGAACCACAGTAGCGAATAGACTTACCAGAGCATAAAAGGGTTTGGCTTGGCGATAATTCAAGCCAGTGAGAAATAAGGATAAGAAGTGGCAGACAAATCAGAGCGTGGATTTTCACGTCGCCGCAATAGAGAAGAGCAAGCTGCAGCTGAGCTTACCGAAACCTTTCTGGATGCTGGCACTGTTGATCTAACTCCTTCTACTTCTTCCATCAAAGTCGTTACCGAGTCAACCTCTATAGTGACAACCGGTGGCGCATCTGAGACCGATACTCTGGCAAACTCCCAAACCGGATATTCTCGCAGAGACAGTTTGCGCGGTGATGCTTTTGATCAGCCTGAACCTGCTGCCATGCTTACCGCAGACCGTCTTATTGATCTTTCAGCAAAAAACCGGCCAACTCCAGAATCTGGGTTTAGAAGATTTCTCTACTTCCTTTCCCTGAAATCTATTAACCTTGGCGACAATCTTCGAGTTCGTGAACGCAAAGCAACTGATGCTCGAATAAGTGCTGTGCTTGAAGGTGGCGCAAAATTTGTTCCGGTGCTTACTCGAAAGGGTGGTGTTGGTAAGACCACCGTAACTACCTTGCTTGGCATGGCGATGGCTTTGGCTCGAGAAGACCGAGTAATTGCCATTGATGCAAACCCTGACCGAGGAACTCTAGCTGAACGAGTCAGTAAATCCACTCGGTTTACAGTCCGAGATGTAGTCAACCGTGCTGCTGCTGTCGATGGTTTCTCAGATTTTGCGACAATGGTTTCTAGAGATGCGACCAGGTTGCATGTCTTGGCATCAGATAGCGACCCGATGTTGTCAGAAGCGTTCGATGAAGGTGACTACAACGTTGTTGCAGATATGGCTGCCCGTTACTACACAATCATTCTCACCGACTGTGGTACCGGTATCGTCCACTCTGTAATGCGTCCAACATTGCAAAGAGCTAACGGTTTGGTAATTGTTTCAGGTGGTTCTGTTGATGAAGCACGTTTGGCCTCAGAGACTCTAACCTGGCTAGAAGCTAATGGATATGGTGATTTAGTTCGTCAATCGGTGGTCGCGCTTAACACTGCAACTCAGGGAACTAACCTGGTCAAACTTGATGAAATCGAAGCTCACTTTAAGTCTAGAGTTCGAGCAGTTGTAAAGATTCCTTACGATCCTGCTCTAGCGGCCGGATCGGTAATCAAATTTGATCAATTACACAAAAACACCAGAGAAGCTGCGAGAGAGTTAGCAGCACTCGTGGTTGAAGGTTTGGCAAAGACCAAGTACTAAATGGCTGTTAGAGAAATTCGCCTTTTTGGTGACCCTGTTCTTAAAACTCCCTGCTCAGCAGTTTTAGATTTTGATGAAAAAACTATTGCTCTAGTAACTGACCTGTTGGACACCACTAAAGTTCCAGGTCGAGCAGGAGTAGCGGCTCCGCAAATCGGGGTTAATTTGAGAGTTTTCAGCTATCACGTGAACGGTGTTTCAGGATATCTAATCAACCCAGAAAAACTCGAGCTAGCGGGAGATGCTGAGTTGGTCGAAGAGGGATGTCTTTCAGTGCCAGGGCTCTGGCACAAGACCCTTCGTCATTCGAAAGCTTCGCTATCTGGCTATCAACTAGATGGCTCATACAGAACCATTCACGGTGAGGGATTACTCGCTCAAGCTCTGCAGCACGAGCTTGACCACTTAGACGGATTGCTTTATCTTGATAGGCTCAGCCACGAAGAACGTCGAGAAGCCATGAAGACACTTCGCCATACTGAATGGTTTATGAGCTAAATCTTGTAATCGCCAATGTTGTGACAAGTTGATTTAGCGCTATCGGCATAGATGTCATCGATTAGTTGAGAGTAATCGTCAATCACAATTGATCGCTTGATTTTTAGAGATGGCGTTAGGTGGCCGCTCTTTTCAGTCAAATCTCTCGGAAGCAACGCGAACTTTCTTATTGATTCGGCAGTTGAGAAGTGAGAGTTCACTCCTTCAATAGCCTTAGAAACCTCGGTCAATACGGCAGTATTAGTAATAGCCTGCTCAGTAGTCAACTTCTCTTTGATTCCGCTGTTTTCAAGCCAGATCGGTAGCATCTCTTCATCAAGCGAAATTAGCACTGAGACGAATGGTTTGGCATCACCGATTACTACAGCTTGACTAATAAGCGGGTTAGCACGAAGAGGATCTTCTAGCAATGCTGGCGCTACGTTTTTACCTCCGGCAGTGATAATTAATTCCTTTTTGCGTCCAGTGATAGCCAGGAAGCCATCCTCATCCAAGGCTCCGATGTCACCGGTCTTGAACCAGTCGCCTTCAAAAGTTGATTCAGTGGCTTGCGGATTATTCCAATATCCCTTCAGAACATTTGTTCCACGCAACCAGATTTCACCATCATCGGCAATCTGAACACCGCAACCTGGCAATGGGAAACCAACCTTGCCAATCTTGAGGTTATTTGGACGTCCAATTGTCACGGGCGCTGTAGTTTCAGTTAGACCATAACCTTCAAGAACGATAAGTCCAATGGCACGGTAGAAGTGACCTAGTCTGGCACCAAGTGGACCGCCACCGCTAATCGCGTATTTCACTTGTCCGCCCATAGCTGCTCGAAGTTTCTTATAAACCAAAGCATCAAAGAGTTTGTGCTTGAGGTTTAAGCCGATGCTTGGTCCTTTCTTTGTGTCTAAGGCCATAGACCAGGCAATCGCTGTTTCTGCTGCAGAGTGGAAAATCTTTCCTTTACCTCCTGCTTCGGCACGTTGCTCTGCTGAGTTGTATACCTTCTCGAAAACGCGAGGAACAGCTAAGAGGAATGTTGGGTGGAAGCTTTGCATGGCTGAAGCAACATTTTTAGCATCCGGCTGGTGACCAACCTGCACACCGCCAGCAACACACAGTACAGAGACAAATCGTGCAAACACGTGCGCCATCGGCAAGAACAAAACAGTAGAGCCACCAGGGCAGACAACTTCAGGTAACACTGCCTGCGCATTTCTAGACAAATCAACGAAACCCTGGTGCAATAATTCACAGCCCTTGGGTTGACCTGTGGTTCCCGAGGTATAGATGATTGTTGAAAGATCCTGCATCCCTGAGCTTGTTCTTCTTGCTTCCAAAACTTCATCCGAAATCTTTGTCCCCAAATCGATTAGATCACTAAGGTCGCTGCCTTCTAAGGTCCAAGTCTTGTTGACCTGCGGTAAAGATTTTTTCACTGTTTGAAATAGACCAAATAGTTCATTATTCTCAAAGATTGCCGCTACTGCACCGGAGTCACCAAGTATCCACTCAATCTGGCTAGGCGCAGAGCTTTCATAAATTGGCACGGAAACGGCGCCGGCAAACCACAGTGCGAAATCACACAGAGCCCACTCATATCTGGTGTGGCTCATGATGCCTATGCGTTGGCCAGGTTCTATTCCTGCCGCTATGAAACCCTTGGCTAGGGCTCTTACTTCGGCAAGATATTCTCCAGCGGTGACATCAACCCAGACGCCAGCCTCGACTTGTTTAGCCATTATCGGCAGCTTTGGGTCTTTATTGACTCGGTCAATTATCAAATCAGTGATGTTGGATTTTGGGTCCGAAACTACTAAAAGTGGAACTTCATTGGTCTTCAAAACAGCCTCCATTTTTTACACTTCGCTTAAATGACTTTCGATAACTCTATCTTTCAGTTGGCTCATAATTCGCCTAATTCACCTAGTCCGAGTACCCTACAAGGCTATAAACTTACGAGGTTAGTCTTTGGAAGGAAGTTTATGAATACCGTTGGTATCGACATTGGAGGCACAAAAATTGCTGGTGCCTTGGTCAGCGATACCGGCGCTATCATTCGTGAGCTTAGGGTGCCAACCCCTGCTCAGGACTCTGATGCCTTGATTCAAGCCATAATAGCCATGGTTAATGACCTTAGAGCTGGCGAACAGGTTGATTCCGTTGGTGTTGCGGCAGCTGGTTTTATCGATGCAGATCAGTCAACGGTCGTCTACGCGCCGAATCTGAGCTGGCGTAACGAACCACTGAAGGCCCGACTCGAAGAAAAACTTGGGTTGACAGTAGTGATCGAGAACGATGCCAATGCTGCAGGGTGGGCTGAGTACCGCTTTGGGGCAGGACGGGGCAGTAAACATATGCTGATGCTGACCGTAGGTACCGGTGTGGGCGGTGCGATAGTTGCAAACGGTCAATTGTTTAGAGGAGGCTTTGGTATTGGTGCTGAACTTGGACATTTTCGCTTCATCCCTGAAGGAAAAATCTGTGGTTGTGGGCAAAAAGGCTGCCTAGAACAGTATGGTTCAGGAACTGCACTTCTAAATTCAGCCAAAGAACTAATCGCCACAGGCGACCCAAAAGGCGCAAGACTTAAAGAACTCGCTGAATTGGCGGGCGAACTCTCTGGCACAGAGGTCTATCAAGCTATCCAAGAAGGCGATGCAGCTTCTCTGGAACTGCTCGATCAGCTCGGTAGCAATCTTGGAATAGCGGTAGCTTCTTTAGTTGCAGTGTTGGATCCGGAAGTAGTCGTTATTGGCGGAGGGGTAAGCGCTGCAGGGGAATTACTGCTTGCACCTATCCGCAAGGCATATTTAGAGCACCTACCGGCTAAAGGTTTCAGACCAGAACTGAAACTGGTAGTCGCTGAACTTGTAAATGATGCTGGGGTTGTTGGGGCCGCCGACCTTGCCAGAGAGCACTCTGCAGGCAGATAAACTTATTGTTCAACTAGTTTTAGCCAGGATCGGAGGTGCACCATGTGGTATTTCCTGCTGAAAAACATAATTCTTGGACCAATTCTCAAAGTTTTGTTTCGGCCCTGGGTCAGAGGATCAGAAAAGATACCTACCGACGGTGCGGCCATCTTGGCTAGCAATCATTTGTCTTTCTCCGATTCAATCTTTCTTCCACTAATGCTTCGACGTCCTGTGGTATTCCTAGCAAAAAGTGAATACTTCACCGGCACTGGAATAAAGGGAACACTAAGTCGCTGGTTCTTTAAGGGAACTGGACAATTACCGATTGACCGCAGTGGTGGTAAAGCTTCTGAGGCAGCTCTGAACACTGGACTTGGTGTGCTAGGGCAAGGTCAACTACTTGGTATTTACCCAGAGGGTACTAGGTCACCTGACGGTCGCTTATTTAGAGGCAGAACTGGGATTGCACGTATGGTCCTAGAAGCTAAAGTTCCAGTTTTTCCAGTTGCAATGATCGACACGGAAAAAGTTCAACCTATAGGCAGAAGATTCCCAAGAATCAGACGGATTGGCGTTGTGGTTGGCGAACCGCTAGATTTTTCTAGATTTGCCGGAATGGAAGGTGACCGTCTAGTTCTTCGTGCGGTTACTGATGAGATTTTGTATGAATTGATGAAGCTCAGCGGGCAGGAATACAACGACGTATATGCCTCAACACTCAGAGATCAACGTCGTTAAGTCCCACCAACTACAAAGGAAAAATTAAATTGGCTTCACATGAGCAAGTAGTTCAAGCAGATCCAGCCGTTATCAAAGGTTTGGATAACTACCGCAATCTTGTTGCGGCACAACAGCCAACCTGGCCAGATCTGTCTCAGTTGGAGCAAGTGCGTCAAACGTTGGCCAAGTATCCTCCGCTCGTTTTCGCTGGTGAAGTGGACATTTTGAAAGACCGCATTGCACAAGCAGCCTCGGGCAAAGCATTTTTGCTTCAGGGTGGGGACTGCGCAGAAACATTTGCTGATGCAACTGCTGACCGCATTCGAAACAGGGTGAAGACTCTGCTTCAGATGGCAGTGGTGCTAACTTATGGTGCTTCAATGCCCGTTATCAAGATGGGTCGAATGGCAGGACAATTCGCTAAACCTCGTTCATCCGATACCGAGACTCGCGAGGAGTTGACTCTTCCCGCTTACCGAGGTGATGCAGTTAATGGATACGATTTCACTTTGGAATCGAGAACGCCGGATCCCACCCGATTGTTGCAGGCATACAACACTTCAGCGTCAACTTTGAATCTGATTAGAGCGTTCACCATGGGTGGCTTTGCTGACTTACGTTCCGTTCACGAATGGAACAAAGGTTTTACTGATAACCCAGCTAACTCTCGCTATGAGATTATGGCTCGTGAGATTGATCGAGCAATAAAATTCATGGCTGCTTGCGGAGCAAACTTTAGTGAACTAAGGACTACAGAGTTTTATACCAGTCACGAAGGTCTGTTATTTGATTATGAACGACCAATGACAAGAATCGATTCAAGAACTGGCACTCCGTACGACACCAGTGCTCATTTCATTTGGATAGGAGAGCGAACTCGCCAGTTAGACGGCGCTCACGTGGATTTCTTAGCTAGAGTTCGAAACCCACTAGGTGTGAAGTTAGGGCCAAGTACATCGGTTGATGACGTTTTAGCTCTAATCGAGAAGCTTGATCCAACCAGAGAACCAGGTCGTCTTACCTTCATTACTCGAATGGGCACGGGAAAGATACGTGAAGCCCTTCCGAAACTAGTTGAGGCAGTTAGAGATTCTGGTGCTCAACCACTTTGGATAACTGACCCGATGCACGGTAACGGCATCACCACCAAGAATGGATACAAATCTAGAAGATTTGATGATGTCATGGATGAAGTGCGAGGGTTCTTTGAAGTTCATCGAGACTTAGGCACTTTCCCTGGTGGTGTTCATGTTGAGCTAACCGGCGACGATGTGGCTGAATGCCTAGGAGGTAGTGAACACATTGACGAAAATACTTTAGAGTCTCGTTATGAATCGCTTTGTGATCCACGACTGAATCATTCTCAATCATTGGAGTTGGCATTCTTGGTTGCAGAAGAGCTGGCAACCAGGTAGTAATTACCTGGCTCTGATGGTGACGCTTTGGCCTACGAGCAAGGTAGTACCGACTCTTTCACTTGAACCAGTGATTCGCTTTATTCCATAGTCCTTGGTTAGCCATTTAGTGTCGATTATTACTTTTAGGCCTAATGATTCAAGTAGAGATTTTGCCGCCAAGATAGTCTCACCTTTGACTTGAGGCATTGCAACAGTTTCAGGTCCAAGACTTACTATCAATTTGATTGTTGAGCCTTTACCAATCTCTGGCTCATCAGGAACTACCGCGATTACTTCACCTTTAGCAACACTGTTGGAATAATCAGAAACGATTTTCCGTACACTCAGCCCAGCCGCTTCTAGAGCTGCTTTTGCAACATTTTTTTGCAGGCCCTTGACAATAGGAATGCTGCCAAGTGAAATTTTCATGTCTACACCGTCTGCAACTGCTAGCTTGGTTCCATCCTGACCGGAGTAATAGTAGACACTTCCAATTGGGTAGTCAGAGTTAAACCACTCTGAAACTTTGCCGACAGCAAGTCTTGCTCCAAGTATCTTTGCTGTTGCGGTGACTAGATCGACACCGCTTAGCTCAGGCACCGAAACATATTCCTTACCTTTCGAAACAAGTATTGTCACAGCGATACCTCTCGGAACCAAAACACCTGAACCTGGTTCTGACCCAATCACAGTTCCTTTCGCAAAAGTACTGCTAAATACTTTCTTGATAGAAATGTTGGTGGTCAATTCAGTTAACAAGTCAGTTGCTTGATTCTGATTTTTATCCGCAAGGCTTGGAATTGGAACTAGAGCACCAGGTCCGACACCGAAGTACCAACCACCAAATGAGCCCGCACTAAGCGCAATCAAGCTGGCTATAAGCCAACGAGTAGCAAGGAGTTTAGATGAAAAAGTGCTAAAAGGACGTCTTGCATCCTCTTGCCGAGAGACATTGGAAAGCACTTCCGTTAAGTGTGACTCTGGAATAACATCGCGAAGCAAGAGAGTCTGAGCCAGATCATCGACATTTCTATCTGTGGTTGCAGAGAATTTCTCCAACTGAGCAAGAGCTACGCCTGCTTCTCTTGGCCTATTTTCCATCAACGGTTCGGTACACCAAAGCATCAATTCGTTCAATTGAGAATCTGCATCAGGATTTATGGTTTTAGCTGAGGGGACTCGTCCAGTTGTGTGCATGAACGCAATTTGCATTGCGTCATCACCCACAAAAGGCTGTTTTCCAGTGAGCATTTCAAAAAGCAAAATACCAAAACTGTATACGTCACTGGCAGTATCAGCTTTACCACGCTTGATTACCTCGGGAGCAAGGTAGGCCACGGTTCCTACCAATGAACCTGTATCTGTAGTTGTGGTGAGTTCTCTGGCTAAACCAAAGTCAGTAACTTTTATTCTTCCGTCATCAGCGAGTAGCACGTTCTCAGGTTTCAGGTCTCGATGAACCACACCGTTTTGATGCGCTTGAGACAGGGCAGACAGCACTGCTCTACTAACTTGGATTGTTTGTTCTGTTCGAAGTGCTCCAAAATCTTTCAGAGCCTCACGTAAAGTAATTCCTTCAACAAGCTCTAAAACAATAAATGCATGGCCTTGGTCATCTCCCTGGTCGAAGATGTTGACCAGATTAGAGTGAGCTACCTTTGCCAACATCCGAGCTTCTCTGAAGAATTTGTCTCGGAATACCGGGTCTTCTGAGAGATGGGGGTGAATTACTTTTATGGCTACCATGCGTTCCAGCCGGGAATCAGTGCCGAGATAAACAGTTGCCATGCCACCCCGGGCGATGACTTCATTTATCTCATATCGACCAGCCAAAGTTTTTCCTAGAAGGCTAGGCATCTGTTGACCGCCTAATTTCATTCAACCAACTCCATGCGGAGGGTTCCCATAATGCTGCACCGGAAGCTAGTTCTTCAAAGCCTGCCGAAGCTAAAGCTTCCCTAACATTTAGTGTCTCAATTCCTCTAACTAATGTGAGTTTTTGAAAGAGTTCCTTCGCAGTTGCTAAAAGACCGGATTCTGGAACAAGTCCACTTCGTTGCATCTCTAAACAAAGGGCATTGACAATCACATAATCGCTGGCGTTCAGTTCTTCAGCAAAACGAACATAGTTTTGCGCGGATCCAAATGCAGATGGGTTGAGCCTTACCAAACTGGGACAATTCAACGGCCCATGAGAGATAGGAACAATCAATTTTTGTCCTTCTCCCAAAGCTACATTCCAACTCAAACCATTTGCAGAAAGTAATGCTTGCGTACTAACACCATGAAAGGCAGCAATTCTGCTTGGTTTATCGCCATGCTTCACAGCATGGTAACCATGCACTAAGCATTGCGTCGGCTGTAATCTTGCAAATCGGGTTAATCGCTCAGAATTTTCTAGGCTAGCCTCTGCAACTAATTTCAACTTTGTGCCAGGAAAAAGAATTGCGTTGTCTGAAAGATTGTTAATTTTTTGAAGTTGGGTAACTGAAAGCCCAAAACGTGCAGCAATCGCAAAAATGCTTTCACCCAGCGCAACAACATGCTCACTCTGTTGCTTATCTTCTAGTATTTCTTCAGCGGGAATAGAAATCACTAATTTTTGACCTGGGAAAATAAGAGACTGTTCAGATAACCCATTGACACGACGGATATCTTCAATGGTGAGCTCATATACTCGAGCAATTTGTGCAAGATTTTGTCCCTTGGTGACCATGTGTATGACCGATAGGTCGGCGGAAGCCATTGCCTCACGAGAAGCATCACCTATTTTGGGTAGGTTCATTTTTCCTAGTCGAATCGGGTTATCAGGGCCAGTTGTCATTTTTCCATTGGTGTTTGGGCATAAATATCGTGCCATGTTGCTAGTTCAGATGGTATCAAGCCCTAAGGTGTGGCAATCTTAATCTGTGACCAAACCCATAGATCAAGTTTCAAGTTGGCTAACCGTTCCAGAAGCTGGGGAACTGCTTGGCATCGTTCCAGGCAAGGTGCGACGTCTAATCGAAGAACACATTCTTATCGCTGTAAAACGCGATGGGGTGCTAAAGGTGCCTGCTGAACTTATTATCCAGGGGGAACCATTGCATTCGCTCCGAGGAACAGTACTAGTTCTTCTAGATTCAGGATTCTCTTTGGAAGGAGCTATCGATTGGTTGTATAGCACAGAGGATTCCCTGAAATCGACACCAATTGCAGCTCTTATCTCTGGACGCAAAGCTGAAGTAAGACGGCTAGCTCAGTCGCTTGCTCTCTAAGCGTCTCTATTTATAACTTTTAACGCCAGGGATTTCAAAGCCGCTTTAGCAGTTGGCTCTAATGAAGCCGCTTCAAGCGAATCCAAACTGCGATCCGCCAATTCAACAATCATTCGCTCAGTTTTTTCTAAAGCGCCTGAATCTTTTATTAGTTTTTGCATGAAAGCAATCTGGCCAGGATCAAGATCTCGACTGGTAAGTAACTCTTCAAAGCTCTTTGCCATTGAAGGGGATTTGATTGTCAAAGCTTCCATGGTCAGACCAATTAGCACAGTTCGCTTACCCTCACGCAAGTCATCACCAGCTGGTTTACCTGTGATACTGGGATCACCGAAGACACCTAGTACATCGTCACGAAGTTGAAATGCTATACCAAGTGGAATGCCGAATTTGCTAAACATACCAAGAGTCGATTGATCTGCGCCAGCAAATGAAGCGCCAATACGTAAAGGAGCTTCGATGCTGTATTTGGCAGTTTTGTAAAGAATTACTTTTTCTGCTCTTCCAACTGCTTCATTGACCGGGCGGGATGGAGCAGCATTCTCTTCCAACACATCTAGATACTGACCAGCCATGACTTCCACTCGCATCAAACTGAATTCATCTCTGCAGGAGGCTTCAATTTCTCGGCTAGGAGAGTGCAGCAAAGCATTTCCAAAAATCTCACTCGACCAGCCCAGCATTAGATCTCCAACTAAAACAGATCCCGCTACTCCAAAACGTTCTGGACTTCCTGCCCAATTCTTGTTCTTATGAAGGGATTCGAATCTTTTGTGTATGGCAGGGGCACCTCGACGGGTATCTGATTGGTCCAGAAGATCATCGTGGACCAGAGCAGCAGCATGAAACATTTCCAAAGATGCGGCAATTCCAGCTATCGCATCCTCTGATTCACTAATTTCGCTCTCACTCTGGTGATAGTTGGCATCGGTTAGCGAACTTCGCCATGCCCAGTAGCAAAACAGAGCTCTAAATCTCTTTCCACCTTGAAGCAAGCTGTGGGTGTAATCAACGACAGGAAGTAAATCAGCTGAAATGGCTTCGAAATCAACCCGCTGCTTCCGACAAAAAGCGTCTAGATTCTCTTGAACCTGATTCAGTAAATTTTCAGTTGATTTCACGGGAATAGCCTAACTTGACCTTAGGGATTAGCATTTAAGCGAAGGCATGGAGGTTCTCGTGGGATTAAGCGAAAAGGAACAAAAAGTTCTTGATGAGCTTGAACGTCAATTAACTGGCGGCAGGGCAGAAAAGCCTAAAATCCAACCTAAGGCTGAGAGCAAGGTCAAGTATGCAAGGCTTCTGGTTGCAGGGTCCTTGCTGGTGGTTATCGGCCTAAGTCTTTTAGTGTTTGCCACTTCACTTCATCAAGTTTGGCTTGGAGTTGGAGCATTCCTCACAATGCTGGCCGGGCTTTACATGGTTAGCCAAAACTGGTCCGGCAAAGCTTATCGGGCAGAAAAATCAAACGAAAAGCAAGCTCCCGACTCAGGTAATTACTTCCAAAAACGATGGGATGATCGCAACAATAGGGGTTAACTTCCAGCTCACTGACTCAGAATTTAGGGCTCCAACCATTGGTTGGGGTCCTTTTCCTTTAAAAAGCCAACCTTTTTTGAGTTAATTTAGGATATTCCCTCCACTTTTTACCCCTTGCTTTTATTGGTCAAGACACGCCAGAATAGTAGTTTCGAGTGCAAAATTGAGTAATTGTGGATGAAAGTGGTGTATTGTGGAGTGTATAAGCGAAGTCGCACTGAGGAAGGGAGCAGCCATTGTTCATCGGCACTAGCTACCCAAAACTCGACGACAAGTACCGCCTGATCTTGCCAGCCAAGTTCCGTGACCGTTTAGCCGGGGGAGTTGTGCTAACTAAAGGGCAGGAGAACTGTTTAGTTCTGCTTACCCGTGCAGAGTTTGAAAGCAGGGCAGAGGCACTGACAGCCAATGTCACTATCGGTTCACAAGAGCACAGAACTCTTATTCGCCACTTCTTTTATGACGCCGACGAGCAAACTCCTGATGGTCAAGGTCGAATTCTGGTTACTTCAGGGCTGCGTGAATGGGCTGGACTTACCCGCGACCTTGTTGTCGCAGGTGTTGGAAAGCACATCGAAATTTGGAACCCAGAAAAGCACTCAGCTTTCATGATTGCCGGTGCGGATGCATATGCAAATTACAGCGAGGGGGAGGTGAAGCTGAACTAATTCCTAGCTTCTGATCTCCAGCTATTTGGCTTGTGGCTTTCTTCCCCGATGCCAGACGCAGCAACCAAAAGGTGCAAATGGATGGGGTTCTGGATCTAGGACTTCTAGCAATAAACATGACCGAAATATCTTCCCTTCACGAGCCAGTCTTACTAGATCGCTGCATTGAGATTTTGGGAGAGGCGCTCACTGGTGACTCTGCAATTCTTGTTGATGGAACATTAGGCCTCGGTGGACACAGCGAGGCCTTTCTTCGTAAGTTCCCACAACTAACACTTGTCGGGATTGACCGTGATGAGAAAGCACTAAAACTTGCTGGCGAGCGGTTAGCACCATTTGCTGACCGTATCCATCTTGTTCAAGCGGTCTACAGCGATATTCCAGAAGTTCTTGCAGAGCTTGGTATCAATCTCGCAGATGCAGTCTTATTGGACCTAGGTGTTTCTTCAATGCAGTTGGATCAGCGTGAACGTGGATTTGCCTATTCATTTGATGCACCTTTGGATATGAGGATGGATGGGTCTTCTGACCTTACTGCGGCTGCAATTCTGAACGAATACAGCGAAGACGAACTCTCTAGAATCTTCAAGGTTTATGGTGAAGAGCGCTTCGCCAGACCTATTGCAAAGCAAATCGTAAAAGCTAGAACACAGACTCCGTTTGTTCACAGCAAGCAACTAACCGAGATTATATCCAAGATTGTTCCGTTTATTCCGGGCAAGAGCTCTGGACATCCTGCAAAGCGAGTTTTTCAGGCACTACGTATCGAGGTAAACAGTGAGCTTGAGATTCTTGAAGAAACTATTCCAGCGGTAATTGACTCGCTACGAGTAGGCGGAAGAGTCTTAGTGCTTTCATACCAATCACTTGAAGACCGTATCGTCAAGCACGCTCTGGTAGCTGCTTCAAATTCTTCAGCACCAGTAGATCTGCCGATTGAACTTGCTGAACATGCTCCAGTCCTGCGACTTGTAGTTCGTGGTGCTGAAAAAGCAACAGCCGAAGAAATTCAACAGAACCCAAGGTCAGCGTCAGTTCGTCTGCGCGCCGCCGAAAAGATAAGGAACGCAGCATGAGCGTATTAAGAGCAGCTCAACCAATTCGTCCGATTGCTCCAAGAAGGCATCTGCGACCGGTAGGCAGTGCCCCAGCTCCAATTCGACGCCCGCAACAGGCTCAATCAGTGAGAAGTGTGGTTGCAACTAATGCTTCCAGAGCACTCTTTCGCAAAATAGTCATCGGGCTAATTTCCGTTGTACTACTAAACCTTTTTATCAACTTGCTTTGCAACCAGTCGATTTACAAGATTTCAGAACTGAAGCGTGAAAGCGCTGATCTCGCTACCAAAGCACAGATCGTCGGTCAGCAAGTTGATTCGCTCCGTTCCCCGCAAAATCTAGCAAACAGTGCTCGTGCACTTGGCATGATCGTGAGCTCAAACCAGGTCTTCCTAAACGTGCGTGATGGCAAGGTTCTCGGAAATGCAGTTCCAGCTTCGGTAGGCAATGCAAACTCAGTATCTTCGAACATGATTGCAAATGCGGCCCTCATTTCGAAAAGTAATCCTTCAAGATTTGCTAAATCCCAGACTGCGAAACTTGACCTGCCAGTAGTTATTTCAGGTTCTTCGAGTGTCATCTCAGAAAAAAAGGGTAATGCCGAAGTAGTTTTGCCTAATGATGGCATTCCAGCCTCACCAACCCACTAAAAGCTCGGTAGGGGCAGCAAATGAACCAGGAAGAAGTTGACAAACGTCAGAGACGCTTCAACGGTTTAGTCCTTGTCATCTTGGTTCTTTTTATCGGACGCCTAGTTTGGTTTCAAGTGATTGCGGCCCCCACCATAAATTCTGAATCTCTAAAAGCTCGATTGGTAGAGCGCAGCATTGAAGCTGTTCGAGGCAACATCGTAGACACTGAAGGACACATTTTGGCTAGCACGGTATTTAGCTGGGATGTCAACATCGATCCTGTGAACGTGGGTCCCGTTGTGTTAAAAATCAAAGATCAAAAAGTTTCTTTCACAAAAGAACAGATAGCAGAAAAGCTTGCAGGGATACTTCGCGTTTCGACGGATGACATCTTGAGCAAGATGACTGGAGTTGGAAGATATGCAAACCTTAAGAAATCGGTAAATGCCACCGTATTTACTATTTTGAAGAATCTCGATATCCCTTGGATATATTTCGATAGAAAACAATCCAGACATTACGCAGATGGTGCGGTGGCGGGTAATCTAATCGGATTTGTAGGTTCTGATGGTTCCGCCTTAGCCGGCGTTGAAAGAATGATGAATGCTTGTCTGGCAGGTGCAGATGGACGTGAGATCTATGAACAGGGAGCAGACCTAATAAAGATTCCATCATCTGTGCAAACCATCACTCCTGTAAGAGATGGTTCGGATGTTGTTCTAACTATCAACTCAGACTTGCAATACGCAGCTCAACAAGAAATGGCAGCGACAGTGCGAAGGCTTAACGCTGATTGGGCTAGTGCGATTGTTATTGAAGCAAAGACTGGAAGAATACTGGCTGCCGCTGAAGCGCCATCTGTAGATCCGAATAGGCCTGGTGCTGTAGCTGAACAAAATAGACATAGCCGAATTTTTCAGTCTGCATTCGAGCCTGGTTCGATTCTCAAAACTGTAGCGGCTTCAACAGCGATTGACACCGGTAAAGCAACTCCGCTGACTCATGTGGTAGCACCAGATAGATTACGCATGCCTTGGGGACAATACATCAATGACTCAGAAATTCACTCTCCAGAGCGGCTTACCCTCACCGGTGTTCTAAAAGTTTCCTCAAACACTGGTCTCGTGCAAATTGGTGGGAAAGTAGACGCTGCGACTCGTTACGAGTATATGCAAAAGTACGGAATGGGATCACGAAGCGGAGTGAACTTTGAAGGTGAATCTTCTGGACAGCTTTCAAATTACAAGAGCTGGGACCGTATGACAGACAAAGTAGTTATGTTTGGTCAAGGAGTGTCGCTAACTCCTATTCAAACAGCTGGTATTTACCAAGCGATTGCAAACAAAGGTGTTCGACTTTCTCCGATTCTTATTGAAGGCTGTCGTGACAGAAATGGCAATATGGTCAAGACCACAGGTGATGCACCAGTTCGTGTAATAAGTGAGAGCAGCGCTTCAAAAACCATGGACATGCTAGAAAAAGTAGTTGAGCAAGGCCCTATCGGAAGAACCGCACGTATTCAGGGCTATCGAGTCGCAGGAAAGACAGGAACTGCTCAGATTGCCGAAGGAAGGGGCTACGGTCGGCTTCACGCAGTCTCTTTTGTGGGTATCGCACCTGCGGAAGATCCGCAATACATAGTCGCTGTAACCGCGTTTAAATCCCGCACGGTCAGCAACTCGCTTGGAGCAACGCCTGGTTTCGTATCCGTCATGAAACAAGTTCTTAAGACTTACGCAATCTCTCCTTCGACCACGAAATCTAAGAATCTAGCGACAAACTGGTAGCCATGGAAATCAAACAGTCGATTCCACCTATTTTGCGGCCAGAGCAGGTCACACCAGTTCCACTGGCAGCTTTCGCTAGCCATTTCAACCTTCAGTGTGAAGTTCAAGACGACATTCAATTAACTGGCATCAGCATGAACACCGGAGACCTTCGCAAAGGAGATTTATTTGTTGCAATGCCAGGAATCAAAACCCACGGCGCTAACTTTATCTCAAAGGCAATCGAGCTTGGTGCAGTTGCGGTGGTTACTGACAAGACTGGCTTAACACTATCCCCTGATGTAACCGTTCCAATTTTGGTTCTTGAAAATCCGAGAGTTCATCTTGGAGCTTTAGCCGCATTTGTTTATGGTAATACTCCTGGCAATATGCCATTACTTTTTGCTACCACTGGCACAAATGGTAAGACCTCCACAAGTTACCTACTTGAGGGTGTGCTTCGTCAACTCGGTCGCGTGACGGGGCTCACATCAACAGCAGAGCGTCATATTGCAGGCGAGGTAATTGTTAGTCGATTAACCACACCTGAGTCTCCCGAGATGCAAGCACTTATTGCGCGTATGAGAGAAAAAGGCGTAACAGATGTTGCAATCGAAGTATCTGCGCAAGCTCTAACTCAACTTCGAGTCGACGGCTTGCAGTTTGATGTCGTTGCTTTTACTAACCTGTCACATGACCACTTCGATGACTACCAAGGCTTTGATGAATACCTGAAAGCCAAAGCCAAGCTATTTACAAGCCAAAGAGCAAAACTTGGCGTTGTTTGTTTAGATACCAAATTTGGGAAAGAGATCGTTGCATTAAGTGAAGTACCTGTGGTCACTATTGCAAGCCATGCTGAGATAGTCGCTGATTGGCACGTAACCGTGACAGCTGAGTTGCCTGGGAAGACTGAATTTAGACTCACAGGACCAGATGGCCAAGAGTTAGAAAGTAGTGTTCCGATTCTTGGGGCTCACATGGCGGCGAATGCTGGTTTAGCTGTTGTTATGGCCGTTCAAGCTGGCTACGACTTTGATGAAATTGCAAAATCAATCAGTCGTGGCATTGAGGCTTACTTGCCTGGTCGCACTGAGTTAGTTTCGCCGCAAGGTGCTCCAGCGGTATATGTAGATTTCGGTCACAGCCCGGACGCATTCCTAAATACTTTAGGGGCAGTTCGAAAAGTTACTAAAGGTAAAGTTCTGATGCTATTCGGCGCTGACGGCGATCGTGATGCATCTAAGCGTCCAGACATGGCGAGAGTTGCGGCGGCTGGTTGTGACATTTTAGTTATAACCGATCATCATCCGCGCTTTGAAGATCCAGGTTCAATCCGCAAGAGTTTGGTGGATGCAGCGAAGGCGTTCCGCCCAGATCTTGAAATCCATGAAGTGTCTCCTCCTGAAGCCGCAATTCGCTTGGCAGTAACTTTGGTTAAACCAGGCGATGCTATTTTGTGGGCAGGTCCGGGTCATCAGGATTACCGAGACATTCAAGGCGTTAGAACTCCTTACTCTGCAAGAGCTGAAGCGAGAGCTGCACTTCTGGAAGCCGGTTACCAGTGATTAATTTGAGTCTGCACGAAATTGCAAAGATTATTTCAGCTGAACTTATCGGTGATAGCGATGTTCAGATTACAAACTCTGTTGAAACAGATTCCAGGTTAGTTGGAAAAGGTTCGCTTTTCGTTGCGAAGCCAGGAGAGACAACCGATGGTCATTTATATATTTCTAATGCGATTGCAAATGGCGCAGTTGCCGCGATTGTTGAGCATCCTGTCACAGATTCAATAAATCAATTGGTGGTAAAGGATTCGGTTGCAGCTTTAGGAGTGCTGGCAACTTTCGTGGTGGCAGAAGTCAAATCCAAAGGAGAGCTTCAAGTAATCGGCATAACCGGTTCAAATGGTAAGACGACGACTAAAAATATGCTGAGAGCAATACTAGCCACTGCCGGTGAAACAATTGCGCCAGAGGAGTCCTTCAACAATGAAGTCGGGGCCCCTTACTCGATGCTCAAAATTACTGAGAACACAAAGTTTTTAGTCGTTGAGCTTGGAGCTGGAGGGCTAGGTAGTATTCAATATCTTGCCAGGATGTGTAAACCAGATATAGCTATTGAGCTCAAAGTCGGACTTGCTCACGCTGGCGAATTCGGTGGCATTGAGATCACTGAGAAAATCAAAGCTGAGTTGGTAGAAGAGTTAAGTACGATAGGAATTGCATTATTAAATATGGATGATGCTCGAGTCTCAGCAATGGCTAAAAAAACTAGAGCTAAGATCATTAGATTTGGAACTACTGCGGAAGCAGATTATAGAGCGACAAACATAAAGCTCAATATTGAAGGCACTAGCTTTAGTCTGACTCGACCTGATAGTTCCATCGACAATGTGAACCTTCAGATTCTAGGAGAACATCACGTCTATAACGCCTTGGCTGCACTTAGTGCGGCTGACTTATTAGACGTTGATCGAAATGCAAGCATTCGGGCCTTAGAGCAAATGAAACTGGCTGAACGCTGGCGAATGGAAAAAAGCCTTCGTAAAGATGGTCTGGTAGTTATCAATGACGCCTATAACGCCAGTCCAGAGTCTATGAAATCAGCGTTACAGACTCTTGCTCAGCTTGGAAAACTAAGCGGTAAGAAAACCTACGCAGTGTTGGGTGAAATGGCGGAGCTCGGCGAGTATTCGGCGCACGAACATGATTCAATTGGCCGATTTTGTGTTCGCTTGAATTTGAGTCAACTATTGGTTGTTGGCCAAGGAGCAAAACTGATACACATGGGAGCTTCGCAAGAGGGCTCCTGGGATGGCGAATCAAAGTATTTTGATGAAATCTCCGATGCTCTTGGCTATCTGCGTGAAATGCTTACAGGAGAGGAAATCGTTCTTATTAAGTCCTCTAAGTCTGCAAACTTACGCTATTTGGGTGATGACCTTTTGGAGGAGATCGAATGAGAGCACTTCTTCTTGCTGGGTTACTGGGCTTGGTTTTCGCCCTGGTATTCACGCCAACGCTGATTTGGTTCTTTAAACGGTTAGGTTGGGGGCAGCCAATCCGAGTGGATGGTCCTGATAGTCACCAGACTAAACGCGGTAAGCCAACCATGGGCGGCATCGCCATCATTCTCAGTTCTGTTGGATCGTATTTCATCGCCAAGGCATATAACGGGGAATCTCCAACGCAGTCAGCCATGCTTGTGCTGTTCATGATGGTTGGGCTTGGTCTGGTTGGTTTTCTAGATGACTTCCTGAAAGTTAGAAGTCAAAAGAGCGCTGGCTTATCTGGAATTCTAAAAATAGCTGGACAAGTTGTGGTTGCCACAATATTTGCTTGGGCTTCACTTCAAAACAAAGACGTTTTTGGTTTAACACCAGCTTCAACTAAAGTTTCACTTTTCCGAGATACCGGTTTCGACCTAATGCAGTTAGCACCAAAGAGCTGGGGTGAAATTGGTATCTGGATCGGCATCGCAGCATTCTTGTTCTGGATTTATTTGCTTGTAGTTAGTACTTCAAATGGCGTAAACATTACAGATGGGCTTGACGGGCTTGCTACCGGTTCCTTGATTATGTCTATAGGTGCATTTGCAGTGATTGGATTCTGGAAATTCAATCAAGCCTGCGACATTACTAACATTGCTGCAAACTGTTATGAGACTAGAGATCCATTAGATCTGGCCGTAGTGGCAGCAGCAATCGTCGGCGCTCTGATCGGTTTCCTATGGTTTAACACAAACCCCGCTCAAATAATCATGGGTGATAGCGGATCTCTTGGTATCGGTGGAGCTCTTGCAGCTCTTGCGATTCTCTCTCGCACCGAGATTCTCTTGGTTTTGGTTGGAGGCATATTTGCACTTGAGGCTGGATCAGTTATCTTGCAACGGAGCGTATATAAAATCACCAAATGGACTACTGGTAAGCCAAGAAGAATCATATTGATGAGTCCTGTCCATCACCACTTTGAACTTAAAGGCTGGAACGAAGTAACCGTTGTAGTTAGATTCTGGATTATTTGTGGACTGCTCGTTATGGCCGGTATCGGTTTGTTCTATGTCGAGTGGATTTATGGTTCGGTTGCATGAGCAAGTTAGAACACTTAAATAGTTGGCATTCTGATTGGAGCCAACTCAAAGCTGTAGTTTATGGACTAGGAGTAACCGGATTTTCAGTAGCTGACACATTAGCCGAACTCGGTGCAACAGTTCTAGTTATCTCTGATAAAGCTGAAAGAAATAGCTTAGATGTTCTTGATGTTCTTGGGGTTAGTCATTTAGTTGGCTTCCCCAAAAACGATATCGAAAAGGCGTTTAGGGAATTTCAAGCTGATGTTGTCATAACTTCACCCGGTATCAAGCCAGATTCCGAACTTTTGATTTTTGCAACTAATTCGAATATTCCAATCTGGACCGATATTGATTTAGCCTGGCGGGTTAGAGATAAGTCAGGTAAGTCTTCTCAATGGGTTTGTATTACTGGCACCAATGGTAAAACCACTGTTACTCAGCTTGTCGAGCAGATGCTTCTCTCTGCTGGAATCAAAGCAGTGTCTTGTGGGAATATTGGCGTCCCAATCCTAGACGTTGTGCGTGACCCAGCAGAATTTGAAGTATTAGTAGTCGAACTCAGCAGCTTTCAACTGCATTACTTGAATGAAATCAAACCTTTGGTGAGTGCAGTGCTAAACATCGCGGATGACCATTTAGATTGGCATGGATCCTTTGACAGCTATGCGAGCACCAAGGGCAAGATTTATAACAACACAAGTGTTTGTTGCGTTTATAACGTTGCCGATGCATTGACTTCAGAGCTAATGCATAATGCAGTCAACTGTGAAGAAGCTCAGGCGGTTGGTTTCACAGTTAATACTCCAGCTCCGAACGAGATTGGCTGGGTCGAGGATCTCCTAGTTGATAGGGCGTTCATCGATGATCCTTCTGTGGCGGAAGAGTTAGCCACTTTGGATGATCTAAAACATCTGGCCCTTGTCAGCCCTCATCTAATGTCCAATATTGCCGCGGCTTCAGCCATCTCAAGAGCTGTTGGTGTTCAACCTGCTGAAATCGCACAGGCGCTAAGAGGTTTCCAACTTGATGCTCACCGAATTGAGCTGGTCCTTGAAAAAGATGGCGTCCAATGGGTTGACGATTCCAAGGCAACTAATCCGCATGCAGCGGCAGCCGCTTTGGCAACCTTTGATTCGGTCATCTGGGTAGTTGGTGGCCTACTCAAAGGTGTCGATGTGTCACCTCTGGTGCAACGATATGCCAAGAAAATCAAGGCAGCTATTGTTATCGGATTAGATCGGGCACCTGTGCTGGCAGCCTTAATGAACTATGCAGCTGATAGCGAAGTAATTGAAATTGACGTTCCATCAGAACTAGTAATGAATGAAGTGGTCTTAAGGGCTAAAGCAATTGCTGTTTCAGGTGACACCGTATTGCTTGCTCCTGCTGCTGCTTCAATGGACCAGTTCAATAACTACGCAGATAGAGGACAAGCATTCGTCCAAGCAATAACGAAGGAGGTGATGTAGCCATGGCAAAACACATCAGAAACCGGCGCACACAAGGAAGACAGAATCGATCTTCAACATCAAGTTCTGCGAGAACTTTCTTGAGATCTCCTTTTCGGTCAACTGCAGAGTGGTTCGATGAGTATTTTCTACACCAATCTAAACTTTTCTATTCACTTGTGATGCTGATTGTTCTAATGGTCTCGTTTGGACTAATAATGGTTCTTTCTTCTTCTAACGTAAACTCCATTAAGGCTGATGGTGACCCCTTTGGATATTTCAAAGGCCAGTTATTGTATGCGGTAGTTGGTTTTGTTTCGATGATTTTCATTTCTATGCGAAGTATGGAATGGATTCAACGTTTTGCAAATTTGTTGATGCTCGGTGGCATCGTAGGACAGCTACTGGTCTTAGTGCCAGGAATCGGTGTTTCAGTTGGAGGTAATACAAACTGGATCAGAATCTTATTTATTCAAATCCAACCTTCCGAGTTCCTAAAGCTTGGCTTGATCCTATTTATTGCAGGTTTTTTGAGTCAAAGCATGGACCAGCTCTGGGATTTCAATAGAGGAGCGAAGCAGGCTATCGTCGCGGGGTTTGGTTCTGCACTTTTAGTTTTCATAACTGGACGGGACATGGGAACGGCGATCGTCATAGTGATGATAGTTATCGCCTTGATGTATTTAGCTGGTTTACCTCAAGAACATTTGAGGAAGTTCTATGGCCTGGCGGCGATTGGGTTTGCTGCAGGTGCGGTAATTTCACCTTCTCGTGTTCTGCGAATCCTAAATTTTTTCGTAAGCATGTTTGGACAGTCTTCGGCAGTCGATGATGGCGCTAACTGGCAGGTAAAACATGGAACTTGGGCCTTAGCTTCAGGTGGAATATTTGGGACAGGCCTTGGACAATCCAAATTGAATTGGGGCTGGATTCCAGAGGTTGAGAACGACTTCATTTTTGCCATTATCGGCGAAGAGTGGGGACTAATCGGCTCGATTGTTGTGCTTGGTTGTTTCTTCCTACTCTCTAAACATCTCAGGAATATCGCTAGGAACGCCAGAACTGATTTTGCTTCTTTAGCCGTCAACGGAATCATGCTTTGGATCTTGCTGCAGGCATTGATAAACATCGCGGTGGTGTTGCACTTGATGCCGGTTTTGGGTGTTCCGTTGCCACTGATGTCCAAGGGTGGTTCATCTTTGATTGCGGTTCTAATGAGTCTTGGAGTGGTTTTGGCCATTGAACGTCAACCTCAGTCTCAAAGGGTATCCCGTCGATGACCAACTACCTACTGGCTGGTGGCGGAACCGCAGGTCATGTGAATCCTTTGTTAGCGCTTGCCGATCAAATCATGGCGCAAACGGGTTCGCATAAAGTCTGGGCTTTAGGAACCATTGAAGGTTTGGAATCGAAACTAGTTCCAGAACGCGGCTATGACTTACTGATAGTAGCTAGATTGCCAATGCCTAGAAAACTTAATGCCTATGCATTTAGATTTCCAGCAACATTTGCTAAAGCAGTTAGAGACGTGAAGCAATACATCAAAGCGCACAAGATAGACGTTGTAGTGGGCTTTGGTGGTTACGCTAGCGCTCCGGCCTACCGAGCAGCACTTGCTATGGGAATTCCGTATGTGATACACGAAGCGAATGCCTTACCGGGTTATGCCAATAGGGTAGGAGCTAAGTCAGCAGCAGCAGTAGGAATTACTTTTCCCAATACCAAATTGCCTAAGGCAGTCCTAGTTGGCATGCCGCTTCGCAAGGAGATTGTCGAACTAAAAAATCACAATTTGAAATTGGATGCAACAAAGTATTTCAATCTGGATGCAAAACTAACCACCTTGCTTGTGACGGGTGGTTCATTAGGTGCGAAGCGAATCAATGAAACTATTGAATCTTCACGCGCAGTCTTAGATGCAGCTGGAATTCAGGTTATTCACATTGTCGGTGACAGATCTGGATTAGAAGCAACACATAATGGAAGTTATGTGCGGTTGGCTTACTGTGACCGAATGGATCTTGCTATTGCCGCGGCAGATTTCTCCGTTGCCAGAGCAGGAGCTGCCACAGTTAGTGAATTCTCTGCAGTTGGACTTCCAGCTGTATTCGTTCCATACCCAGTGGGTAATGGCGAACAAAGGCTTAATGCTGAACAAGTCGTAGCTGCTGGCGGGGCAATTCTCATTACTGATGCAGGCTTTACCCCCGAATACGTTCGTTCAGAACTAATCCCGCTGGTAAGTAACGCTGCTTTACGCAAGTCCATGAAGGCCAAATCACTGTCAATTGGAGTTAGTGATGGAGCTGAGAGGCTTCTCAGGCTAGTTAATGGCGTGTTGTAAGGGGTTGCTTTAATTCTCGAACTTAGTCTTAAAAGAACTCTTTAGGAAACTATGACCATCAAACCGGATTTCAGCCAAGCAGTGCCTTCCAATCTTGGCAAAGTGCACTTTATCGGTATCGGTGGATCTGGCATGAGCGGTATAGCTCGAATGCTAATGAATTCTGGCCACAAGGTAACTGGCAGTGATGTTCGAGAATCAAACAATATCATCGAACTGAGGAAACTTGGGGCGGAAATTCACATTGGACATGACGCCAACAACCTACGAGATTGTGACACTGTTGTGGTTACCTCGGCCCTATGGCCTAATAATCCAGAATATGTTTTAGCTCAGGAAAAGAATCTTCCGATTTTGCATAGATCGCAAGCTTTGAAGTATTTGACAGATAAGAAGAAGCTTATTTCAGTTGCGGGTGCTCACGGAAAGACAACAAGCACCGGAATGATCATTACAGGGCTAAAAGGCATGGGCAATGATCCAAGCTTCGTTAACGGTGGTGTCATTGCAGCTTTTGAAACTTCTTCGGATAGCGGTTCATCCGATTTGTTTGTGATTGAAGCTGACGAATCAGATGGATCATTTCTGCACTACCAAACAGCTGTTGCTTTGATTACTAATGTGGACCCAGATCATTTGGATCATTATGGTTCGCTAGAGAATTTTGAGGCCGAATTTGCTCGGTTTGCAAATGGTGCAAGCGATTTTGTCGTCATTAGCGCTGATGATCCTGGTGCAGTTCGAGTGACCTCTTTGCTCAAAGATAAAAAGGTGATCAGCTTTGGTCTAAGCGCTAAAGCAGATGTGTCCCTTGTGGAAGTAGATGCCTCTGGAGCAAAAGTCTCGTTCACCATTTCCTATGGAGGCAATCTTTATAACGCAAAGCTTAATGTTCCAGGGCTTCACAATGCCATCAATGCTGCCGGTGCATTCGGAGTGTTAGTAGGTCTAGGCTTTGACCCTAATGATTCCTTGGCTGCAATAGCCACTTTTGGTGGAACCGAGCGAAGATTTGAACTCCATGGAGAACAAAGGGGAGTAAAGGTTTATGACGACTTCGCTCATCATCCAACGGAAGTTGTTGCTGCACTAAGTGCGGCTCGCGCTGTTGTCGGTAAGGGCAGATTGATAACTGTATTTCAACCTCACCTTTACAGTCGAACACGAATGTTCGCCAAAGAGTTTGCTGAAGCCTTACTTGCAAGCGACGAAGTAGTGGTGCTAGATATTTATGCTGCTCGAGAAGATCCAGAGCCAGGAGTAACCGGCGCTCTCATAGCGGATGCTTTTGCAGATCAACGCAGAATGCATTACGTACCCGACTGGGACGATGTCCCACAAGCTGTTGCGAACATAGCTAGGGCCGGGGATTTCGTAATCACTATGGGTTGTGGCGATGTGTATCGCCAAGTTCCTGGCATTTTGAAAGCATTAGAGAATTAAATTGAAGCCCCCCAAGAATCGTTATTCACAAACTCCAAAAGTTGAGCCCAAGAAAAAAACAGTACGGGTCTTCAAGGTTAAGCCAAAGACAATTAAGGCCGCTGCGCCAAAGGTAAAAAAGCTACCAGTTTCAAAGCGTAAATTAGCGCTCCCATCGCTGAGTAAGCTCGCTCAGAGACGCCAAAGAATAAAGCAAGCTCGAAGATTCACTAGGGAATCTCGAGTTCTGAAGAATTTTCTGATAGCAACTGCTTCATCACTGGTATTTCTGGTTTTACTGGTACTAGCGACTATGTATACACCGTTGCTATCTATTGACAAAATTACGGTGAGTGGGACATCCAAGTCATACACCAAAAAGGTTCTGGCAATTTTAGAAAACAGAATTGGTTCTCCGCTACCGATGATTAGCGAGGCTTCGGTTGCCGAAGATCTGAGCAAGTTCAAGTTGATAGAGAGCATTTCTCTAATCAGCAAACCTCCACACGGACTTGAAGTTCGGATAACCGAACGAACACCAATTTCTATTGTGGTCAGAGGTGGGACTAGATATTTATTTGACCCTGCAGGAGTGAACCTCGGTGTCGCTAGCGGCAATGAACCGCTTCCAACGATCATCGTCAAAAATGATCCAAAGACTTCAAAAAACTATGCTGAGGCGATTGATGTATTGATGGCACTACCTGCCCAGTTGCTTAAGCGAGTAGCTTATATTCAGGCGAAGACAAGGGATAACGTAACCTTGCAGTTGCGTGGCTATTCGGCGCAGACCATCATCTGGGGAGATTCCAGCCAATCTATTTTGAAATCGAAAGTTTTGAAGACGTTGTTACTTAAGAATCCAACCGGGGTTCGAGCTACCTTTGATGTTTCTTCTCCTCTCACGCCAAGCGTTATTAGATAAGAAGATTTAGACACACCCGCTGATTTACAGCGAAATAGGTCCTTTACCGCTTAGTTTCTTGGCGCAGGAGCATTTTGTGAACATTGTTAAACCTCAAGTAGAGGTTTAAGGTTTGCTGAATGTGATTTATTCGGAGGAACAGAATGTCGGACCCTTTAGTGAACAACTTCTTGGCAGTTATTAAAGTTGTTGGTGTCGGTGGTGCTGGTGGTAACGCCATAAACCAGATGATTGAGAAGCGCTTGAGAGGTGTTGAGTTCATTGCTATCAACACTGACGGCCAGGACCTACTGAAATCTGAAGCACACGTGAAGTTGGAAATTGGGGGAGCCAGCACGAGAAGCCTCGGTGCAGGAGCAGACCCTGAGGTTGGTAGAAGAGCCGCTGAAGATCACGTTGATGAGATTGCTGAAGTATTGCGCGGAGCAGACATGGTTTTCGTATCAGCTGGCGAGGGTGGTGGCACAGGAACCGGAGCAGCGCCTGTGGTCGCTCGTATTGCAAAACAATCAGGAGCTCTAACCGTCGGTGTTGTTAGCCGCCCTTTTGATTTTGAAGGACCAAGGCGAGCGCAAAATGCCCAAGCAGGTATTGATGCACTTCGTGCTGAGGTTGACACCTTGATTATTGTGCCGAACCAAAGACTTATTGAACTAAATGATGAAGAGTTAAGTTTTACCGATGCTTTCAGCATGGCTGATGATGTTCTTCGAGCTGGTGTTCAAGGTATTTCGGATCTAATAACTGAACCTGGTCTTGTTAACCTCGACTTCGCGGATGTCAAGTCAGTGATGCAAGGAGCTGGAACCGCGCTGATGGGAATAGGTACCGCTAAGGGTGAAGATCGAGCAATGCGAGCTGCGGAGCAAGCCATCAACCACCCATTGCTTGAAAATAGTATCGACAATGCTCGTGGCGTTTTAATTCAGTTCGCTGCTGCTTCAAACATGAAACTGAAAGAAGTAAATGACGCTGCTCGTTTGATTCAAGAAGTTGTTCACCCAACTGCAAACATTATTTTTGGAACTTCGATTGACAATGCACTAGGTGATGAAATTAGAGTTACAGTAATTGGTGCTGGATTTGATGAGACAGGGCCACGTCCAATTCAAAGAGCCACTGGTTTCACAGCTCCAAGTTCTGGGTCTATTCCAATTGTTCCGGAGCAAGACAACAGTGATGTTACTGAGGATGCTCCATTGTGGTACTTGGGTAATACTGGATCGGTGACACAGACAACTGTCGAGGATGAGATAGATATCTATGTTGAACAGCAGTCAGAAGTAGAAGAGCCGAAATCATATGGTCAACGGAACAGTCCAAGCCGTTTCGATGATGGTTTCGACATTCCGGATTTCCTCCAATAGGCAATGACTCAAACTGCACTGGCGGAACGTCTGAGTGAGGTTTGTACTCGGATTGCCAGTGCATCTTTAGCTGCTAATAGACAACGCGACGAGGTTCAACTCATTGTCGTCACCAAGAATCATTCTGTTGATTTAGTGCTTGAACTTTTAGAACTAGGTGAGAGTAATTTTGGTGAAAACAAAGATCAAGAGGCATCGGCTAAAGCTGAACTAGTCAGGCTCACCAACCAGACAGGGATCAATCCCACTTGGCACTTTGTCGGTCAATTGCAGTCCAACAAGGTCAAATCAATGCTTGGTTATAGCTCTGTTCTTCATTCGCTTGACAGGCCAAGTTTGTTGCAAGAATTAGTAAAACAGCTCGCAAAATCTCCCGAGCATTCGCTTGATGTGTTTATTGAGTTGAATTTGACACAAGATCCTGGTCGTGGAGGCATTCTTCCAGACCACCTAATTGCCTTTGCCGAAAATGTGCTCGAAGCGGAACAACTGAATTTGCTAGGTGTCATGGGAGTTGCTGGCCTTGATGGCGAACCAGCCAAGTACTTCGAGACCATAGCTAAATCAAGCGCCGAACTCGTAACATTAGCGCCACTGGCAAAATTCATTTCTGCAGGCATGTCGGGAGACTACGAAGAAGCCATAAGGCACGGTGCGACACACTTGCGCATTGGCACCGCAATAACTGGAAACCGCTAGTTTCCGCCTTAATCTAGGCATATCGGGGTTTTATACCAAAGGAGATGCCATGTCCGGTGCAGTTGACTGGGTTAAAGAGTTTTTTTCACTAGGCGGTACAAAGACGCCTCCACCTGCGCGCACTGCAGCACCTAAGACCGACACCCGTGCAGCTAAACCTCAACGTCCACAAAGGAGAGGTTTTGAAGTTTCAAGTATTGAAACAGTTCAGCCTAATACCTATGCTGACGCCGGATTGATTGCCGAAGTTCTCCGGGACTCGGTTCCTGTGATTGTAAATGTTCAGAACCTAACCGATTCTGATACCAGAAGGCTTGTTGACTTCATGTCCGGGCTAAAAGCTGGATTACAGGCAGAATCCAAGCGTGTTGCCGAACATGTTTATCTGCTAGCTCCTTATGGCGTTGCGATAGACGGTGATTCTGACGAAGTTCTTGAAGCTGAAAGCGATCGTCTAATCATTCGCCCATAATTTAGGGACATTCCATGTCTCAAATAGCACAGGTCCTGAGTTGGATTATTGATGTATTCCGAATTGTCTTATTGGCCCGCATCATCTTGGATTGGCTCAGAGCGGCTAACCCTAGATTTAGACCCAAAGGCACTTATTTAGTCATCGCCGAAACTGCGTATCTCCTAACTGACTGGATAGTAAAGCCACTTTCGAGACTAATCAAGCCAATCAGGCTAGGTTCTGGTTATCTAGATATCTCAATTTTGGTGCTATTTATTGCCCTCGCACTCTTAGACGTGTTGTTAGCAACGCTCCGCTAACACTTAAAGGTAAGGTAGCCTTAACTTTTGACCGCGGTCATTACCCATTGATGACAATTGAGAACAGGGAGAGTCTGATGCCTTTAACTCCAGAAGATGTAGTTAATAAACGTTTTCAACCTACGAAATTTCGTGAAGGTTACGATCAAGATGAAGTTGATGATTTTCTAGACGAAATCGTCCTGGAGATGCGCAGGCTAACCCAGGAAAACGAAGAACTTCGTCAACGAGTCCTGGCGGCCGATGGTCGTATCTCAGAGCTTCAAAGAAGCGGAGCTTCACTAGTTCAACAGGTCAACACCGCTGAGGCTTCAATCCCAGAGTCAACAACACCTAATAGTGCGTTCCCCGAAGCCGCTAAAGACATGAGTGCCTTTGAAGCGAACAACACCAACAACTTGTTACAGCTTGCTCGCAAGTTACACGAAGAGCACGTTCGCGAGGGTCTGCAGAAGCGCGATGCCCTTATCGCGGAAGGCCACGCCACAGCAGCACGCATCGTTCGTGAGGCAGAAGCTCAACACAAAGCTGACATGAGCCGTCTTGAGCAGGAGAAGGCTCTCGCTGAAAACGACGTTGAGCGCTTACAAAACTTTGAAAAAGAATACCGAGCAAAGCTGAAGTCTTATATTGAAGGTCAGCTAAATGATCTTGAATCAACAGGTTCTCCAACTCAAAAGACACCGACTTCACCAACTCAAATTACTAATGCCACATTTAAAATCTGAGTTAGTTGAATAAGTCAAATTCATCTTTGAAAGCCAAGGGCACTTTATTGTTCTTAGGCATTGCTATTTTTATTGTTTTGGCTGATCAAGTGACGAAGTTTCTGGCTGTTACATACCTAAAACCTTATGAACCAATTCCAGTATTTTTTGATCTGCTGCATTTCACTCTAGCTTTTAATTCCAAGGCGGCCTTTTCGCTTGGTGCTGTCGGAACTTGGGTATTCACTATTTTGTCTTCGCTGGCAGCATTCGCGCTTTTGTGGTTCGGCCCAGGATTCAGAACTAAGTCATGGCTCGTCCTAGCTGGTTGCGCTCTTGGCGGTGTGACTGGAAATCTCGTTGACAGGTTGACAAGATATCCAGGATTCCCTAATGGGCATGTCGTCGACTTTATTCAAATCCCGTTTAATTTCCCGGTCTTCAACATTGCGGACATGGCGATAAGCATCTCGGCCGCTTTGATATCCATCAAAGTTATTCGTGGTGAGCGCATCGGTGGGAAACATGACTGAGCAACGTCTGATTCAAGTTCCCGAAGGACTAGCCGGTAATAGGGCGGATGCCGGAATAGCAAAACTTCTTGGTTTATCAAGATCGGTAGTTGCAGACATGATTTCTGCTGGGTTGGTGCAACAGAATGACCACGTTATTCAGAAATCAGATTCCCTTCTTGCAGATGCTTGGCTACGAGTTGAACTTCCGAAACCAAAACCTGCACTTGAACTAGTTGCTGAAGAAGTTGAGGGCTTAGTGGTGATTTATCAAGATGCGGATATAGTCGTCGTTGATAAACCTGCTGGAGTAGCGGCTCATCCATCGGTGGGCTGGGATGGTCCAAGCGTCGGCGGTGCATTACTTGCAATGGGTATTGAGATGTCTACCAGTGGTGTCGCAGAGCGCCAAGGAATCGTTAGCCGCCTCGATGTGGGCACCAGCGGACTTATGGTGCTGACCAAGACAGAGGTAGCTTATTCAAGGATGAAGCAAGCTTTTCGCGACAGGACGGTGGACAAGACCTACCATGCACTTGTTCAAGGTCACCCAGATCCAAGTTTTGGAACAATTGATGCGCCACTTGGTAGACATCTAAAACATGAATACAAATTCACCGTTTCACCAGATGGGAAGCCGTCAGTTACCCACTACAAGACTCTCGAGGCTTTTTCAGCAGCGTCACTTCTGGAGATTGAATTAGAGACTGGCCGAACTCATCAGATAAGAGTTCATTTCTCTACCTTCAAGCATCCGTTGGTGGGCGATACGCTATACGGCTGTGACCCTAATTTGGCCGCCAAACTTGGAATGGAAAGGCAATGGCTCCATGCAGTAAAACTCGGTTTTATTCATCCAACCAGCGGAGAGTATGTGAGTTTTGAAAGCAGCTACCCTGAGGATTTATCGAAGTCACTTTCAATCCTTCGCGGCGAATAGCCTATTGGCGGAGTGGCAAAATAGGTTTAACCAAGGTCAGATTAGGCTATTTGCCCTAAGCCTAAAAAATCACAGAAAAGTGAACAATCGATGTCCAGCAACAGTGAAAACTTTGTGCACTTACATGTGCACACTGATTACTCGATGCTTGACGGGGCGGCCAAGATAGATCAACTTCTAGATAAAGCTGTTGATTATGGCATGCCAGCAATCGCAATCACTGATCACGGCAATAACTTTGGTGCGTTTGATTTTTGGGAGCAGGCAACTAAAAAAGGTATCAAGCCGATCATCGGTATTGAGGCTTATCTAGCACCAGGGTCAAGACTTGATAAGTCCAGAACATATTGGGCTGACGGCGGCGATGATGATTTGTCTAAAGGCGCTTATTCACACTTGACTATGCTCTCAACAGATAACGACAGCATGCTAAATCTATTCAAGCTTTCTTCTTATGCCTGGCTCGAGGGTTATTACTTTCAACCCCGAATGGACCGGGAACTTTTAGCTAAGTATTCAAAAGGAATCATCGCTACCTCGGGTTGCGCTGGTGGAGAAGTCCAAACCAGGCTTCGCTTAGGCCAATACAAAGAAGCGTTGGAAACTGCTGCTGAGTTTAGGGACATTTTCGGCAAAGAAAACTATTTCATCGAGATTATGGACCATGGCGCAAGCGTGGAGCGAAGAAGCTTCAGCGATTTGATACGTCTCTCGAAAGATTTGGGAATTCCACTGCTTGCAACAAATGACCTTCATTACACCGAACCAGGTCATGCCGACGCTCAAGAAGCATTACTTTGTGTTCAGACCGGGACAAAACTTACTGATGAGCGAAGGTTCAAATTCGACGGTCAGGGTTATTACCTAAAGAGCGCAAAAGCAATGCGTGAACTTTTTTCAGAGTTTCCAGAGGCCTGCGATAACACCTTACTAATTGCTGAACGCTCCGATATCAGTTTTGTTAGGCGGAATCTGATGCCTAGATTTGCTGTTCCAGAAGGACACACTGAGGCAACTTGGTTTGAAAAAGAAGTTATGCGGGGAATGCAGGACCGATTCGGTAAGGTGATCACTCCTGAGTATCAAGAACGAATTGCTTTTGAAATTCAGGTAATCAACAATATGAATTTCCCGGGTTACTTCTTGGTTGTTGCAGACTTTATTTCTTGGGCTCGAGATCAGGGAATCAGAGTAGGTCCCGGTCGTGGTTCGGCAGCCGGTTCGCTGGTTGCCTACGCATTGGGAATCACAGCGTTAGATCCGATTAAGTATGGATTGCTATTCGAAAGGTTTTTGAATCCTTCTCGAGTTAGTTTGCCAGATATTGACGTTGACTTCGATGATCGTAGACGCGGTGAAGTTATTCGATATGTAACCCAGAAATATGGTGATGATCGGGTTGCCCAAATTATTACCTATGGAACCATCAAGGCTAAGCAGAGCCTGAAGGATGCTGCCAGAGTCCTAGGCATGGATTATTCAGTTGGTGAAAAACTTACGAAGGCAATGCCTCGCATGGTGCTTGGCAAAGACATGACACTGGGTGAGATGGTTGAGGATCCCAAACAGAGAGCAGCAGTTGAAACTGTTGTTGAGGATAGCTTCGATGAATTCGATGAAGAACCGATTGAATTTGAACCAATTGCTATCGCAGCAGCAGCTACTGATTCAAAAAGTCGCTACAAGGAAGCGGCTGAGTTCAGAAAGATTCTTGAAGAAGACCCAGATGCTAGAAAAGTCTTTGATCTTGCCAGAGGTCTTGAAGGCCTAAAGCGACAAACCAGCGTCCACGCTGCCGGCGTCATCATGTCAGCTGAGCCATTGTTGGATGTAATTCCAGTTATTAGACGAGATGATGACGGTGCAGTAATCACTGCCTTTGCCCAACATCCGTGTGAAGAGCTTGGGCTGGTCAAGATGGATTTCTTAGGGCTTCGGAATTTGACGGTCTTAGATAAGGCTATTGAAAATGCAAAATCAAACCGTGGCGTGTCCGTAGTTCTTGAAGATCTTGATTTAGATGGCGATGAAACGACATACGAGATGCTCTCTCGAGGAGACACCCTCGGTGTGTTCCAGCTTGACGGCGGACAGATGCGGTCACTTTTGAGGTTGCTAAAGCCAACCAAGTTTGAACACATCTCGGCAGCTATTGCTCTCTATCGACCAGGACCGATGGGTATGGGTTCACACACTTCTTATGCCCAAAGAAAAAATGGCAAAGAGAAGAATCTACCCATTCATCCTTCCTTAGAAGGTCCACTTGCAGAAGTGCTCGATCCGACCTACGGTCTAATTGTTTATCAAGAGCAGGTAATGGCTGCTGCTCAGAAAGTGGCTAATTTTAGCCTTGCTCAAGCGGATGAGTTGCGTCGAGCAATGGGTAAGAAAAAGAAAGAAGAGCTAGACGCCCAGTTTGCTAATTTCTCAAAAGGTATGAAAGCTAACGGCTTTGTCGAAGATGCAGTAAACAAACTTTGGGAAACACTTCTTCCTTTTGCTGATTATGCGTTCAACAAAGCCCATAGTGCGGCCTATGGTGTGCTCTCGTACTGGACTGCATACATGAAGGCCAACTTTCCTCAGGAATATATGGCCGCACTTTTGACTTCTGTTCGCAGCTCGAGAGATCGGCTCAGCGTCTATCTGAGCGAAGCCAGAAGAGCCGGTATCCAGGTGCTAGCTCCAGATGTGAACGACTCAATTGCCGATTTCCGGGCGGTAGGAAAAGACATCAGATTTGGTCTTGAGGCCATAAGAAATGTTGGTCTTGGAGTTGTCCAAGAAATCGTGGCAACGCGTGAATCTAAAGGAAGATTCGAATCTTTCCAAGACTTCGTAGCGAAGGTGCCGGCTTCGGTATGCACTAAAAAAGTCATTGAGTCACTTATAAAAGCTGGAGCGTTTGATTCTTTTGGAGTTACCAGGAGAGCACTCTTCGAAGCTCATGAAGAGATTATTGAAGCAGAAATAAAAGCCAAGAAATCCAAATCAATGGGAGATTCGGATCTGTTTGATGATTTCGATAGTGATCAAACCAATCATAGAATTGCCAATCTTGCGGAGTGGCCTCAACGACAGTTACTAAGCCTTGAGCGTGAGATGTTGGGGTTGTATGTTAGCGCGCATCCTTTACAGGGTGCTGAAAGTAGATTGCGTTCGAGCGCGACCGAAACAATTTCTTCATTCAACGAACGTAAAGATTTTGCAGATGCCGAGCCAGTAACACTTTCCGGATTAATCACAAACGTTGAAGTAAAGACAGCTAGATCCTCAGGAAATATTTATGCCAACGTTACTCTTGAAGATCTCGATGCCGAAGTTACTTTGATGATATTTAGCAAGACCTATCAAGAAAATATTTCAAAGCTCAATGTTGATTCTATTGTTGCTGTGAGAGGCAGGATGCGTCCGAGAGATGACAGCTTTGCGCTGAATGTAAATGAGATTGCCGTTTTGGAAAAAGAAGATGCGAGATTCTCAGGTCCGCTAAAAGTTTCAATAGCTGAACACTTAGCGACTAAGGCGAATATCGAGATTTTGGACAAAATATTTACTCGCTATCCAGGTCAGACTGAAATCCAGTTATCCCTTAGAACCGAATCTGGATCAACTTCGTATCGGCTAAAACATAAAGTTTTTGTGAGTGACGCTTTAATTTCTGAAGTTAAACAGCACTTCGGAACAGCTGCGCTTGATGAACTAGCAATGCAAGAGCTTCCAAATGATTTAGCTGAGACGATCCCCGGGGACGACGTAGCCTCTGTGATGGTAGAGCAAACTGGGGAACTCTTCGGCTAACAGGCCACTAAGAATTTCAACAACTATAACGGCGTTCTCTTCGACCTCGTGACGTTCTCTGATTTTGCAGATAAGCACGGCATTGACCCGATTGAAAATGGGAAGTTTTGTATCAGGTTCCACAAACCAGTCGTCGTCCAAAAATCTTTTTGTGTGATCTTGCGACATCTTTTTTGCCAGCTCTAGGGAATCTGAATTCAACATCGAAATGGCAACGTATTGAGCCGAACTTAAGGCGGGCCAGCTGCTCGCGCCTCTGGAAACGTTGAAGGTGGCTAAGGCGGGATCAGAACCGAGGGAGGTCACTGAGGTTGCTGTGAAGCCAACAGGCCCTCCTTTGGCATCGTTTAGTGTGATTACACATACACCTGATGCATGTCTTCTAAATGTCTGTTTTAAGCTCTCGGTTGGATCTTTAATCTCTTGCACTAGTTAACTTTCTTGTAAGTTCAAGCCAAGGCTAACTCACCCTTAGCCACATGACCGACTGGCACAGGGTTCTTCGCCTAAAATGGAAAAAATGGCAGAAAAGACTATGGCAGATTTAGTTAGATTATTAGACCTTAGAGGGCGACAGGTTTCTGCTGACTTGGTGGCCAGAGAATTGCCCCGAGCGATCGTGGACATGGATTCAGCGGTTGCAGAGGTTAGACCTTTGGTTGCACAAATAAGAGCTGAAGGTGTCAAAGCACTCGTCTCTATCGCCCAGAAATTTGATGGCATAGAAATCAATCCCATAAAAGTACCTGCAGATGAACTCTCGAAAGCTCTAAGTTCACTAGAGCCAAATCTCAAAAAATCACTTGAAACAGCAATTGAACGAGTTCGAAAGGTGACTGAGCAGGCTAAACCTCAGGGCTTTACCAGCGAGTTAGCCAATGGTGCTCAAGTTCAGCAAAGATATCGTCCAATCGACTCAGTGGGGCTATACGTTCCTGGTGGCAAGGCAGTATACCCATCAAGTGTCATCATGAATGTGGTTCCTGCTCAGATAGCGGGTGTTAAAAAGCTTGCGATTTCTACTCCAGGTCAAAAAGATTTCGGAGGCAGGGCACACCCGACTGTGTTGGCTACAGCAGCATTACTTGGGGTCGAAGATGTCTACGTTATAGGTGGTCCGGCAGCAGTTATAGCTTTTGCCTATGGAATCCCTGAAATTGGGCTCGAACCAGTGAATTTGGTTACCGGACCTGGAAACCTCTACGTTGCTGCAGCTAAACGCTTGCTGAGGGGTGTCATCGCTATAGATTCTGAAGCAGGACCAACTGAAGTAATGGTCATTGCAGATTCCAGCGCAAACCCCGAGTTTGTGGCTGCAGATCTGATTTCGCAGGCTGAGCATGACGAATTAGCTGCTGCAGTGTTGATAACTGATTCTGCCGATTTTGCTGAGCAAGTAAGAGCTGCAATAGCTGAACAGGTAGCACTTACCCGCAATAAATCTAGGGTTTTAGCAGCACTTTCAGGCCAACAAAGCGCTGTTGTGCTGGTTTCCGATCTAAATCAAGCTGCGCAACTAGCTGACTTCTACGCAACTGAACACCTAGAGCTCCAAACAGCCTCAAATGACCAATTATTGGAGCAAATTAGCAATGCTGGAGCAATTTTCGTAGGAGATTTCTCCCCAGTTTCGCTCGGAGACTATCTAGCGGGGTCCAACCACGTCCTGCCAACAGGCGGCCAGGCCAGATTCGGGTCAGGATTAGGCGTACACACGTTTCTCAGGCCTCAGCAGGTCATCAAATACAGCGAATCGGCTTTGTCAGAGGTGGCCAATAATGTTGTTGCTATCGCTGATTCTGAGGGCTTACAAGCTCATGGAGATGCGATCCGCATTCGTTTCTAATCCAAAATCTTTCTGATTAGTTGATAACAGAAAGGTTAAATCTTTGGTTGAAGGTTATGGTTTGCGAGGCAAAATCCCCGTACTTATAGGCAACACGCCGACGATAAAGATAATTTGCTTCAAAGCCAATGAAACCACAAGATATAGGGACGGAGAAGTGAAATATCACCACATCTTGTGTGTATAGTTGATTTCTCTTGAGTGAAATTATCGTGAATTAACCCGAAAAGGAGTCGGCATGCATTGTCCATTTTGCCGCTATGAAGACTCCCGGGTTATGGATTCGAGAACCTCAGACGACGGATCATCTATTCGGCGTCGGAGACAGTGTCAAGAATGCGGTTCCCGCTTCTCAACTACCGAGACTTCAAGTCTTTCGGTAGTAAAAAGAGGTGGAACGACAGAGCCATTTAGTCGCGACAAAATCGCCAATGGTGTCAGAAAAGCTTGTCAGGGAAGGCCTGTAACAGAGGCAGATCTAGCAATGTTGGCTCAAACGGTCGAAGAGACTATCAGGGCCACCGGTGCAGCCCAAGTTGAGGCTCAAGAGGTTGGTTTAGCCATCCTTGAGCCACTTAGGAAGCTCGACGAGGTAGCTTTCATGAGATTTGCCAGTGTTTACCAGGGTTGGGAAACACTTGAGGATTTCGAAGCGGCAATAGCAGTGCTCAAGGTTGAGCGCGAAAATCAGGTTTCGCAATCGGTTTAACCGAAGGCGATCAAAAAACATAAGAGTTAAAACTAAAAGAAAGGCAACAAATGACCGATACATCGGCTTACACCGACGCCGGTGCAGCTAGTCAGGGGCGTAAAGGGCTCAAGATCGAGCGCATCTACACTACTGAAGGCGTTCACCCTTACGAACAAGTCTCCTGGGAATATCGTGATGTAGTTCAGACCAACTGGAAGACGGGCGAGACCATCTTCGAACAGCGTGGAGCTGAATTCCCTGAATTCTGGAGCCTGAACGCTTCCACAATCGTTACCACAAAGTATTTCCGTGGTGCTTTGGGAACTGCTGCTCGTGAATTTAGCCTTCGTCAGCTAATTGACCGGGTCGTCCTTACTTATACCAAAGGTGGACGTGACCACGGTTACTTCGCAACAGAAGAAGACGCAACCATTTTTGAGCACGAACTAACTTTCATGTTGCTAAACCAGGTCTTTGCTTTCAACTCACCAGTTTGGTTCAACGTAGGTACTTCAAGTCCTCAACAGGTTTCAGCATGTTTCATCTTGTCGGTAGATGACTCAATGGAATCAATTCTTAACTGGTACCGCGAAGAGGGAATGATCTTCAAAGGTGGTTCAGGTGCAGGGCTTAACTTGTCACGCATTCGTTCATCCAAAGAGCTTCTGCGCTCCTCAGGTGGTTCAGCCTCAGGTCCAGTTTCGTTCATGCGTGGTGCAGATGCGTCTGCAGGAACTATCAAGTCCGGTGGGGCGACTCGTCGTGCAGCCAAAATGGTTGTTCTTGATGTTGATCACCCAGACATCGAGGAATTCATTGACACTAAGGCTCGTGAAGAAGACAAGATCCGCGTACTGCGCGATGCTGGTTACGACATGGAGCTTGGTGGCAAGGACATCAACTCGGTTCAGTATCAGAACGCAAACAACTCAGTTCGTGTAAATGAAGAGTTCATGCGTGCAGTTGAGCATGGCACAAACTTCGGTCTACGTGCGAGAACCAACGGTGAAGTTATCGAAGAAGTTGACGCTCGTGAGCTTTGGGACAAGTTTGCACAAGCTGCTTGGGCATGTGCTGACCCTGGTATCCAGTACGACGACATCATCAACGACTGGCACACTACTCCAGAATCAGGCCGTATCACTGCATCTAACCCATGTTCTGAGTACATGCACCTAGATAACTCATCATGTAACCTTGCGAGCTTGAACTTGCTTAAGTTCTTGAACCCAGACGGTTCATTCGACAGTGATAAGTTCACTAAGGCTTCTGAGTTAATCATCACAGCCATGGACATCTCGATCTGTTTCGCAGATTTCCCAACTGAGAAGATTGGCGAGACTACTCGTGCATTCCGCCAGCTAGGTATTGGTTATGCAAACCTTGGGGCTCTGTTGATGGCTATCGGTCTTCCTTATGACAGCACTGAAGGTCAGGCTTTGGCAGCAGCAATCACATCATTGATGTCGGCAGCTTCTTACCGTCGTTCAGCCGAACTTGCTGGTGTTGTTGGTCCTTACGATGGCTATGCTCACAACAAGACTGGCCACGACCGCATTATGCGTAAGCACGAAGCTGCCAACGCTACTCTGCGTTCAGCTGCTGAAATAGATCGTTCAGTTCTAGATGCCGCTACACGTCAGTGGGCACTAAACACTGAAATCGGTTCTCGTAACGGTTGGAGAAACTCACAGGCTTCACTGCTAGCCCCAACAGGAACCATTGGTTTCATGATGGACTGCGACACCACCGGTATCGAACCAGACTTCTCCTTGGTGAAATACAAGAAGCTATCAACTGGTGGCTCAATGCAGATTGTTAACCAGACAATTCCATTCGCATTGCACCGTCTTGGTTATTCACAAGAGACCATTGAAGCGATTGTTGATCACATCAGCACTAACGGTCACGTGGTTGACGCACCAGGACTCAAGCAAGAGCACTATGCGATCTTCGACACAGCTGTTGGTATTCGTGCGATTGAACCTATGGGTCACGTTCGGATGATGGCAGCGGTTCAACCGTTCCTATCGGGAGCTATTTCTAAGACTGTCAACATGCCGGAAACTGCAACCGTTGAAGAAGTTAAGGAAATCTACTTCCAGGGTTGGAAGATGGGTCTAAAGGCTCTGGCTATCTACCGTGACAACTGTAAGGTTGGTCAACCGCTGAGCGATGCCAAGGCTAAGACTGAGGAAAAGCCAGCTGCTGGAAAAGCAGATGCTCCTTTGTCACACCCGATTCGTAAGCGTCTACCTAAGTCACGTCCTTCATCAACCACTTCATTCACTGTTGGTGGCGCAGAAGGTTACATGACTGCAGGAACTTACCCTGATGGAGTTCTAGGTGAAGTGTTCTTAAAGCTTGGCAAGCAGGGTTCAACTCTTGCCGGCGTTATGGATGCATTCTCAATCGCTGTTTCGATTGGTCTTCAGTACGGTGTTCCACTAGAGACCTACGTACAGAAGTTCACCAACGTATCATTCGAACCAGCAGGTTTGACTGATGACGCTGACATCCGTATGGCTAAGTCATTGATGGACTACATCTTCCGTCGTCTAGCCATTGACTACCTACCAACAGAAACTCGTCAGGCGCTTGGAATCAACACCTCAGCAGAGCGTTCGGCTGCTCTAGATGCATCAGGTTCATACCCAGCAATTGCTGAGTCTCCTGTTGCAGCACCAGCCGAAGTTGTTGAAGAAATAGTTGCTGCTCCAGTAGTAATCGAGCTAAAGGTTGAGGAAGTGAAGGCAGAACCACGCCAGGTTCACTCCTCAGCAGAGTTGTTCGAGATGCTTCAGGGCACCGAATCTGATGCTCCACTATGTTTCAACTGTGGAATCAAGATGAGACCTTCTGGTTCATGTCACGTCTGCGAAGGCTGTGGATCAACCAGCGGTTGCAGCTAAATCGATAAAAGATTTTGGGTCGGCTTCAGTAAAGTGAAGCCGACCCTTTTCTTAAGCCCGAAATCAATGAATTGAAAAGGTAGCCTAGACAGGTGCTTTACTCTTTAGCGTTCAAGTTCATCCTGTCCAAATTGGATCCGGAGCGAGCTCACCATCTCGGTATGTTTGCAATCCGATTGGCATCCAGCCTGCGACTGACGAAGCTTTTGCCAAAAATAAAAACCAGAAGCGTCAAAGTTTTTGGTTTGGAATTTATTTCACCATTTGGTTTGGCTGCTGGATTTGATAAGAACGCAATCGCAATTAGAGCTTTGGGGGAGCTGGGTTTTTCTCACGTTGAGATTGGAACTGTCACCGCACTTGCTCAAGATGGTAACGATGCACCAAGGCTTTTCAGATTAAAAGCAGATCGCGCTTTGATAAATCGAATGGGTTTCAATAACGATGGCGCAGAGGTCATTGCAAAAAGGCTTGAAAAACTTCGTTCCTCGAAAAAAGCACTTCCAATCATCGGTGTCAACATAGGTAAATCAAGAGTAGTTGATGTTTTTGATGCGGTTGGTGACTATGAAACAAGTGCGAGATTACTAGCCCCATGGGCAGATTATTTAGCTGTCAATGTTTCTTCTCCAAACACGCCGGGGCTCAGGTCTTTGCAATCAATTACAGCTCTAAAACCCATTCTAAAAGCAGTAATCGAACAATCTTTGGGAAAGCCAGTGCTTGTAAAAATTGCACCGGACCTTGCCGATCAAGATGTGGTTGATGTTGCAAAACTTGCCGTTGAACTTGGCTTGGCTGGCGTGATCGCAACCAACACCACAATTTCAAGAGAAGGTTTGAAAACACCAAAACTCCAAGTTGAATCTATGGGAGTTGGTGGGCTTTCTGGTGCACCACTGAATGACAGATCGCTTGAAGTTCTTAGATTGATTCGAAAAACTGCGGGCTCAGAGTTAGCAGTAATTTCTGTTGGTGGAATTGAAACTAAGGAGCAAGTTGCGATAAGAATTAAAGCCGGTGCAACCCTTGTTCAGGGATACACCGGCTTCATATACTTTGGTCCGTTGTGGGCAAGAAAACTAAATCGAATTTAGACCAGTCTCGCTTCAGGAGCTTTGGTTTCTGCAGGATCGGTCACTGCAATAGGCGCGAATAGTTCGTCCACTTTCTTCATAACTTCATCGGGTATCTCAACACCAACAGCGCCTAGATTGCTAGTGATCTGTTCTGGAGTTGTCGCTCCAACAATCGCGCTCGAAACATTCTTGTTTTGCAGTACCCAAGCTAGCGAGAATTGAGCCATGGTTAGACTCAATTCTTCAGCAATTGGCTTTAGTTCTTGGACTCGTGTAAGAACTTCATCAGTTAGAAGCTTTTGGATGAAGCCATTTACTTTTTCATTGGCTGCTCTTGAATTTGCTGGAACAGGTTGACCTGGTAGATACTTACCGGTTAGCACTCCCTGGGCCATCGGAGACCAGACAATCTGGCTCACTCCGAGTTCTTCACAGGCTGGGATGATCTCAGCTTCGATTACTCGCCACAGCATCGAGTACTGCGGTTGGCTTGAGATCAGCTGAAAACCGAGTTCCTTAGCTAATTTGTGCCCTGCTCTAATCTGCTCAGCATTCCACTCAGAGACACCGATGTAAAGCGCTTTGCCTTGACGAACGATGTCTGCAAAAGCCTGCATGGTTTCTTCTAGGGGAGTCTCCACGTCATATCGGTGAGCTTGGTAAAGATCTACGTAATCCATCTGCAAACGCTTTAGAGATCCGTTTATGGACTCCATGATGTGTTTGCGAGATAGTCCGGTATCGTTTGGATGTCTTTCAGCAACGGGCCAATACACTTTTGTGAAAACTTCAATTCCTTCACGGCGCTGGCCTTTTAGAGCTTCGCCCAAAACAACTTCAGCTGCTTGGTTAGCGTAAACATCAGCAGTGTCAAAAGAAGTGATTCCACCTTCAAGAGCTGCCCTAACGGTCGCGTACGCCGCTTCATTTTCGATTTGGCTGGCATGGGTTAGCCAGTTACCGTAAACCAGTTCACTGACTTTGAATCCACTGTTACCTAAATAGCGATACTTCACTTAATTCTCCTAATTTTGTAGTGTTCTGATGCTAGCGGATAAGTTTTCGGGCGATTTCTTGCACTTTGTTGTGTAAAGCTGGAACCCAGGTTTCATGCTCAGGTTTCATCAGAACGCTTCGCAGGATTCTTGCATTTTTAGCGTCGGCATTTAATTTGAATCCTCTGGCTTGAAGCGCTTCAGGCTTAACAATATAAGTAGCCAAATGAATCTGTTGTGCTTTGGAACCAGAACCAGCCTGGACCAAGATTTCGTGCGAAATTTCATCAAGCTTGGTCAAGGAATCTACTCTTGGTAGATAGGTGAGAATGTCCAATTCCGGTTTTTGATATGGCATCAGTGAATCAGAATCCAGTAGCAGTTTATGCCAATTTTTTGCAGCATTGACAGTAGGGATCAGAGCTGACCCTAACCCTTGTTCTGTTAGCGGAAATACTTTTAATGTTGCCCAAATAGCAGCAGCAGATGCACCTGCTCTTGAGCACTCTAATTGAATTTCGCCAAAGTGGACGTCGTCAGAAATAAAATACGTGTAAGGGGAATCATGTTTGTAAAACTTACCTATGGATATATCCCTGAAGAAAACAGCACCACTTCCATACGGTTGGAGACCGTGTTTGTGTGGGTCAACCACAATCGAATCGGCATCTTTTAGCGCTGCAAAGTGTCTCGCAGTTTCAGGGGCTAGGTGGTTATCGGCAATTAGTTTGAAGAATCCACCGTAAGCAGTATCAACATGGACTCTTGCGCCGTACTTTTTTGCAAGTTCAATAATCTCGGCCAGCGGATCCACTGCTCCTAAACCGGTGGTGCCTAAGGTTGCAACAATAGTTCCAATTTCACCTGTTTTTAGTTCCTTCTCAAGCTCGTCAAGGGACATCCGGCCGTCTGATTCAGTTGCTATTGAAACGTTTGTCGTTCCTAGCACCTCCGACATTCTTGCGTGTGTGTAGTGGGCATCAGCCGAGTGAGCGATTTTTTTGGTTGGTTGAAGTTCGCGAGCAATCCAAAGAGCTTCAAGATTAGCGGTAGTGCCACTTGAAGTTAAGTGCCCGAGGAACTCTTCCGGATATCCAAACATCGCAGCAATTTGCTTTAGAACATCGCGTTCCATTTGAGTTGTTGCAGGGGATGAGTCTATTGAGTGGTTATTTGGGTTTAGCATCATTGTCGCGAGATAAGCGGCGACCGCAACGGGGTGGGGTGCTTTGAGCATTTGAGCTGCGTAGCTTGGATGAAAATAGGGGAAATTATTCTCGAGACGGTCCGTAAGTTCCTCTAGAACTGCAGATACTTTTGCCTGATCAGATTTCATACTCGGATGCGTGGCGAATTCGCCGTAACTGCTCTTTAGATTTTCAATTGCACCGACTACCTGAGTTAACAGTTCAGGAAAATTCAGATTATCTATTTGAGTCACAAGAAACTCCTTTTTGAACTTGTTGTTCTTTCCCAAAAATCTTTGTGAGATTTTTTGGAACTAATTCAGGAAACTATTTAATCTTTCGACGTGGGCCTGGCTTAGGAATTCTAAGTGGACGTGGTTGCATTCCTCTGGTGAAAGTGTAGAACCAAGTACCTTTCTGCAAAGCAGTTTGCTCACCAAGCTTTTCTTGAACTTTCGATTTGATCATCCGATGCAACATTGTCACTTCAATGCTGACCACGAATAAAGCAATCAACATGACCAAGGTAATTACGTTTTTGGCTGCATCGTTCATTACCGAGGTTATTAGAAGAAATACAACCATCATTGGCATTAAGCCTTCGATGAGCGTATATCTATTGTCGATTATGTCTCTAGCAATTTTTCGTTGCGGCCCACGGTCTCTGGCTAAAAGATACTTTTCATCTCCGGAAAGCATTGCCTGTCGAGTTTTCAATCTGTCTTCACGTTGCTTCGCTCGAGATGCGGATAAGGCTTCCTTGCTTCTATTACCTACCAAGGGCTTCAGGTTGGCAGCTTCTCTTTCCTTGCGAGTTGGAGTTGGGCGACCTTTACCTGAACTTTTCGTTACTGATTCTTTTTCTTGGTCACTCATTTATGTCCTTAGATTTCACCTGGTTGTGATTTAGATTACTCACATGACATTCTCGCCGACTCCAGCCAGTTCATCAGCAATGACACCCAAGCCAGACCTTATTGAAAAGGTTCGCCAACAGGTAGATCTAGATTTTTCTCAGCGGATTGCGTCACTTGGCAAACTTGTTCGCATTCCAGGTATCGCCTGGGATGCATTTGACGCAAATGATCTTGAGCGAAGCGCAGAAGCGGTAGCTCAACTGTTTGAGGATTCAGGTGTTTTCCCTGAAGTTGAGATCAAGAGAGCCTCGGTTGATGGAATATCTGGTGCTCCAGCAATTCTGGCTTCAAGGCCAGCGAAGAACGGCAAACCTCATATTTTGCTTTACGCTCACCATGATGTTCAGCCACCAGGAGATGACAAAGAGTGGCTAACTCCTGCATTTGAGCCGACTGCTAAGGACGGACGTATTTATGGCCGGGGAGCAGCTGATGATAAAGCTGGAGTTATTGCCCACCTAACAGCAATCGAAACCCTAAAAGCCATAGCTGGAACAGATTTCGATCTTGGACTTTCAATCTTCATTGAAGGTGAAGAAGAAGCGGGCTCTAGGACATTTAGAGCTTTTTTAGATGAAAATAAGGACAAATTGGCTGCCGATGTGATTATTGTGGCCGATTCAATGAACTGGTCACCGGAGGTTCCCGCCCTAACTGTGAGCCTTAGAGGCGTGGTTGCTATAGATTTCAAAATTAGGACCATGGAACATGCTGTTCATTCAGGAATGTTCGGTGGAGCTATTCCAGATGCCATGATTCCCATGGTCAAAGTTCTGAATTCTTTGCACGACGACAAAGGAAATGTCGCAATTCAAGGCCTAAAAACCTACAAATTCGAGGATTTGCCATACACCGACGCCAATTTGCGTTCAGATAGCAGTCTTTTAGCTCAAGTTAGCCAAATTGGTGATGGCGGCCTCATGGACCGTCTTTGGGGCAAGCCTTCGCTGACGGTTATCGGTATTGATTTTCCATCAGTAGCGATGGCCTCGAACACTCTTCTGCCAAGTGTTTCAGCCGCAGTAAGCCTAAGAATCGCCCCAGGACAAGACCCGCAAGAGGCTTTAGAGCTTTTGAAAGCTCATATTCTTGGCAATGTTCCTTTTGGAGCTGTGGTTGAGTTTGGTGAATTTGAGACTGGCAAGCCTTTTATGTCAGATGCGTCTGGTTGGGCTCAAAACATGGCTAAAAACAGCCTTGAAGCCGCTTTTGGTAACCCGACTGTGGACATTGGCATCGGTGGATCCATCCCGTTTATCGCCGATTTGACCGAAGTGTTCCCAGATGCTCAAATATTGGTGACAGGTGTTGAAGATGCCGATTCTAGGGCACATAGTCCTAACGAATCGGTCCATTTGGTTGGGCTGAAGAACGCCATGGTAGCCGAAGCCTTGTTCTTGCTAAGTGGCAATGAATTGCAGTCTGAGTAGCCTAAAAGGCTTAGAATAGGGGTGAAAAGGAGCAAAAATGACTGACACATTGACTCACGGACTTGAAATTACCGAGGCAGCTAAGGCTGAATTGCTTAGACACATTGAATCTGCCGATACATCCGATCTTGAGGCAGGTGACAAACTTCGTTTACGTGTTGAAATCAAAGTTGGTGGATGTGCTGGTTTTCAATATTTGCCTTTCGTTTTAACTCCAGAACTGCGCGAAGACGACATGATTAAGGACTTTGATGGGGTAGAGGTTGTCGTCGACAGCATGACAGCGCCATTCATCAACGGTGCAACTTTTGATTTTGTGGACACTTTTCAGAAGCGTGCCTTTGAGATTGATAACCCGAACAGCCAGGGTTCTTGCGCTTGTGGATCTTCGTTCAACTAAATAGTTCTTCGTTAGGGACCTGCATCTTCGAAGATGCA
>RFYI01000030.1 GCA_009921165.1 Actinomycetota bacterium | reverse complement strand
TACCTAGTGTTCGAATTGCATCAGAGCTTGCTAGCACTTCAGCAATCTGAGCTGGGAGCTTTAGTAGTTCTCGACCAATTTCCTTTAATTCACTTGGTGAGTGTGTGCCACGAGCTGTTGCTAAATGCAGAGCAAGTAAATACATGCTGGTGATCTGAGCTGTGAAAGCTTTAGTTGAAGCAACAGCTACCTCAGGACCAGCATGGGTATACAAAACAGCATCTGCTTCACGAGCAAGAGTTGCGCCTTGAGTGTTGCAGATGGATAGCACTTGAGCGCCGGCTTCTTTGGCATAGCGAGTGGCCATCAGAGTGTCCATAGTCTCACCGGACTGACTAACTGCAACAACCAAAGTATTTGAGGTAAGAATTGGGTTACGGTATCTGAATTCATGAGAGAGTTCAACACTCACTGGAATTCTTGCCCAGCTTTCAATTGCATACTTACCAACCTCAGATGCATATGCAGCCGTTCCACAGGCAACCATGATGATGCGATCGATATTTGGAATAAGAGTTGTGAGCGTCGCTAGTTCTTCAAGATGGACATCGCCATCGCTACCTAGTCTTGCCATCAACGTATCGCCGACGGCTTGGGGTTGGTCAGCTATTTCTTTAGCCATAAATGAAGACCAGCCACCTTTGCTTGCAGCACTGGCATCCCAGTCAATAACAAATTCTTCTCGAGAGACGCGCTCACCGGCAAAGTTCTCAATCTCAACTGCGTCCTTGCGCAAAATAACGATCTCGTCTTGACCTACGGCAATGGCTCGCTTGGTGTGTTCGACAAATGCAGCAACGTCACTGCCTAGGAAGTTCTCCCCGTCCCCTAAACCAATTACCAATGGTGCATTTCTTCTGGCGGCGAGGACTACTCCTGGCTCATCTTCATGCATAACCAAAATGGTGAAAGCTCCGTGCAATCTTCTAACCACAGTTCTAAAAGATTCAATAAGGTCGCCGGATTTGTCATACTCAGCTGCCACTAGGTGAGCAGCTACCTCAGTATCAGTTTCACTAGCGAAGACAGCACCTGCTTCTAAAAGCTCTGATTTGAGCTCAGCAAAGTTCTCAATGATTCCGTTATGGATAAGGCTTAGCTTTTGGGTGGTTCCACCCAGATGTGGATGGGCATTGCCATCAGTTGGAGCACCATGAGTTGCCCAGCGAGTGTGTCCAATGCCAATATGAGCCTCACCAAGAGGTGCTTTGGCAATGTCATCAACCAGAATGGAAAGCTTGCCAGCACGCTTACGGGTTTCAAGATCACCCTGCTGGTTTATAACTGAAACACCTGCGCTGTCGTAGCCGCGATACTCAAGTCGCTTTAATCCTCCAAGGAGGACGTCGACCGTTGATTTAGGCCCAACGTAGCCGACGATTCCACACATACCTCTAGTTTAAGGCAGAATGGCATTGTGACTGCAGTTCCGGCAGGGTCAAACCCTATAGATGAGCAAGCAGTTTCCCCATTTGTTGATATTTCAAGATCAGACTGGGCTGAACTGGCTAAAAGCACTGAAGCACCTCTTACCGAAGCAGAAATAGAAAAGATTCGTGGTTTAGGTGACTTCCTAGATTTAGCCGAAGTTGCGGATATCTATCTGCCACTTAGCCAGTTGTTGAATCTTTATGTTAGCCAAGCGCAGCAGCTCCATCAGATTTCAGGTCAATTCCTAGCTAAACCTGGCCGTAGAGTGCCCTTTATTATTGGGGTTGCCGGTTCGGTGGCTGTTGGAAAGTCAACCGTTTCAAGATTGCTGAAGGAATTACTTAGCAGATGGCCTTCAACTCCCTCAGTTGCTCTTGTGACAACAGATGGGTTTCTATACCCGAACGCAGTTCTAGAAGAACGAGGGCTGATGGAACGTAAGGGTTTTCCTGAATCCTACGATCGACTGGCTTTATTGAAATTCGTAGCTGATATCAAATCTGGCAAAGAAAAAGTTACTGCCCCACTTTATTCGCACCTTACCTACGACATTGTGCCTGGTGAAGAAGTTGTGGTCGAATCTCCTGACGTTGTCATTGTCGAGGGCCTAAATGTCTTGCAGCCGCCTTCACTAGGTCAAGAGGTCGCGCTTAGCGATTACTTTGATTTCAAGATTTATGTTGATGCCCCTACCGAAGAAATTGAAACCTGGTATCTAGAGAGATTCAAACAACTAAGGGAATCAGCGTTTCGAAACCCTGCTTCCTATTTCCATCGCTACGCAGAAATTGAAATAGATGCGGCTCTAGAAAGAGCAAAAGAAATCTGGCGAACCATCAACTTACCTAACCTGATTGAAAACATCATCTCAACCAGATCAAGAGCAACTTTAGTATTACAAAAAGGTGAGAAACACCGGGTTGAAAGAGTATTACTTAGAAAGATTTAACTAGCTAGGTTCTTTTCAACTACTCGTGCAATTCGGTCAGCCCAAGAATGAGCGGTTCCTTCATCCGCCGCTTCAACCATGACCCGAACTAATTCTTCGGTACCAGATGCTCTAAGCAAAACTCTGCCAGTTGCGCCTAAATCTTTTTCAGCTTCAGCCACGATTTCTTTTAGTCCCTGATCACTATCAACTCTGGAACGGTCAACGCCTTTGACATTAATTAGAACCTGAGGATAGGTCTTCATTTGAGCTGCTAGTTCTTGAAGTGTCTTGCCAGTGCGCTTAACTTCTGCTGCAATCATTAGGCCAGTTAGGATGCCATCACCGGTAGTTGCAAAACGACTAAAGATAATGTGTCCAGATTGCTCACCACCTAGGGTGTATCCACCTTCACGGATTTGTTCAAGCACATACCGATCGCCAACCTTGGTTTCGATCATCTCAATATCAGCTGCACGCATAGCTAGACGAAGACCAAGATTGCTCATCACGGTTGCCACCAAAGTATTGCGAGCTAATTCTCCTCTAGCCTTCAAGGACAAAGCTAGAATGGCCATCAGTTGATCGCCATCAACTAACTGACCGTCATGATCAACTGCCAAGCATCTATCAGCATCGCCATCATGAGCAAAACCAATATCTGCGTTATGTTCTAGCACCGCTGACTGCAAAGCACTCATGTGTGTTGAACCAAAACCAGCGTTGATGTTTAAGCCATCAGGATCATTTCCAATAACTATTACCTGTGCACCTGAGTCAGCAAATACCTGCGGTGAGATAGCCGAGGCTGCGCCATGAGCACAGTCAATGACAATCTTTAGACCATCAAGAGGATTAGGAATTGCACCTAAAAGATGAACGATGTATCTATCTTCAGCGTCAGCAAATCTTTGCACTCTACCAACACCGGCACCAATGGGGCTGAGTGCAGCTAAGTTCATACCTGCTTCAATTCTGTCTTCCAATTCATCAGCAAGTTTGTGTCCACCGGCAGCAAAAAACTTAATTCCATTATCTGGAGCTGGGTTATGGGAAGCAGAGATCATCACTCCAAAATCGGCACTGATGTCGGCAGTTAGGAACGCAGTTGCCGGAGTCGGAATAACACCGGCGTCATAAACATCAACCCCAGAAGATGCGAGTCCCGCTGCAACAGCAGCGGCTAAATATTCACCAGAGATTCTTGGGTCACGACCGATAACGGCAATTGGTCTGCGACCATGCTCGCGAGCATCTTCACCTAAAACAAGTGCAGCAGCTTTAGCTAAGTTGAGTGCAAGATCGACAGTGAGATCGCGATTCGCGACTCCACGAACACCATCAGTACCAAATAGGCGGGCCATGGTTTTAGATTAGACGAGCAGTTGCTCGAAGCGACTTAACGCTTAGAGAACTGTGAAGCCTTACGAGCCTTCTTAAGACCAGCCTTCTTGCTCTCGATGACACGTGAGTCACGAGATAGGAAGCCTGCCTTTTTCAAAGCTGGGCGGTTGTTATCGCGGTCAATCTCATTTAGTGAACGAGCAATACCTAGACGAAGGGCACCGGCTTGACCAGCAACTCCTCCACCATTGATACGTGCAGTCACATCGTAAGAATCCTGAAGACCTAGAACCTTGAAAGGGTCGGTAACTAGTTGCTGGTGCAACTTGTTTGGGAAGTATTCTGCCAAGTCACGACCGTTGATTTTGATAACACCGGTTCCTGGCTTGATGCGAACGCGCGCAACAGCTTCCTTACGACGACCAAGACCCGCACCTGGAACAGTTAGTGGGCCACGTGCCTTAGCAGGTGCCTTAGTTTCCTTAGCTGCAGGAGTTTCTGTGGTGAAAGATGATGGCGCAGCTTCGACAGCTTCAACAGCTTCAGCGACTTTCTTAGTTGGCATGAGTCTTCTTTTCTTCTAAGCGCTTACTGCGCTACCTGACCAATTGTGTATGGCTTTGGAGCCTGTGCTACGTGTGGGTGCTCTGCACCGCGGTAAACCTTAAGTTTTGCAAGCTGGTCACGACCAAGAGTGTTCTTAGGAAGCATTCCGCGGATTGCCTTCTCAACAGCCTTCTCCGGTGACTTCTCCAGAAGTTCAGCATAAGTAGTTGCAGTCATACCACCTGGGTAACCAGAGTGGCGGTAAGCGTTCTTTTTCTGCAACTTAGATCCAGTTAGAGCAACCTTCGCAGCATTGATGATTACAACGTAGTCGCCGTTGTCCATGTGAGGAGCAAAGGTTGGCTTGTGCTTGCCACGTAAAAGTGCAGCCGTGGTTGCAGCCAAGCGACCAAGAACTACGTCAGTAGCGTCAATTACGAGCCAGTCGTTCTGAAGCTCATGAGCCTTCGGTGAATAAGTACGCACGCTAGATTGCCTTCTATTTCTTATATCGGGTTAACGATGAACTTCTAAAAATTCATCAGAGGGGCGAAGCCTTTTGGCTTACGGCACCAAAGACCAAGTTTAGCCCGAAATGGCCTGTAAATGCAACCCAGGAAAATTGCACCAAAAAGGCTAATTATCATCCAAAGATCTGGTGTGCTGAGTAATCAAAACCTGCTTGGCATAGTCTTTCTCAGCTGGGTAGCCCACCTCAATAAGGCTCAGCCCCTCAGGTGTGACGACCTTAAAAGGATGTGCTCTAGAGCGGGATTTCAGCACTCTGGCCACGTCCTTGGGGGTGGCTCGCCCAGCCCCAACCTTGATAAGAGCCCCCACTATGGATCTGACCATATTGTGGGCAAAAGCATCAGCCAAAAGCTCTATTTCTATGACATTACCTAAAGCCTTGTTCCTTGAAACTGTTATCAGACGAAGTTCACGAATAGTGGTCGCCTTGGGCTTTGGCTTACTAAAAGCCGCAAAATCATGTAATCCTAGAAACTCTTTGCTGGCCGCCTGCATAGCCTCAAGGTCTAATGGAAACTTCAACCAAAGGTTGTATCTAGCCCTGAGTGGATTCCAACCGCTGGTGGAATCTGCGATGGTGTATCGATACCTACGATGAGTCGCTGCATATCTAGCATGAAAAGCTGCTGGGACTTCAGTTACTTTTATAATCCGAACATCAGGGTCCAGAAGTGAATTCATCTTTAATCTGATGTCTTTATTTCTGCCGAGACGCTTAAGCTGAGCCTGGCTCAAATCAACATGGACAACCTGATGCTCGGCATGAACACCAGCATCTGTTCGGCCGGCGACTCTCAAACCATAATCGTTATCCGAACCACCAAAGATTTTGTTCATCACCGAGATGACTTCACCTTGAACAGTCCTAAGTTTTGGCTGTTTAGCCCAACCAGCAAAATCAGTTCCGTCGTAGCTAAGATCAATCCGAAAACGAGTCAAGCCGTCAACCAATTGGTCAACGGCTTGATTCATGAGTCTTTTAAGTGTCGAGATTACTCGGCCTCGTCGGCCTTAGGCGTCTCGCCTGCTTCAGCTTCAGCTTCAGCAACAGCTGCCTCTTCTTCTGCAGGAGTCTCTTCGGCTGCCACTTCTGCAACCGGAGCCTCTTCAACAACTGCTTCCGCTGCAGCTTCTTCAACCGGAGCTTCTTCAGCAACAGTCTCAGCCGGAGCTTCTTCAGCAACAGTCTCAGCCGGAGCTTCTTCAGCAACAGTCTCAGCCGGAGCTTCCGCTACAACTTCTGCAACCGGAGCTTCCGCTACAACCTCAGCTGGAGCTTCAACTACTGCCTCTTCAACGATGTTCTCGTCAACAAGAGTTTCAACTCCGGTGTGCTCAACAACTTCTTCAGCAACTACTGCAGCAGCAGTTCCTTTGACGGCGTTAACTAGCTTTGATTTGGCCTTAGTTGGCTTTGCCGAAACAGGCTCAAGAACAAGTTCGATTAGTGCCATTGGAGCGTTGTCGCCCTTACGGAAACCTAGCTTGGTGATTCTGGTGTATCCGCCTGGACGATCCTGAACTAGAGGAGCGATGTTGGTGAAAAGTTCGTGAACAACATTCTTGTCAGTGATGTCGGCCATTGCCTGGCGACGAGCATGAAGGTCACCGCGCTTAGCAAGTGATACCAGCTTCTCTGCAACTGGCTGAACGCGCTTAGCCTTGGTCTGAGTTGTGGTCACTGCCTTGTGGGTAAATAGCGATGCGGCCAAGTTGTTGAGCAATAGACGCTCGTGAGCTGGACCTCCACCTAGGCGTGGACCCTTAGTTGGGCGTGGCATGAGTTTCTCCTCTTAGTTTCTTTGACCTAAGGCTTACGCCTGGTCATCCTCTGCAAAGTTTGAGCTGAAGTAAGCAGCATCAAATCCTGGAACTGAGTCACGGAAACGTAGACCCATTGAAATTAGCTTGTCGCGTACTTCATCAACTGACTTAGAACCAAAGTTGCGGATGTTCATCAACTGGTCTTCGGTTAGGTTGATTAGTTCGCTAACTGTATTGATACCTTCGCGCTTTAGGCAGTTGTATGAACGGACGGTTAGGTCTAGTTCTTCAATTGGCTTAGCTAGCGCTGGTGGTAGGTCAACTGGAATCGAAGATGCTGGAAGATCAATACCTTCGGCGTTCTCATCCAAAGCTGCTGCAAGACCGAAAAGGTTCACCAAAGTGATACCTGCAGATGCAATAGCTTCACGAGGTGAGATTGAAGGCTTGGTCTCAACGTCAACAATTAGCTTGTCAAAGTTTGTGAACTCACCGGCACGAGTTGCCTCAACACGGTAAGAAACTTTTAGAACTGGTGAATAAATGGAGTCAATCGGAATGATTCCATTGTTAGCCATGTCTGGCTGACGGTTTTGAGATGCCTGAACGTATCCACGACCAGCTTCGATGGTGAACTGAATGTCAAGGGTTCCCTTGTTTACAGTTGCGATTACCAACTCTGGGTTGTGAATGGTTACATTCTCAGGGGCAACAATATCTGATGCCTTGGCTACTCCTACGCCAGCCTTCAGGCGAACGATAACTGGCTCATCAGCTTCTGATGAAACAACTAGATCTTTAACGTTCAAGATCAGTTCAGTTACGTCTTCCTTCACACCGTCGATAGGACCGAACTCGTGGCTGATTCCCTCAATCTTGATGCTTGTAACAGCAGCACCTGGGATAGATGAAAGCAGTGTGCGACGTAATGAGTTACCTAGGGTATAACCAAAACCAGGCTCTAGTGGATCAAGGGTAAAGCGAGCGCGGTTAGGGAAGTTGCTGTCGATTTCTTCGTGCAGAACTGGTGTCTGTGCAATGAGCACGTTGGTTCCTTTCATTGAAACATCCGCTATTTGATGTCCCGTTTGTTGGGTTTGCTATTCAGTGGCCACTAAACAGCTGTATTAAATTGTTTTGCTGTAAAACTTTTAAAACTTAGATACGGCGAAGCTTAGGTGGGCGACATCCGTTGTGAGCTTGAGGTGTTACATCAGAGATTGATCCAACTTCAAGACCGGCAGCCTGAAGAGACCGGATAGCAGTTTCACGACCAGAGCCTGGGCCCTTTACGAAAACGTCTACCTTCTTCAAGCCGTGCTCTTGAGCCTTACGAGCTGCTGCTTCTGCTGCCATCTGAGCGGCGAACGGGGTTGACTTACGTGAACCCTTGAAGCCAACATCTCCTGATGAAGACCAAGAAATAACTGCACCGGTGTCATCAGTGATAGAGACGATGGTGTTGTTGAAAGTGCTCTTGATGTGGGCCTGCCCGTGAGTTACGTTCTTCTTTTCTTTACGACGTGGCTTACGTACTGAACCCGCTGCTTTTGTCTTAGGTGCTGCCATGAGTTTTCTCCTAAATCCTATTTACGACACTAAAAGCCGAGGCTATTAGCGAGTCGCTTTCTTCTTGCCGGCTACGGTACGCTTTGGACCCTTACGAGTACGTGCGTTTGTCTTGGTGCGCTGTCCACGAACAGGAAGTCCCTTGCGGTGACGGATACCTTCGTAAGAACCGATCTCAACCTTGCGGCGAATATCAGCTGCAACATCACGACGAAGATCACCTTCAACTTTGTAGTTACCATCGAGGTAATCACGAATTGCAACTAACTGATCGTCAGTTAGATCCTTAACTCGAGTGTTCTTATCGATGTTGGTGTCGGCTAGAACTTTCACACTGCGTGTTGGGCCGATTCCATAAATGTAGGTTAGGGCGATTTCAACGCGCTTATCGCGTGGAATATCGACTCCGGCAATACGTGCCATTGGATTTCTCCTGATGTTTAGAAGGTCTGCAACAGTGTTATCTTGAATATTTACTCAAGCTCTCGCCTTCTCGAGAGGTGCCAGAAATTAATCTTGAACACTGCCTTGTTTTTATTTAGTTTTACTCATCTTTCGATGAGGTGGTGCAAATCTTTGGTTGCTTAACCCTGGCGCTGCTTGTGACGAGGGTTCTCGCAAATGACCATGACGCGACCGTGACGGCGAATGACCTTGCACTTGTCGCAAATCTTCTTAACGCTTGGGTTAACCTTCATGTCTCTAAATTTCTGTTCGTGGTTTTTTAGAACCGATTTACTTGTAGCGATAGGTGATGCGCCCACGATTTAAGTCGTAGGTTGAAAGCTCAACAATGACACGATCTTCAGGAAGAATGCGAATGTAGTTCTGTCGCATTTTGCCTGAGATGTGCGCCAAGACTTTGTGCCCGTTGGTCAGCTCTACTCTGAACATCGCGTTCGGAAGAGCTTCAACAACAATGCCCTCGATCTCGATGACGCCGTCTTTGCTGGCCATGTACTCACTTATCTTCTTTGCTTTGGTGTCCCAAACGCACGCGAAAATACCTGCTAAAAATTAGGGATTTTACGTGCCGAAACACCAAGACTCAATCTTAGGACAAAACTGCGTTAAATGGTAGTTAAGGATTTAGCGGAACTGGGATAATCCCATGTGGAGCTAGCCCGGCTAGGCCCCCATCCTCTGCAGTTAGCACCCAAATACCATCTTTATGCCTAGCCACAGTGTGCTCCCAATGGGCCCCATCGGAGCCATCTTTGGTCGAAACTGTCCAATCGTCGCTCAGGATCTTGACCTGCTCTTTCCCACCGGTAATCATGGGTTCTATGGCAATAACCAACCCAGATTCCACTACTGGCCCTAAATCACGAGTCTGATAGTTGAATACAGCGGGATCTTCGTGCATAGACCTACCCACCCCATGACCTATGTAATCCTGCAAAATACCGTACCGACCGTGCTTCCGAATAGTCTTTTCAACCGCTCTGCCGACCTCATTTAGCCTTTTGGCAGTAGCCAAAGCCGCCATTCCAGCCCAAAGTGAAGCTTCACAGGCGTCACTTAGAGCCTGCCTCGAGGCCATGATCTCGGGATCTCCGCCAGGGACTACCATGCTAAAAGCAGCATCCCCATTCCAGCCAGCAGGAGTTATCGCCCCACAATCCACCGAAATAATGTCTCCGGCAACCAAAACTCGATCTATTGAAGGAATGCCATGGACGACTTCATCGTTGATGCTTGAACAAATTGTGTGGTGGTATCCACCAACCAGCTTGAAGTTAGAACTAGCCCCAAAAGATCTAATTGTTGATTCAGCTATGGCATCAAGTTCCAAAGTTGAAACGCCTGGCTTAATGGCAGCTTTTACTGCAGCTAAAGCATGAGCGGTGATGAGCCCAGCCTCACGCATAGCAATAATGTCTGAATTTGATTTCAGCGAAATACGTTCGCGAGCCAAGATATTCCTTAGAGAGCTGGGCTTAGGCCGCGAGCGGTAAGAGCGTTCAAAATTCGCTCAGTCACTTCGCCAACTTGGCCGATACCATCAATCTCAACGACGAACCCCCTCGAAGAGTAAATCTCAACCAGAGGCTGGGTTTGTTCTAAATAGACATTTTGGCGATGACGAATAACATCCTCGGTGTCATCTGCTCTGCCCTGCACTTGAGCACGGTTGAGTAGTCTACGAACCAGTTCTTCAGGATCAGATGCTAAAAGAATTACTGCATCCAAACCAGTGTTGTGTGAAGAGAGAATGTCATCGAGTTCTAAAACTTGATCACGTGTTCTTGGGTAGCCATCTAGAAGAAACCCTCTGGCAACATCCGATTGTGAAAGACGATCTCTAACTAAATCATTGGTTAGCGAATCAGGAACGTATTCCCCTTTGTCCATGAAGGACTTAGCAAGAACGCCTAACTCGGTTTGTTCTTTAACATTGGCACGAAAAATATCCCCAGTTGAAATAGCTGGGATGCCGTAAGCCTGAGCAAGGAGCGCAGCCTGGGTTCCCTTGCCGGCACCTGGTGGGCCGATCAAGAGAAACCGACTCATTTCAGAAGGCCTTCGTAGTTTCGTTGCTGCATCTGAGCTGAAATCTGCTTCACAGTCTCAAGTCCAACACCAACGATAATCAAGATCGAAGTTCCACCGAATGGGAAGTTAGAGTTCGCGTTCAAAAGGCTCAGTGCTACCAACGGAATCAAAGCAACCAAACCTAGGTAGAGCGAACCAGGAAGGGTGATTCTTGATAGAACATACTCAAGATACTCAGTGGTTGGCTTACCGGCACGGATACCTGGAATGAATCCACCGTACTGCTTCATGTTTTCTGATACTTCTTCAGGGTTGAAAGTAATTGACACATAGAAGTATGTGAAAGCAATAATCAAAAGGAAATACATCAACATGTATAGCGGGTGGTCGCCCTTGGTTAGGTTGTTGTTGATCCAGATAACCCAGTCAGAAATTTTTCCAGACTTGTCTGGGCCATTGAACTGAGCAATCAAACCCGGTAGGTAGAGCAAGCTTGAAGCAAAGATAACTGGAACAACACCAGCCATGTTTACTTTGATGGGTAGGTAAGTTGCCTGGCCACCGTAGGTGCGCTTACCGACCATACGTTTTGCGTATTGAACCGGAATTCTGCGCTGAGATTGCTCAACCAAGATAACTAGCAGAACGATGACAACGCCTAGAGCAATAACTCCTAGCAGTGTCTCAACACCCTTCTGCTGAGCGATTGAACCCAAGCTTGAAGGGAAACGGGCGGCGATAGAAGTAAAGATAAGAAGTGACATACCGTTACCGATACCACGCTCAGTTACCAATTCCGCCAACCACATGATCATTCCAGTTCCAGCAGTCATGGTGATGACCATTAGTGAGATGGCCCACCATGAGTTGTCGCTGAAGACGTTGCCAGCACAGTTAGAACCAAACAAAGCTCCTTGACGTGCAACTGCAATCAAAGTTGTTGACTGCAAAAGACCAAGAGCGATAGTTAGGTAACGAGTGTATTGGGTTAGCTTTGCCTGACCTGCTTGACCTTCTTTATAAAGAGTTTCGAAGCGAGGAATAACAACACGAAGCAACTGGGTAATAATCGACGCCGTAATGTAAGGCATGATACCCAGAGCAAAGATAGATAGCTGAAGCAAAGCTCCACCGGAGAACAGGTTCACCAGTTCATAGATACCCGAAGTGCTGGCGTTACCAGCATTCAAACATTGCTGAACATTTGTGTAGTTAACAAATGGCGCAGGGATGAAAGATCCCAAACGGTAGATTGCAACAATCGCAAGTGTGAACAAAAGCTTGTTGCGCAGATCTGGGGTGGTAAACGCCCTCTTGATTGCACTAAACATTCTTCGCCTCCTGTGGCTAAATAACTCTTAGTTACTCGGTTACTGATCCGCCGGCAGCAACAATCTTTGCCTTGGCAGATTCTGAAACTTTGTCAACCTTGACGTCAAGTTTAACGGTTACCTCGCCTTGACCTAGTACCTTGACCTTCTCGTTCTTACGAACAGCGCCTTTAGCAACCAATGAAGCCACGGTCACTTCGCCACCCTGAGGGAACAGCTCGACTAGAGTCTCGATGTTTACAACCTGATATTCAACGCGGAAAGGGTTCTTGAAACCACGAAGCTTAGGAGTTCTCATGACTAGACGAACACCACCACCTTCGAAGCCTGGACGAACTTGGTAACGAGCCTTGGTTCCCTTAGTTCCACGACCTGAGGTCTTACCCTTAGATCCTTCACCACGACCAACACGGGTGCGGTCTTTCTTTGAACCAGGTGCTGGGCGCAAGTGGTGCAACTTTAGAAGGTTGCTCTTTACTTGAACCTCTGCAGGCTTCTTAGCCGGAGCTGCTTTGCTAGCTGCTGGCTTCTTCGCTGCTGGCTTTGCAGCCACTTCAGCTTCAGTCTTGATTTCGTCTGACATTAGTTGATCTCCTCAACCTTTACTAGGTGTGCAACAGCTCGAACTAGACCACGCATTACTAGACTGTCGTCCTTGACGACGATGTCGCCAATACGCTTTAGACCTAGTGTGCGAAGTGAGTCACGCTGACGCTGGCTGTTGCCAACACCACTTTTGACCTGGGTTACTTTTAGACGTGCGGCCATGATTAGGCACCTGCCTTTGCTGCTTCTTTAGCTGCGGCTTGAGCACGAAGTAGACCCTTAGGTGCAACTTCTTCGAGCGTTAGGCCACGACGAGCTGCAACTGATGAAGGCTCTTCAAGCTGCTTCAAAGCTGCGACTGTCGCATGGACAATGTTGATGGTGTTCGCTGATCCCAATGACTTTGAAAGAACATCGTTTACGCCAGCACATTCAAGTACTGCACGAACAGGACCACCGGCGATAACTCCAGTACCAGCTGCTGCTGGACGAAGAAGAACAACACCAGCTGCCGCTTCACCCTGAACCGGGTGAGGGATGGTTCCACCAATGCGAGGAACTCTGAAGAAAGACTTCTTAGCTTCTTCAACACCCTTAGCAATAGCTGCTGGAACTTCTTTAGCCTTACCGTAACCAACACCAACCATGCCGTTGCCGTCTCCGACAACTACAAGTGCGGTGAATGAGAAACGACGACCACCCTGGACAACCTTAGAAACACGGTTGATAGTAACAACACGCTCTAGGAACTGGCTCTTGGTTTCTTCGCGCTCACGACGCTCTCCACGAGGTGCACGCTCACGTGAACCACGACGAGCATCGCGCTCGTTGGTCTCAGCTGGTGCGCTTTCAGCTACCACAGCTGTGGTTGCAGTTGCTTCAGTAGACAACTCTTGCTCCTTGTTTTCTTCGCTCATAGAACCAAACCACCTTCACGAGCACCGTCAGCAATAGCTGCAACACGGCCCGCATACTTGTTACCACCACGGTCAAAGACGACCTCTGTGATTCCAGCAGCCTTAGCGCGCTCTGCTAGAAGCAGACCGATTGCCTTCGACTTAGCTGACTTGTCAACAGACGAAGAACGCAGCTCTTTTTCCATAGTTGAAGCTGAGACTAAGGTGTGACCCTTAGCATCATCAACAATCTGGACGAAGACGTGACGAGCTGAACGAGTTACCACTAGACGAGGTCTTGATGCTGTTCCCTCAATCTTCTTACGAAGACGTAGGTGACGGCGACCACGAGCGGCTGATTTACTCTTACCGCGAGTCTTTGGAGTTAGTCCCATGATTACTTACCTGACTTTCCGGCCTTGCGACGAACAACTTCGCCGGCGTAAC
>RFYI01000029.1 GCA_009921165.1 Actinomycetota bacterium | reverse complement strand
GTTACCCAAGCGGCCAAAGGGATCTGACTGTAAATCAGCCGGCTCAGCCTTCGGGGGTTCGAATCCCTCACTAGCCACGAATGCCCCAGCCCTCCACGGTTGGGGTTTTCGCTTTAACTCCTTCACTCTTTGAGCCAAATACCATTGGTCTAGTGAACATCCAAAGAATCAGCTATCCGGCAGACCTGCCCGTAAGTCTTCGCCGTAGCGAGATTCTGGAAACTATCAAGAACAACCAAGTGGTTGTTATCGCAGGAGCTACCGGTTCTGGTAAAACTACTCAGATTCCGAAGATGTGTCTTGAACTTGGAAGAAACAGTATTGCTCATACTCAGCCGAGAAGAATTGCTGCCAGAGCAGTTGCTGAACGGATTGCTGAAGAGCTAAAGGTTGATCTTGGTGACCTAGTTGGTTACCAGGTTAGATTCACTGATCAGTCAAGTGCTAAGACAAAAGTCAAAGTGATGACCGATGGAATATTGCTCAATGCTATGCAACGAAATAGAAAGCTTGAGCAATACGACACCATCATTATCGATGAGGCTCATGAGAGAAGCCTCAACATTGATTTTCTTTTGGGTTACCTAAAACAGTTACTTCCTAAAAGACCAGATCTCAAAGTGATTATCACTTCAGCAACCATTGACCCAGGTTCGTTCAGTAAACACTTTGATGATGCTCCCATCATTGAAGTATCTGGCAGAACATTTCCAATTGAAATTAGATATCGTCCAATCAATCAAGAAGCAGAAGATAACCCTGATCCTGATGCAAGCACAACAGCTCGTGATTACATAGACGGCATACTCAGTACTTTAGATGAACTATCTATAGAGCCCCAAGGCGATGTCTTGGTTTTTCTATCCGGTGAATCTGAAATTAGAGATGCTCAGGAAGCAATCCAAGGAAGAATTACCTCCGGTGCACTAGGCACTGGCATTGAGGTTTTACCACTGTATGGCAGGTTGTCTTCAGCTGAGCAGCACAGGGTTTTCGAAACCAGTAAGGTTGCTGGTCTCAAGAAGAGAATCATTCTGGCAACCAACGTTGCTGAGACATCACTGACTATTCCAAATATCAAATACGTCATTGATGCAGGAACTGCTCGTATCTCCAGATACTCTCCCGCTGCGAAGGTTCAACGTTTGCCAATTGAAGCCATCTCAAAGGCTTCAGCTAATCAAAGGGCAGGTCGAGCTGGAAGAACAAGCCCAGGTATTGCCATCAGGCTCTACTCAGAGGATGACTATGAAGCTAAGACGGAATTTACTGATCCTGAAATACTTCGAACTAACCTCGCATCGGTAATTCTGCAAGCAGCTCAACTTGGTCTTGGGGATATAACTAAGTTCCCCTTCCTACAAGCTCCTGAGACAAGGGGAGTCAAAGACGGTTTAGCACTACTTGGTGAACTCGGTTGTTTGAAAGACCCTAAGAGTAAAACAGTGGAACTTACCAATACCGGTAAAGACCTGGCGAGGTTGCCAATCGAACCTCGCTTTGGTCGAATGCTCTTGGAATCAAAGAAACATGATCTTGTTCGGGAAGTGATGATTATTGTTGCCGGGCTCACCATTCAAGATCCTCGTGAACGTCCAGTTATCAAAAGGGTTCAAGCTGACACAGCTCATGCGAGGTTCACTGATGTGACCAGTGACTTTCTAACTCTTCTAAATCTATGGAATTACATTGAGGTCAATCAGAAGAAACTCTCCTCTTCTGCTTTTAGAAGACTCTGTAAGGGAGAGTATTTGAATTACCTCAGGGTTAGAGAGTGGCAGGACCTGGTTAGGCAAATTACTTCTATTGCTAAACCGCTTGGGCTAATACCGGGTAAACCTAAAGCAGATCCTGATGGTATTCATAAGAGTTTGCTATCTGGTTTGCTATCGCAGATAGGGCTCAAGCAACTCAGCGATAAGAAAGCTTCTGATGTGCTTAGAAAAAGCGATAAGCCAGCTAAGTCAAGCAATGAGTACTTGGGAGCAAGTGCGAAGAAGTTTGTTATCTTTCCTGGTTCTTCATTAGCTAAGAAACCACCGGCAGCTGTCATGAGTGCCGAACTAGTGGAGACCAGCAGAGTGTTTGCTCGTATGAATGCAGCTATCAATCCTGAATGGGCTGAAGCTTTAGCAGGAGATTTGGTCAAGCGAAGTTTTAGTGAACCACATTGGGAGAAATCCCAAGGTTCAGTTGTTGCCTATGAGCGAGTAATGCTCTTCGGAGTTCCTATCGTCACAGCTCGGAGAATGCAGTATTCGAAGTTGGATATGAAACTCTGCAGAGAGTTATTCATAAGGCATGCTCTGGTTCAAGGTGAGTGGGATTCCATTCAAGCCTTTGATAGAGAGAATCGAGCACTACTTGCGCGTTTAGCGGAAATAGCTGAGAGTTCCAGAAAACCACAGTATGTTCCAGACGAAGAAGATGTCTTTAGGTTTTATGAGGTAAGGATTCCTCAGGAAGTGTTATCAACCAGAAGTTTTGAAGGTTGGTGGAAGAAGGATCAGCGACAGCAACCAAATCTACTCACCATGACTCGTGAAGACTTATTACCACGGGAGACTACTGAACGTTTGGAGATTCCAAGTCACTGGATCTTTGGTGAGAACCCCTACAAACTTGAATACAAGTATCAACCTGGGGAAGTTGAAGATGGCCTAACTGTAGTGATTCCAATTGAAGAACTACCAAGTATTACTAGAGATGCATTTGATTGGTTAGTTCCTGAACTTAGAACAGAGCTAATAGCAGAGCTGATTAGAACTCTTCCTAAGAACATTCGGAAGAATGTGGTGCCTGCCGTTGATTGGGCAAAGAGGGCACTTGCATCTCTGCCAGAGAAACCAACCGAACCAATTCTTGAAACTGTTGCTAAAACACTCAGAACTCTAAGCGGCACTCACATGACCGCAGAGGATTTCAAAATAGAAGAACTACCAACAGCTCTTCGAATGGCATACAAGCTCATTGCAGAAGACAAGCAAGTCAAAGGTGTCAGTCTTGATATTGATGAACTAAAACAAAAGTTTGATCCGGCTTTTACTAAACAAAAACCAGGCATGGCCAAAGTGCTGGCACCAAACCTTGATGCTTTGAAATTACGAAACAAATTCATCTCAGATGTAATGGCTCAAATAGATTTACCGGTGGCAACCCTTACCGATGAACTGAACAAAGACGAGAAGCTAGCGATTGTCTCAGTCGGATATCGAAACGTGGCTGCCTTTGTCGAGGATGTGGTCTTGGCTCTGGTTCAAGAGGAGATAGATGGTGAATCCCTTTCGCTACTAAGTGAACAGGTCGTTAGCCAGAAGGTAGCTAAGCGGGTGTTGGATGAGAGTCGACGTTGTATTCAGTTGATTTCAGAGATAGCTTCACTATCTCGGGAAGCAGGTAAGGCAATCTCACAAATCCAAGACATCTCATTGCTGTTTGTCTTGGCTAATCAGAAGAAGCATCTTGCGCAGTTACTCACCAACAAACTAATCAGCACAACAGGACTAAGCAGGTTAGATCGCTTAGCCATTTACCTTCAAGCTAATCTCGTCAGAACCTCCAAGTTACTAGAGGACATCGAAAGAGATAGAAGATTAGAAATCGAACTCAATCAGGGAATTCTCTTGTTTGAAAATGCTGGTGGATCATTGCCTCTGAGAGATGGCTTGCCCGAGAACATAGTTAAAGCTCGCTGGGCGTTGGAAGAATTCAGGGTTAGTCTGTTTGCACAACGCCTTGGAACAGCTGAGCCAATATCGCTGGAGCGAATCAAGAAAATTCTAAATACTTGAAGTTACAAATGAAATAGGACCCAGTCTTTTACGACTGAGCCCTATTCAGATAACCGCTTTCTTGTTTACAACTTTATCCAAACTGTGTTGTCGTGCTCTAGTTCACCTTCAATAGTTAGATCATGCTGAGTTGTTGCAAGGATCTCACCAGCAGGGATGATTACTGGGTCACCATTGAAGTTCGAGAGCACCAAGATGCCGTTGTTGATATATGCAAGGGATGATTCATCCATGAATTCAGGAGCCCAACGGAACTCACCATTACCCATGTCGTACTGTTTACGTTCTTTCAGAAGACGCTTGTATAGCTCAAGTGTTGAACCAGCAACACCTTCTTGAGCACTGCGTGCGTAGCGTCTGTATGACTCAGGCTGCGGTAGCCAAGACTTACCGGTGGTTGAGAAACCATTAGAGTCATTTGCTCCTGCTTCCCAAGGAAGTGGAACTCGGCAACCATCACGGCCAACTCTTTCACCATTGGTTCTAAAGAAAGTTGGATCTTCACGGTACTTGTTCTCAAGGGTGGTGTGTTCCGGTAGACCAAGTTCTTCACCTTGGTAGATGTAAGCACCTCCAGGAAGGCCTAGCATGAACGCTGATGCTGCTCTTGCTCTTCTTTGGCCTTTGGCTTCATCTGGTTGTTGGTAGTTAGGACCAACACCATCACCTTGACGAGGAATGTTGTCATAGCCCATTCGTGTTGCATGCCTGATTACGTCATGGTTTGAAAGTACCCAAGTTGATGGAGCGTCAACACCACCAAAAGCACTTAGAGATTCAGTAACGACGGCGTGCAGTTTTTCCTTGTTCCAAGGAGTCTCAAGGTAACCGAAGTTAAATGTTTGGTGGTATTCACCAGGTCGGACCCAACGAGCCATGCGAGAAATTGGGTGCACCCAAGCTTCACCACACATTACTCTCTCGTCATACTCATCAAGAATTTTCCTGAAGCGCTTGTTAATTTCGTGGACACCTGGCTGACCCCAGAAGGGGTTCTCGATTTCAAGGCGAGCAATAAGTTGATCTTCAGTTTCTTCTGTCTTTACATCATCAGGTGAATCTTGACCAGACATTGTTGATGAGTGATGAACAACATCAGGCAATCCATCGACCTTGATCATGCCGTGGGCGACGTCAATACGGAAACCTGCAGCACCTCTGTCTAACCAGAAGCGAAGAACGGAATCAAACTCAACTCTCACTTCTTCGTTCTGCCAGTTGAAGTCCGGTTGGGTTGCATCAAAGATGTGTAAATACCACTGACCAGGCTTGCCATCAGCTTCGTTGATTCTGGTCCAGGCTTGGCCCCCGAACACTGATTCCCAGTTATTAGGAGGCAGTTCGCCATTTTCGCCTTTGCCATCTCGGAACACATAGCGGTTTCGCTCTGCAGAGCCAGGAGCTGAGTTCAGAGCTGCTTGGAACCAGACATGCTGATCGCTGGAGTGGTTGGGGACCAAATCAACGATGATTCTTAACCCTAAAGACTTCGCCTTGGCGACCAAGGCATCGAAATCCGCAAGAGTTCCAAATAATGGATCAATGTCCTTGTAATCGGAAACATCGTAGCCGGCGTCCTTCTGCGGAGACTTGAAGAACGGGCTGAACCAAATAGCGTCGACCCCAAGCTCTGCAAGGGATTCCAGGCGGCCAGTGACTCCTTGGAGGTCTCCCATGCCATCGCCATTGCCATCGGCAAAGGATCGAGGGTAGATCTGGTAGATAACACTGGTTCTCCACCATTCCGCATCTTTGCGGGTTTTGGACAATATTTCTGTTGTAGGCATAGACATAACTTCCAAAATACGACAAAGCCGGGCAAGAAATGCCGATATTTACCAATCCGTAATCGTTTCCATAAAAAAGGTATTTTTTACAGAAATTTTTACCTAGGAAGCGCTCGGGTTTTGCACAAATTCCTGAAAGACCAGGTAATAACTAGGATGTAGCCGTTTGTAAATGTGGAGGGGTCAATATCTTTACGATACTGTTATCGTGAAAGCGATTTCACATTTGACTATTTAGGTAGTTCTTTGGCTTACTTGTATCAGCACAAAACCGTGCTAACTCAATATCGATATGGAGAGTAAATGTTTTCAATGAATAAGAAGCGGGCAGCAATGCTCGCTGTCGTAGGCGTTGCGCTAGGTGGAGTTGCACTGACTCCTGCTCACGCAGCGACTAAGACACTAACTGTCTGGGCAGACGAAACTCGTGGCCCACACTTGCAGGAATTGTTCGGCGCTGTAGAAGATCAGGATGCTGGTGACTTTGTTGACGGTTACGTTATCGATGTCAAGCCTCAGGCTGACTTCGACGCCCTAAAAGCTGCACTTGACAACGCAACCGACGCATCAGGTCCAGACATCGTTCTTGGCCCTAACGACTGGGTGCCATCAGGTGTAAAGAACGGCAAGCTTGCCGCTTTGACACTTCCAGCTGCTATCAAGGCAGACTACACAGCTAACCAGATTGGTGACCTTTCATACAAGGGCAAGCTTTACGGTGTCCCACTAGACGTGAACAACGTTGCTATGGTGCGTAACACTGGTGTTCCAAAGCCTGCTACTTTCGGTGCAATGGTTGACTACTACTTCGCAAACAAGGATTCAAAGAACCTAACTGCTGGTCTATGTATCCTTGGTGGTGGAACTGAGTGGGGTGGCATGTCAGTTTACTCAGCTCTAGGAATGCAGCCATACCGCATGAAGGCTGGAAAAGTTGACCTAACCTTGTCAAAGCCAGGTAAGGCAGCTGCTTCAGGTGACCCTATCCAGGCTAACTTCGTCAACAACCTAAAGACATACGTCTTGACCGCTGATGGCGCAAACTGGAAGAGCAATGGTTTCTACTCACCTTGGGACGCTGCTGGCGTTAAGTGTGAATCAGATTTCAAAGCTGGAAAGATTCCTTACGCAATCCTAGGAAACTGGCAGTCTGACCTAGTAGCCACATCTATCGTTGCTACAGCTCAGCCAGTACCTGGTATCACTGCAGGAACTTACGGAAACGCATTTGGATCAGTTTCAGGTGCTCTTCTAACCTCATTTGCTGACAAGAAGGGCAACCTTGCTGCAGCTAAGTCATTGTTGAACTACTTCGGTTCACGTGCGGGTCAGAGAGATTACCAGAAGATCGAAAGACGTCCTCACGCTAACGCTAAGGCATCTAAGTTCGGTAACTCATTCCAGAAGGCATTCGCTAATGCTGCTGGTCTAGCTTCTATTCCTCAGATTGGTAGCTACCTAGACGGCACCGGAGGTAACTCATGGTGGTCACTAGCAGGAAACTACTGGTACAGAGTAGCCATGAATGGCGAGAACCTGACGACAGTAACAGCTAACCTAAGCACCTTGCTGAAGGCTAACGTAGTTGCAGGATCTAAATAGTAGATAGATAAGTTATCTCACAAGAATTGGTGGGGAGTGCCAAACTCCCCACCAATTCTTGTGAGAGCTTCAATAAACAAAGTGCATGTCCGCCTAAGATTTTCTTAGGGTCGAACCAGGAGCAGTAGTTGAGAATTTTCAAAGGCAATGTTTACGCGGTCATCGCGAAACTAATTTTCGTGACATTGGCCGAGTCCATGCTCGGATATTTGATGCTGTCGGCTTTTGGCACCGGAGACACAAACATCGCCATCTTCCTAGCTGTTTGCATTTTGATGATTGCATTCGCTTACCTAACAAACATCTCCGTACCACTAAAGTTCTTCGCACCGGGAATCATGTTCCTGATTGCATTTGTAATAGTTCCAATGGTCTTTACTCTGTCGATGTCTGTCTTCAAATATCAGACCGGAAACATGCTTTCCAAAGAGGCATCGATTTCGACAATCGATGATCAAGGAGTAGTACCAGATAAAAACAACACCGCATACGATGTCGTGATCGGCTACTATGACGGTAAAAAAAGTAACATTGCTGTCTTAGGTAGCATTGAGAAAGAAGTTGAAGGCGCAGCCCCCGGCGTTACCGCTAAGTTCGACTCAGTCCTTGGCTATCTAAATGGTGACAAAACCAATCTTGCTGTGCTAGCCACTGACACCTGGATGGATAGTCAATACGCTTATTTCTTAGCTACTCCGTCCTCATTCACCCCATTAACAGACGCAGATGTGACTTTAGAAGAAGAAAATTACACAGCTGTTTCGACAAAAGATTTCACAGCTTTCAGCAAAGCTGAGATCTCCTCAATGCTTGAAGACATCCCTTCTCTCAAGTTTAAGTATGAAACCAATTACTTCCTGAAATTAGGCTCACCTATAAAAGGAATGTTTGAAGGTTCAGTAAATCAAAGTATGACCGTTTACAACTATTTCTTAGCCACCAAGGATGAATACATAAGAGTTCCTCCTGTTGACATAGTCAAGGACGGCAGCGGTGTTGGGATTGGGGCTAAGAACTTCAAGAAATTCACTAGTGAGCAAATTTCAAAGTATTCCAATGAAATCGGTAATGTCCGTTTGACTTACAGCAAACCTGCACCTTACTTCATAGGAATAGAAACCTTACCCAAGCCAGGTACTAACTTCGGTTATGCAATAGTTCAGATCAAGAACATCCAGTATGACAAGAAATCAGATACCTTCACCAACGTGCTTAGTGGAGCCGTATACACAGACGACGGTAAAGGTAACTACCGAAATGCCAAGAAACCTAAAGATTTCCTAGAACCAGGCTGGCGTCAAGGGGTTTGGTTTGATAATTTCACAAGCTTATTCAATGACACGCGTATTCGTGAACCACTGATAAAAGTATTCATTTGGACCATTGCGTTTGCCTTTCTAACAGTGATAACCCAGTTCGCACTTGGCCTGTTAGTTGCAGTTGCGATGGATAAAAAGATCAGAGGACGAGGCATTTATCGGTCACTGATGATTTTGCCGTACGCAATGCCTTCCATCATGTCAATTTTAATCTGGGGTGGAATGCTAGATGATAATGGAGCTATTAACGGAATCCTGAATATCAGCGTTCCCTGGTTACATGACGAATGGCTCGCAAAAGTATCGGTTCTGCTTGTCAACCTTTGGCTAGGATTCCCCTATTTCTATCTGATTGCCTCAGGTTCTCTCCAAGCAATTCCCAAAGAACTAGCAGAATCTGCTTCCATTGATGGAGCTAACCCAAGGCAAATTTTCCGTCTCATCACGTTGCCATTGTTGCTGCGCATGCTCACTCCGCTGCTGGTAGCATCGTTCGCATTCAACTTCAACAATTTCAACATTATTTATCTGTTGACCGGAGGAGGGCCGTCATTCGAATTCGGAAGTGTTGCCGGTGCGACTGATATTTTGATCAGCTACACCTATAAGTTGGCGTTCGATACAACAATTCAGAATTACGGTTTGGCAAGTGCCATTTCGGTAGTAATTTTCATCATCGTTGCCTCAATGTCGATGTATGGAATTAGAAAATCTAAAGTATTGGATGACTTCGCATGACATTTTTCCATTGGTTTCGACAAAACTCCTGGCGCCACATCGTTGGTCTTTTAGGAACTGTTTTTGCTATTTTCCCGCTCTATCTTGTGGTGTTAGCATCTTTCAGTTCTGACCAGAGCTTGCAATCGACATCTTTCGTGCCAAGTTCTTTCGTGTTGGATAACTTCACCATGCTCTTCACCGATCCTAAGATTCCATTCTTGTTGTGGATGAAAAACTCGGCTCTTATTGCTGGTGCCGTTTCGCTGCTGTCGGTATTCATCGGCGCGGCGTCTGCTTTCGCCTTTAGCCGCCTTCGTTTCAAGGGTAAGCGAACCGGTTTACAAGCGTTATTGCTAGTTCAGATGTTTCCATCGGTTCTTGCTCTTAGCGCTATTTACGTGATCATGGAGCGAGTTTTTGTGTTTGCTCCACAATGGGGACTTGGAACTTTGGGCGGTCTGGTTCTGGTTTATCTTGGTGGCTCAATGGGTGTGAACATCTGGTTGATGAAGGGATTTGTTGACTCGATTCCTCTGGAACTAGATGAAGCAGCCAAGGTTGACGGAGCATCTGCGATGCAGACCTATTGGCAAATCTTTGTCCCTCTAGCCATGCCTATCTTGTCGGTAGTGACTCTGTTGTCCTTTATAGGCCTGTTCAATGAATTTATTTTGGCTCGTATGTTCCTTCCAGAAAACGAGAGCAGAACAGTGGCAGTTGGTCTCCAAGGCTTTATTGGTGGGCAATACAACGCTAACTGGGGTCCATTCGCAGCTGGTTCGTTGTTGGCCTCCGTCCCGATTATTATCGTGTTCATGACTTTGCAGCGTTACATCATCGGTGGTCTGACCGCTGGTTCAGTAAAGGGCTAATAAGCCTTTAGTTATGGTAACTAAACTCGATAGCGTTTCTCGTGCGCTTTGGCCGCATCACGATGGGTCCGCACTGTATGTTCCGAATCAAAAGCCTCAGCTGCTTGAAAAAGTAAAGCTTCGTATCCGAATTCACAATGCGTTAGGCAAAGTGAAATCAGTTCGTGTGCGCTTTAGTGAATCAGGTGAAGCCTTTCCAACTCCACCAGCGAAGTTAGTTGCTAATAAAGACGGCTGGTCTTGGTTTGAAGCGGTAATCGTCATGCATAACCCATATATGAGCTATCGCTGGTTTATTGAGCTCACTGATGGCTCTAGTTATTGGTTGAATGCCAGAGGCCTATCAATCCTGGAGCAACCCGATATTGAGGACTTCAGAATCAACACCTTCTCCTCTGCTCCGGATTGGGGTAAGAGTGCGGTGATGTATCAGATTTTCCCTGATCGCTTTGGTAGGTCTGCTCATGCTGACAAACACAAGACTCCAACTTGGGCAATCCCTAAAGTTTGGGGAGAGAAAGTCACAGCCTCTGGGATTGGAACAAGTGAGCAATTCTTCGGTGGCGACATCTATGGAATCACAGAGCATCTAGATCATCTAAAGGAACTAGGTGTGACTCTAATTTATCTAACGCCCGTGTTCCCTGCTCGATCCAATCACAGATATGACGCAAGTAGTTTTGATGAAGTTGATCCGCTCTTAGGGGGAGACAAAGCTTTGATTGAACTGGTCGAAGCTGCCCATAAAAAGGGTTTGAAAGTGATTGGGGATCTAACAAGTAACCACTCGGGTAATGCTCACGAATGGTTCAAGGCTGCATATAAGAAACCGGGAGCTAAGGAATCGGAGTTCTATTACTTCAGCAATAAGAACAAAGATTACGATGCTTGGTTTGGTGTTCCTTCACTTCCTAAATTCAATTGGAATTCAACTGAGTTGAGAAAGAGATTTATCTCAGGGTCTAAATCAATTGTGGCCAGATGGATAAAGAAACCTTTCAACATGGATGGTTGGCGTATCGATGTGTCGAACATGACCGGCCGTATTCGTGAAGAAGACATGTATATGGAACTTCAGGTTCTTATTCGTGAGTCGATGCAGAAGATAAACCCAAACACAATCTTGCTCGGTGAATACACGGGAGATGCCGCGTACCAAATTCAGGGTGAAGGTTGGCATGGGGCAATGACCTATTACAACTTCACCAAACCGGTTTGGCGTTGGTTCTATAACACCCAGGTGAAAGCTGAAGCAGGCTTCCTCGGCATTGGTCGAACCAAAATATCTGGCTTTGAGATGGTGAAACAGCATCTTGATTTCGCGGCAGGATTCCCGTGGCATGTTCGATTACATAATATGAATCCTTTGGATACCCATGACATCCCTAGGTTCAAAACATTCACTATTCCTGGAGCCCAACGAGTGGCTGCCGGAATGCAATTTACTTTCCCCGGTATGCCCGTGATCTGGGCTGGAGATGAATTTGGTCTTGACGGCACTAACGGTGAAGAGTCAAGAACTCCAATCCCTTGGAATAATGAGCGGCCAAACGATAGAACCATGCTCGTGAACTACAAAGCTTTTGCAAAGATTCGGAAAGAAAACACAGCTTTGCATGACGGTTCCATGCGCTTTGTTTATGTTTCTGATGAACTCATTGCATATGTTAGAGAGAACAAGAAACAGACCATTTTGGTAGTCGCCTCAAGGGGTTCAAACACTAATGCGAGCATTCCTTTAGATGCCGTGAAGGGTCTAATACAGGCTGAGAATCTCTTTGGTGGAGCCAAGATCAAGGTCGATGGCAAGAGCGCCATTCTGCCAGGGGATGCTCTCTCAATCAACATTTGGCGATTACCAGCCTCCTTCTAAGGTTTGCTTGAGACTTATGCCAGGTGGTAATCTCGACTAGTGCCTGTGCTGTATTTCTTGGTAGGTCACGCCCCGATAGCTCAGTGGTAGAGCACTTCCATGGTAAGGAAGGGGTCGACAGTTCAATCCTGTCTCGGGGCTCTGCGGCGGGGTAGCTCAGGTGGTTAGAGCACACGACTCATAATCGTGGTGTCGCGGGTTCAAGTCCCGCCTCCGCTACCAGTTGCCCTAAAGCAATCTAATTTCTAATTAACCTGCGAAACTTTACTTGTGGTAAATCCAAACGTCCAGGGCAAGAAATATCCTGAAACAGCGCCTTATCTAGTTGGTCGCGAGAAGATCCGTGAGTTTGCTCATGCTGTTTTCTCAACTAATCCAATCAATCATGATTTATTCGCGGCTCAGGCTGCGGGCTATCCTGATGTTGTTGCACCCCCTACATTTGCAGTCCTAATCCAAGAGCGCTCACTGAACGCAGTTCTGTCAGATCCAGAAGCCGATATTGATTTCTCTAGAGTGGTTCATGGAGATCAAAGATTCGTTCACGTGAGACCAATAGTTGCTTGGGATGAACTTACTTCAATTTTGGAAGTTGATTCAGTAAAGTCTTTGGGTGCTCATTCGATGATTACTTTCAAGACAGAAATTTTTGACAGGAACAAAATCTTGGTCTGCACTGCAATCAGCACGCTTGTGGTTAGGGGTGGCGAATGACACACATTGATATCCTTGCTTTAGAAGTCGGTCAAGAAATCGGGTCAGAGTCTTTCACTTTTACGAGAGACTCTCTTGTTAGATACGCAGGAGCTTCAGGGGATTTCAACCCAATTCACTACCGTGATGATTTTGCTAAGTCTGTTGGTTTGGATGGTGTTTTAGCGCACGGTATGTTAACCATGGGAGCCGCTGTTCAGGTAGCGGTCAACTGGGTAGGCGATGCTGGAAAAGTTATTGACTACGGAGTTCGCTTCACTAAGCCGGTATTTGTTGCTCCTAACGAAGGTTCGCTTGTTACTGTCCTTGGCAAGATCGGTGCAATTGATCTAGAAGCTAAAACAGTCCGTATTGATCTAACTGCCGTCAGTAATGAACTTGCTGTCTTGGGTAAAGCCCAAGCAGTTGTGAAGCTATGACCCAAGCCTTAAGTTCACTAACTACCATTCATGTTGGTGGTGTTCCTGAGGCTATTCATATTGCTAAAAGTCGTGATGAGTTAATCGCTATCGCTAAAGATGTTTGGCATAGAACAGAAAACTTTCTTGTTCTAGGTGGAGGTTCAAATCTTGTTGCTAGTGATGAGCTACCAGGCTTAGAAGTCATAAAGGTTAGTAACCTCGGGGTTGAGCATGTTGGTCAAGGAATCATTCGAGTTCAAGCCGGAGAGAACTGGAGTGATTTTGTCATTCATGCCGCTAAATCTGGTTGGCCAGGTATTGAATCACTTGCCGGTATACCCGGCACAGTTGGGGCAGCACCAGTGCAGAACATCGGTGCCTATGGTCAAGAGCTATCGCTTACCTTTCATCAACTAGAGTTTCTTGATTATCAAACTGAAGAAGTTCAGTTGATGTCTAAGGCTGACTGTGATTTTGGCTATCGAGACAGCATATTCAAAAGAGGAAAACAGGGAATCATCACTTGGGTTGAATTCAAGTTTGAAACTGATTTGCCGGCAGAGCACATAGCACTGTTGGAATCAAGAGTTCAAGAAGTGTTAGTGCTCAGGGCATCCAAAGGCATGCTGCTAAACGATAGCGATCACGATACCTGGTCTTGCGGTTCTTTCTTTACCAACCCAATCGTGAGCGAACATTTTGCAAGAACACTTCCCTCAGATGCACCTAATTGGCCAACCGCTGAAGACGACGGAGCGACAGTAAAACTTTCAGCTGCCTGGCTTATCGAGAATGCCGGTTTGGCTAAAGGGTTTTCTTTGCCTGGATCCAAGGCAGCCTTGTCCTCAAAGCATGCGCTAGCCATAACTAATAGAGGCGGAGCTAGCGCTAAAGAAGTAACTGAACTAGCTAGATACATTCAGACCCAGGTTGCCAATAAGTTCGGCATTACTTTGGTTCCAGAACCTAACCTGATCGGGTTTTAGTTCAATTCACCAGCCGCTAGATTGATTGCCAGACTGAACATTACAGCCGCAATAAAGATATCTAGGATCTTCCAGAAGATTGGCTTAGCCATCACGACGGCCAGTTTAGAAGCGGCTAACCCCAAGCTAAAGAACCAAGTCAAACTCGCAGCGATGGCACCAAGAGCAAAGAACCATTTGTTTTCACCGAACTGATTCGCAACACCACCAACCAAAATAACTGTGTCCAAGTAAACGTGAGGGTTGAGGAAAGTAAAACCTAGGGTTAGTAAAAGTGTCTTCTTGAGGGAGACCTGAGTTTCATCAGCGACAGTTAGCGAGTTAGTCATTAGAGCTTTTCTTACGGCCGTTGATCCAAACCAAACCAAGTAAGCTACCCCCAACCAACGAATGATATCCAGTAGGTGGGGAATAGCCTGAATCAAAGCACCTAAACCAAATGTTCCAAGTGAAATCAGTAGCGCATCACTCAAGGCGCATATTGTGACAATTAGAAAAACATAACGCCTAGTCAGTCCTTGTCTGAGGATAAAAGCATTTTGAGCCCCGATAGCGACTATTAGAGAAAATCCAGTTAGAAAGCCAGGCAATATTGCGTTCACAACTAATCACCATACTCCTAACAACTAGTGGCTTCGGTAGGCTGGAGTAATGAACGAATTCCCAAGAATCTCTCATCGAATTGGCTCTATTGCAGAGTCAGCCACTCTAAAAGTAGATGGCAAAGCTAAAGCTTTGCAGGCTGCTGGTAAGCCCGTTATCTCTTATGCTGCCGGTGAGCCAGACTTCCCCACCCCAGCTCACATCGTGGAGGCTGCTGTCATAGCGGCGAGAGATCCTAAGAACCACCGATACACACCTGCCGTTGGTTTACCAGAACTTCGTGAAGCAATTGCTGATAAGACAAAGCGTGATTCAGGAACTGAAATAACTGCAGCGCAGGTAGTTGTCACAAACGGTGGTAAGCAAGCTGTTTACCAAGCATTCGCAACACTTTTAGATCCAGGCGATGAAGTATTAGTGCCAACTCCGTTCTGGACAACTTACCCTGAGGCTATTCACCTAGCTGGTGGAGTTCCAGTTGAAATCTTCTCTGGCAGCGACCAGAACTATTTAGTAACTGTTGACCAATTAGAAGCAGCTAGAACACCTAGAACCAAAGTTCTACTATTCGTATCTCCTTCTAACCCAACAGGTTCTGTTCACTCGAGAGAAGAAGTTGAAGCTATTGGCAAGTGGGCTTATGAACATGGTCTTTGGATTATTACCGATGAGATCTACCAGAACCTCACATATGACGGTTTGAAGGCTTATTCAATTACTGAAGTTGTTCCTGAGCTCATTGATAGAACCATTATGGTCAACGGTGTTGCTAAGACCTACGCCATGACCGGTTGGCGTTTGGGCTGGATGGCAGGACCACTGGATGCCATAAAGGCAGCAGGTAACCTGCAATCACATTTATCTTCAAACGTTTCTAACATCAGCCAACGAGCAGCTATCGCTGCTCTAACTGGTCCTCAAGATGAAGTTCTTGCCATGAGAGAAGCCTTCAACAGAAGAAGGCTCGTTGCTGTTGATGAACTAAACAAGATCCCTGGTTGGATTGCTCCGACACCTCAGGGTGCTTTCTATGTTTATTCAGATGTGACTGGGTTGTTGGGCAAGGAGTGGGGTGGCAAGAAGATTGAAACCAGTCTTGAACTTTGTGATTACATGCTTGATGCTGCCGAAGTTGCTCTTGTTCCTGGAGAAGCTTTTGGCCCTTCAGGTTATGTGAGA